>JAZOCW010000001.1:0-11164 GCA_045596705.1 Acutalibacteraceae bacterium
CCTACCAACCATATGGATATAATCGGCAAGGAGACGCTTGAAGAAATGCTGTCTTCCTATAGCGGAACCCTTATATTCGTATCGCACGACCGTTATTTTGTAAAAAAGCTGGCAGACAAGTTGCTCTGCTTTGAGGGCGGCGGCGCAAGCTTTTATGAATACGGCTATGAACAGTACGAGGCGTCACACATCGCTCCGTCTGCCGAGTCTGCCAAGGTCTGCGAGCCGAAACAAAAAAAGACCTATACTACCCCTGCCAAGGAGCGTGCAAAACGCGAGCGCGCTCTTAAAAAGGCAGAAGAAAAAATAGCATTTTTAGAAAATCTCACATATGAGATCGAAGAAGAGCTTGTAAAGGAAGAAAACATAAGCGATTATATTAAGCTTTCCGAGTTGCAGGAAAAGCTCACCCAAACGCAAGAGGAGCTTACTGCCGTAATGGCAGAATGGGAACAGCTTGCCGAAGCATTGGAAGAATAGCAAAAACACCTTTGACATTGTCAAAGGTGTTTTATTTTGCCGCAAAGGCAATATCTTTTTCTATCTGTTCCTTTAATTCCTCTTTAGAAGCGAAAACCATATCTGCGCGAATGTATCGGTCAAGCTCGATCTTCAGCTCTCTACCGTACAGATTTCCGCTAAAACCTATAATATGTGTCTCGCACACCGTACTCTCGACCGAAAAGGTCGGTCGGCGGCCGATATAGCACACCGCGCTGTAGCCTACCCCATCAATATTACAGTATGCCGCATATACACCGTGGCGCGCCTCACAAAGGTCGGGATACGGGAAATTAACGGTTGGGAAACCGATGGTCCTGCCGCGCTCATCCCCGTGGGCTACTATGCCGAAAACCGAAAAGCGGTATCCGAGCAGTATATTAGCCTTTTTTATATCTCCGTTTTTTATAAGGGTGCGGATACGGCTTGATGACACGCTCTCTTCGCCTGCAGTCACCGCAGGAGTAACACAAAGAGAAATGCCGTTTTGTTCACAAAAGGCTTTTAGCGTTTCGACAGTACCCTCCTTGCCGCGACCGAATCTGTAATTATAGCCGCAACAGATCTTTTTAGGAGCGTATTTAAGTTTAAGCATAGAAAGGAACTCATAAGCGGACATACCACGCACCGTACAGAAGTCAAGTACATCCAGTTCAAAGCCCATCTGCTGTAAAACGCGGTGTTTTTCCTCTATGCTAAGCAGTAATTCACGGTTATCTGATTCAGCCATCGCAGGCGGGACATCAAACATGACCGCTATTGCCCGAGCAGACCGGAGCGCACTGCGCAGCACCTGCATATGTCCTATATGAAGTCCGTCAAAACTACCGAGAGCCAATGCTGTATCAGTCAATGGAGTCACTCCCGTTCTTATCGTTTATAACACAAGCCACCCTTATCTGTCCCTTTTCACAGTCGACACGACCGATGCCGAGCAATACCTCGCCGAACTTGACCCGAAGCAACGTTCCGTCTATTGGGTCTTTCAGTCCTGTGCGGATAATATCAAGCTCACCGCCGTTTGAAAAACGCACAGCCTGTTTTTCGGTTATGTTCAGTTGCGGCAGCTTTTGTAATGCCCTATCAGCAGGCAGCAGGTGTTCCCTTACATTATCGGGGGTTAGTTCATCGAGGCTGACGGTTTCGCTGAGCGAAAATCCGGCGGATGCCGTACGGACAAGCTCGGTCATTACCGCACCGCAACCAAGCGCACCGCCTATGTCACGGCAAAGCGAACGGATATACGTCCCCTTAGAGCAGGTAACATCCAGATAAAACTCCGCTTTGTCAAAGTCGCGGCAAGCAATATCATATATTGTTATATTCCGCGCCTCGCGTTCAACTTCGATGCCCTGACGGGCGAGCTTATAAAGCCGAACTCCGTCACGGCTTATGGCAGAATACATAGGCGGTATCTGCTGCTGTTCGCCCAAAAAATCCGACACCACATCTTTAAGTTGTTCTTCTGTAACCGAAACCGCGTTCTGCGAAAGTACGTTCCCAGTTATATCCTCTGTATCGGTCGTAAGTCCTAACCGCACCTTGGCGGTGTAGCTTTTTTCGCCGTCGGTTATATAAGAAGACAACGCAGTAGCCCTGCCTACCAAAACAGGCAAAACACCCTCGGCCAGTGGGTCAAGAGTGCCTGTGTGTCCTACCCGTTTGGTGCCGCATATTCGCCTTACGGCGGCAACAGCACCAAACGAAGTCATATCCTTTGGTTTATTTAGAAGTATTATTCCCTGCACCTGAGTCCTCCAGTGCTTTTTTTACGTGTTTAAGTATTTCGGTTTTCACCTGTTTAAGTGTTCCGTTCAATTCACAGCCGGCAGCATAGGTATGTCCTCCGCCGTTCATCTTGGAACAAATTTTTGAAACATCAACGGGTGGATATGACCGCATAGATATTTTCCAATTCTTACCCTGACGCTGGCGGATGGTAACGCCGACAAGCACCCCTTCTATAGAACGAGGTATGGCAGTAATGCCGTCCATATCGGCATCACTGCATCCGCTGTCCTTCATCATCTTGCGGGTAACAGCCATAACAGCACAGGTCTCATCAAAGTGAAGCTCGACACTTCCAAGTGCTGCTTTTTCTATTTCCATTCGGGCTTTGGACTTGGTGTCAAACATTATGCGGTTGATCTCCGAAAAGTCGATACCGTATTCCATAAGCTTTGCCGCTATTATATGGGTTCGGGGCGTGGTATTGGAAAACTTAAAGCAGCCTGTATCGGTTGCAATACCGGTATAAAGCGCCTCTGCCATAACTCTATCCGGTTCAACACCCAACTCTGTCAAAATGTCATAAACACATTCGCTCGCTGCCGCACTTTGCGCATCCAGATAAAGTCTTTTTGCAAAATCGCGGTGGGAAACATGGTGGTCTATCGCAAGCTCTATTTTGCCCGCAGTAGGTTCCTCCAGCTTGCCGAGCAGTTTGCTGTCTGCTACATCTACAGATATTACGGTCTTTTCCTTAAACTGCGGAAACTCCACCTTTGAAGTGAAGTAGCCGTAGTGTGCAGGTATCTTGTCAGCACAAGTTACCTTTGCTTTTTTCCCAAGCTTTATCAGTCCCGCACAAAGAGCATATGCGGAACCCAGCGTGTCGCCATCGGGCAGAGCGTGGGTCAATATCAGATAATCGTCGTGTTCGCGAAGATATTCGCAAACCGCCTCAACATTAAGCCTCTGTGATTTAATCATCGGCCGTTCCTCCGTCCTGTGTTTCGGGCAGGGAATTTATAATACGCGAAATGTGAGCGCTCTGCTCGATCGAATCGTCTGCGACGAAACGCAGTTCAGGCACCTTGCGAAGCGACAGTCTGCTTCCCAGCTCTCTGCGAAGGTATCCCGCCGCATTTTTAAGTCCCTTTACCGATTCCTCAGTCGCTGACTTTCCCTCAATTGCGCTTACATATACCTTGGCATATGAAAGGTCGCCCGAAACATTTATCTTAACTATGCTGAGCAAACTGCTTATACGCGGGTCTTTAAGGTCGCGGAACATTTCCGACAATGCAAGCTTTATGTCGGAAGCTATTCTGTCGATTTTATAACCTGCCATTAGTCTCTGTACTCCTCCATAATAAACGCCTCAAAGATGTCTCCGTTCTTGACATCTGAGAATTTTTCAAGTCCTATACCGCATTCATAACCTGAAGCAACCTCTTTAACGTCGTCTTTAAAGCGGCGCAGTGAAGCGATCTTATCCTCGGCAAGCACTATGCCGTCACGCACTACGCGGATAAGGCAGTTTCTGGTTACCTTTCCTCCGGTTACATAGCATCCGGCAATAGTGCCGACGCTTGAGATCTTGTAGGTGTCGCGCACCTCAACGGTTCCCATCTCCGCCTCGCGGAACTTGGGCGCAAGCATACCCTTCATCGCAGCCTCGATCTCTTCAATGCAGTCATAAATTATGCGATATGTGCGAATATCTACTCCGTCACGCTCTGCGCTTGTCTTTGCAACGCTGTCGGGACGGACATTAAATCCTACGATAATGGCACCCGATGTTCCGGCAAGCATTACGTCGGACTCGTTTATAGCACCTACGCCGCCATGAATAACACGAACGCGTACTTCGTCATTAGAAAGCTTTTCAAGGCTGGTCTTGACCGCCTCAACAGAGCCCTGAACATCGGCCTTGACGATGATGTTGAGGTCCTTAAGATCGCCCTCGTTCAACTGACTGAAGAGGTTATCGAGTGTTACCTTCTGGGTCAGGCTGAATTCCTCGTCCTTTGCCTTCTGCTTGCGCTGTTCAACCAGCTGACGTGCAAGACGCTCATCCGATACGGCATCAAATCCGTCGCCTGCAGCCGGTGTTTCAGCAAGACCGGTAATTTCAACCGGTACCGACGGGCCGGCTTCCTTAAGCTCAATACCGTTTTCATTAGACATAACACGGACGCGTCCTACAGCCGTTCCGGCAACGATTATATCTCCGGTGCGAAGTGTACCTGTCTGTACCAGCAGCGTAGCAACCGGACCGCGGCCCTTGTCAAGGCGAGCCTCGATAACAACGCCCTTAGCGCGGCGGTCGGGGTTAGCCTTAAGCTCAAGCATTTCGGATACAAGCAGTATATTCTCAAGCAACTTGTCGATACCCTCGCCGGTCTTTGCGGAAACGGGTACACAGATAACATCACCGCCCCACTCTTCGGGCACGATAGAATGCTCTGTAAGCTGCTGCATAACGCGGTCGGGATTTGCCTCCGGCTTATCCATCTTATTAATTGCGACGATTACCGAAACCTCAGCCGCCTTAGCATGGTTGATAGCCTCAATAGTCTGGGGCATTATGCCGTCATCAGCGGCAACGACCAGAACCGCAATATCGGTCGACTGTGCGCCGCGCTGACGCATTGCGGTAAATGCGGCGTGTCCGGGAGTATCTAAGAATGTGATATCACTGCCGTTACAGTTAACACGGTATGCACCGATATGCTGGGTAATTCCACCCGCCTCAGTGTTGGTAACCGCGGTATGACGAATAGCATCAAGCAGGGAGGTCTTACCGTGGTCAACGTGACCCATAACAACAACGATCGGATCGCGCTGGCGCAGGCTCTCTGCGGTATCCTCGGTATCGTCTATGATCCTGTCTTCGATAGTGACTACAACAGCCCTTTTGATCTTTGCGCCCATCTCGGTAACAACTATCTCGGCGGTATCGTAATCAATAACCTGGTTAACAGTCGCCATCATACCGAGCTTAAGCAACTCCTTGATGACCTCTGCCGCAGTCTTTTTCATAGCGGCGGCAAGCTCGCCAACCGTTATTTCGTCGCCGACGGTTACGGTTATGGGAGTCTTCTTTATGCGCTCAAGCTGAAGTCTGCGTAATTTGTCCGCTTCGGTCTCGCGCTTTGCACCCTTCGGGCGGTGATAATCCTGCGACTTCTGCTTGATCTTCTGCTTGCGCTGCATATTATCATGCATAGTATTTGCAGGAGCAATATTTTCGTATTTTTCATTATATCTCTCAATATCCACGTTCGAGCTGCGGGTATCGACGTGACGAATTTGCGCCGGTCCGCGGTTGGGAGCCTCTCCCGGAACCTTCTTTTTCTTGGGCGGAGCAACCAATATCTCCGGCTCGGCCTTTTTCTCAGGCTTTTGCACAGGTGTTTCTGCCTTCTTCTCGGGTTTCTTTTCTTCGGGCTTCTGTGCAGACTTTTCTACCTTTGCGGCAGGCTTTTCTGCCTTAGGCGCGGGTTTTGCAGCAGGCTTCTTCGCCGCCTCTTTTTCTGCCTCGGCAGCTGCCTGTGCTGCCTTGAGCTGTTCAAGAATAGCCATTTGTTCCGCAAGCTTGCGGTCCTTTTCGGCCTTTCTCTCACGAGCGGCCTCCTCGCGGGCTTTTGCACCCGTCTCAAAATATGCATCAAAGCTCTTGACCTGATTCTGTGAAGTGATCAGATCAAAAACCATATCAAGCTCAGCCGGTTCGAGAGAGGACGCGGTCTTTTTATTTATCCCCAGCTTGTCGGCAAGCAGAGCAACCAAATCCTTCGATTGCATACCGAAATCCTTTGCTAAGTCGCTGACCTTGTATTTAACCATCATGGGCATATCCTCCTATTGTAAATTTTCGGCTATGGCATTCGCAAATCCGCCGTCCTCAACGGACAGTATTCCGGCGCGAGTGCCTATCGACTGTGTAATGTCGTCTATGCCGAGTGTGATAACTTCAGATCTTATATTGTTTTTTTGGCAGGCAAAATTTATTTCCTTTGCACTTTTTTGCGAAATGTCTGCCGCTATGAGCACCAGTTGTGAACGGTTACGTTTTATCGATTCTTTAACCGCCTCGGTGCCAACGGCAAGCTTTCCTGCCTTTCTGGCAAAACCCAGCAGAGCGCGTAGCTTTTGTTCCATACTACTGCAGCTCCCCCTCAAGTGCTAAAAAAACCTCATCGGGTATTTTGGCGGAAAAACAGCGTTCAAATCGGCGCGCCTTCTGTGCGCTCTTAAGACAGTTAACATCATTACAGATGTATGCGCCGCGCCCGTTTTGTTTTCCGGTTTTGTCGATAAGTATTTCTCCCTCGGCGGTCTTTACCACGCGCAGAAGCTCCTTTTTAGGCTTCATCTCGCCACAGCCGACGCACATACGCAGGGGTGTCTTTGCGGGTTTCATAAAATCACCTTATTCCTCGGCGGTATCTTCGCCGTAAAATCCGCTTTCGGGACGGATGTCGATGTTCCAGCCCGTGAGCTTAACTGCAAGACGAACATTCTGTCCGCCGTTGCCTATCGCAAGCGACAGCTGAGAATCCGGCACGGTGGCACGGCAGCTGCGCGGGTCTTCACTGATTATCTCAACACCGACTACCTTAGAAGGAGACAATGCCTCGGAAACAAACTCCACAGGATCGTCGGAGTATTTAACGATGTCGATCTTCTCGCCCGACAACTCTTCTACTATCTTATTAACGCGGGCACCCTTCGGTCCGATGCAGGCGCCGACAGCGTCTATCTCACTGTTTTCGGACCAAACCGCCATCTTAGTACGCGAGCCTGCCTGACGTGATATAGACTTAATTTCGATGGTGCCGTCATAGATTTCGGGGACCTCGTTTTCAAACAGCCTCTTTACAAGACCCGGATGTGTGCGTGACAGCATCGCTTTGGGGCCCTTCTCGCTATCCTTAACGTCAACGATGTAAACCTTGATATGGTCGCCCTCTTTAAGCTCCTCGCCCGGAACCTGTTCAAGCTTGGGAAGCATTGCTTCGCTGTGGCCAATGGAGAGAGAAGCATTGCCGGTCTTAGGATCGATACGCTGAACGACCGCGGTCACCAGCTCGCGGTTGCGGCTCTGGAACTCGGCAAGAGTCTGATCGCGCTCAACATCGCGTATTCCCTGACGGATAACGTGCTTTGCGGTCTGGGCAACGATTCTGCCAAACTGCTTGGTATCAAGCTTGATGTTTACAGTTCCGCCGATCTTGGAACGCTTGCTGTGCTTGAGTGCGTCCTCAAGCAAAATGTCTGCGTATTCGTCCTCGATCTCCTCAACAACGTTCTTCTTAACATAAACGCTGAACTTGTGTTTCTCACAGTCGATCTCACAGAATACGATCTCGCGCGAGCCGTACTCCTTTTTAACTGCAGTAACGATAGCCGATGCGATCTTCTCGGCAATGAACTCAGCGGGGATACCCTTCTCCGATTCCATTACTTTAAGCGCTTCAAAAAATTCCTTGGTATTCATTTTTCCCTTTTCCTCCCGGTTTATATCATATCGTTTAGTTTTACTGAAGTATATGTGCCTTTTTCGAAATACATATCAGCGCCGTCGCGGACGATCTTGACCCCGCCGTCAAACGCTGACAGCGTTCCGCAAAAATCGCGTTCGCCGTCGACAGGACGGATAAGGTGCACTATAACCTCTCTGCCCGTCATCTTCTCAAAATGCTCGGCTCTGGTCAGCTCGCGCTCAACTCCGGGCGAGCAAACCTCAAAATAGTAGGACTGAGCAATAATATCTGCCTCGTCAAGTATTGCGTCTACCGCATGCGAAACATCGGTACAGTCGTTTATATCGATTCCCTCCGGCTTATCGATATAAACTCGCAGATACCACGACGCACCCTCCTTTAAAAAGCGCACATCCCACAAATCGTACCCCATTTGGCTGACTGTCGGGGCAATAAGCGCCTCAACCCTTGACGCTGTGTTTGATGCCATTTTAACACCTTCCTGTCCGTAGAATGAAAAGTGAGCGGGTTGCCCCACTCACTTTCTCTAACATCTTAACATAGAAAGTATAACACAGCCCTGAGCTAAAATCAAGACTTTTTTATCCAACAAAAATGTAACTATTATTATATTTTATATAGTGGTATAATTTGTATAGCGGAAACGGAGGGATGCACATGAAAAAACTATTGATTTACATTACCTCATTTGTTCTGCTGCTTTCAGCAGCGGTGGGAATATATTTTATTGCAAAGCCGGATGATAATTCAAGTAATTTAAACCCGCAAGCCTATAAAGAAAAAGTTGACCAAGCTACAAAGGGCAGGTGTGTCGGTACCATCGAAAACTCAGATGATGCCATATCAAAAGCAAAGCAAATATTTATTGAAATATATGACGAAGAGTATATCAAAAGCAAAGAGCCGCTTACTGCTTCTTATAATTCAAACGTCGACACCTGGACAGTACACGGCGCTTCAAAACCACCTTCACCAAATATTTCTGTTAAAGGCGGAGGTATTAACATTAAAATACAGGGCAGTACCGGCGATGTCATAGCTTTTTGGCTTGATAAATGAGTCCTTCTTACACGCAATCAAACATTATTAAAAACCGAGGAGAAACATATGGATACCAACATTAAGGAAGAACTGATGTATCTGCTTCGTTTTACAGAGGATTATATTGAAAATTCCCTGTATAAAGTAGTCAATGACTCCGAAACCGACCCGCATTTTTCTGCCGTAACTACTTCGAACCTTATAAAATGCTATGTCAAGGTAATGAAAAATTTCGGGGAAGAATTGCCTTATACAGATGTAAAGAGTTTTTTCAATTATAACTTAATGTCTGAAGAAGAATATAATAATTTCGAAAAACGTAGATCGACAGAGAAAGAATATTATGTCGGAAAGATATTTTAAAAACTTTTTATGAATTATATTAACACAAAAACGGTCGGTTTCCCGACCGTTTTATTTTATTCTTCCATCTGTTTTCCTAAGAACCCGGCGGCGACTTGAATCAGCTTTATATCGGTTTCATTCGGCATAGCGGATGCCTCTGTTTCAAGCATTACGACCGCTCCGGTCACATCGCCCGCCGACAGAATAGGAGCGGCAAGGCAAATGCTTCGGTCGACCCCATCAAGCGCCGAGGTCTTCTCTCCCGCACGGGCGGTAAAAAGCCTGCGCGACTGCATTATGTCATCCAGCGCGAGAGAATTTCTGCGCTCAAGCACCTCTTTTTTGGAAATACCCGCCGCCGCAACACAACGGTCGCGGTCGCAGATTATAACAGCGAGCTGAGTCCCCTTGATCAGCGCATCGGCATACTGTGCCGCAAAGGTCGAAAGTTCACCTATCGGCGAATATTTTTTAAATATCACCTCACCGCCCGCATCGGTATAAATTTCAAGCGGGTCTCCCTCACGGATGCGCATTGTTCTTCTGATTTCTTTGGGGATAACCACCCTGCCTAAATCATCTATGCGCCTAACTATACCTGTTGCTTTCATATTTTAACTCCTTTTCTCTACTCTAAAAGTGCCAAAAACCCAGTATTTATGCGGGTTTTCGGGGTTTTGATTTTGCGAAAAACAAGCACCTGTTTTTTTGTGTTTTTGTATCAAAATTTTCCGCGATACAAAAACACAAAGAGAAAAAATTGCAAAAAAGTCAGTGTTTATGCGGGTTTTCAGCGTTTTCGCAGTAACAACCCGTCCCAAGTCCTTTTTTGCAAATTTTGCTTGTGAATTTGCTTGGTATTAGTATCACTCTTTTTATGGAAATTATGAGCCCGTTTTCCACAAATTTTTCTTTTTGTACAGAAAAAGAGAGAAAAATTTTTCATAAATTTATTCGCATTTAGATGCAATCGATATAATAATTTATTACGTTGAAAGAGGCCTAAATATCACCTCCTGACGATTTCTTCTATTTTTACATAGAGGAAATCATTTCGGTAAAGGAATCCGTCAAGGTTTTGTCTTTTCCTGCGTAGGAAACCCTAACTACTACATCGCCAACGCGATAACAATACGGATTCCTAACTTGATTGATATAACTTATTATGCGAATAAGATATGGTTTTTTACTGTCTATCTTTACATCACGTATATCAACAAGTTCGGATTTATCAAGATTCTTCACATCGGTTTCTTTCGCCTCTTTCATAAGTTCACATGCCGACAAATACTCTTTATACCATTTGGGCGTCAGTTTGTATTCCACACCGTCAATAACAATTTTTCGGTAGCCCATTTTCATCACCTCCTCCCAATATATTTCAAAAGGCACCTCAACGGAGTGAAGTGCCTTCTGCTTGCTTTTCTAATACTATATTTATTTGTTCACTGCATCTTTAAGAGCCTTGCCAGCCTTGAAAGCGGGAGCTTTGCAAGCGGCAATTTTAACTTCCTCACCTGTGCGAGGATTCTTTCCGGTACGTTCACCACGCTCACGAGTTTCAAAAGTACCAAAGCCAACAAGCTGTACCTTATCGCCGGCTACCATCGCTTCGGCAATCTTATCAAGAGTTGCACCGATTACGGCAGAAGTGTCCTTCTTGGAAATACCGGTTGCTTCTGCAACAGCAGAAATGAGTTCATTCTTATTCATAATAAAATCTCCTTTATTTTTCAGCTTTCGCTGATATTACGTTTTTAATTTTTTGAAGAGCCTCGTCAAGATAATGCCAAGAGCCTTATTCCTTCTCAATGGTAAACTTCAGGCACCAGCTTTCGTGAACCGAGTCGCCGGCAACGGAATAGCTGTTGCTTGCATGTGCGATGACGGGTTCACCACCGCTGACAACCGTAACGGTATGATGGTCAACATACACTTCGGCTTTGACGGTGTCACCTTCCTGTGTAACCGAGCGGATTTCAACTTTCATCTTATCTTTTTCGGGCAAAGGATACTCGGCACCCTCTACTAATTTGTATCGT
>JAZOCW010000002.1:0-6872 GCA_045596705.1 Acutalibacteraceae bacterium
TTTTGACGCCAATACACTTTGGTGTTACCGTGTCACTGAGCGATTATTTAAATCAAAAAAAGTTCTTACGGTTTGAAATTTATCTGTTGCCTTTTATGATTATGTGCGTTATAAATAAACTATATCCAAGGCAGACGAAACCTCCATCGCATACTGTGGTCCAGCGATGGCTTGGTTTTTGTAACATATGACCATTATCACACGTTTTATGAAATCGTATAAGAAGGTAAGAAATATTAAAAAAGCAACGATTGATTTAACAAACTGCAAATATTTAATGGAACTACACGAAAGAATAAAAGGCGGCTTAAATTTACAGAACGGATACGGAAAAAATTGGAGCGCTTTTTGGGATGAAATTAACGTTAATATCAAATGTGATTTTATTATCGTGAAAGGTAGTAAAACTGTTGCTGATGAACTAAAGGGTTCTGTTGAAAAAATGCGAGAAATATTAGAAAGAAACAAACAATACCGGGCTCACAGCAGTTCTCCGTTCAACTATGAGTTTGTTGATTGAACTCGAAACTTATAGCCAACAAAAAACAACGCGCGCTACAGAAGGCATAAAACACATCAAATAGCGCTGCTACTTTTAAAAAATCCTCCTTCACCATTTGGTGGATGAGGATTTTTTGTTGATCCGATACAAATTGAAACGCCTTTCTAATATTATGCGTTCTATATTTTAAAAAAAGGCGAATAATTATTGAAAAAGGAACCTTTGTTTGTTATACTGAAGCAAAAGCGAGGAGAGTGTAATATGATCGATAAGAGAGCTAAATGGATATGGCTAAACGACTCACCGCAGCCTAATGAATACGCCGTTTTTGAAGAAGTTTTTTTCTTTGACGGCTCTTGCGCAACCTTTTCTGTTTGTGCTGAAATGGACTATGTTTTGTATATTAACGGAAAGCTTGCATCGTTTGGTCAGTTTGCAGGTTATCCTCAACACAAATACTATGACGAGATCGACATAACCTCTCTTTGTATTAAAGGCAAAAACGTATTTACCCTTACGGCAAGGTACGAGGGAATTAACTCTCATATACATATTGCCGACGGTGCAGGGGTTATATATTCGCTTAATATTGACGGGGTCACTGAGACGTACAGTCATGCGGGTATAATGGGCGGTTACGACAACCGCTATATTCAGCACACAACACGCAAGATAACGGAACAAATTGGTTTTGCCGCTAATATGCGCGTGGGCGATTACTCTTGTGATATTCCTTGTGTAGAGTGTGATATCAGCTATAACCTAAAGCCGCGACCTGTAAAAAAGACGATACCTCAGCAATTTATGAAGGGTAATCTTATTGACGATAATAAACACCTTTATGATCTCGGTCGTGAAACAGCAGGTTACTTATATGTAAAAATCAAAGCTCAAAATAACTGCACGGTAAAGATCGCTTACGGTCAGCACATTGCCGACGGACAGGTTCGCTACATTATTGGCGGCAGAAACTTTTCGCTTGATTTTGAGCTAAGTGGCGGAATACACGAGTTTAGCAACTTCTTTACAAGAATTTCCGGCAGATATATACAAGCGTTGCTGCCCGAAGGTGCTGAGATTGAGACGATCGGCATTTTACCGTATGTCTATCCTCTTACCGAAACACCGTTAAAACTCGAAAATGAATTAGACCAAAGGATATATGACACCTGTGTCCGCACTCTGCGTCTTTGTATGAATATGCACTATGAGGACACCCCTTGGCGTGAGCAGGCACTTTACGTACTCGATTCTCGCAACCAAATGCTTTGCGGCTATTATGCTTTTAGCGAAACTGAGTTCCAACGCGCAAATCTTGAATTCATTGCAAAGGGCACCAAGTTTGACGGATTTTTAGAGCTTACATATCCATCTGTAAATACTCCGGCTATTCCGTTTTTCTCGGTTATGTATCCTGTAGAAGTTTATGAGTACATCAAGCATACCGGTGATAAATCTATTTTAAAGTCAACTATGCCAACGATGCTTGGTATTATGCAAAATCTGAAGAGCAGGATCGAAGCCAACGGTCTTATAAAATCATTTGAAAACCCATATTGGAACTTCTTCGAGTGGACCGACGGCAGCGCCGACCGCATACCAACACCTACACAAGAAGTCTTTTGCGACTATTACCCTCTATTGCTTAACTGTGCATTCGTATACTCGGGACAAATGTTCATCGAATTATGTGAGATGGCAGATGTCGAGTTTGACTGCGATTTTGAGACGGTTAAAAAAGCAATAAACGACGAGTTCTTTGACGAAAACGACGGTAATTTTGTACTTCGTTCGGATGATCGCCGTTTTAAATCACAACTTGGCAATTCCTTTGCGCTACTGATAGGTCTTGGTGATGAACGCACGGCAAAAGCACTTAAGGAAGACAAAACCCTAATTGAAGCCTCGCTTTCAATGCTCGTTTATAAATATGATGCATTGTTGGCTGCCGACCCTGATAATAAAGACTACATCTTAAACGAAATCCGTCAAACTTACGGATATATGTTAGATAACGGGGCCACAAGCTTTTGGGAGACAATAAAAGGTGAATCCGACTTTAATAATGCCGGTTCTCTTTGCCATGGTTGGAGCGCTTTGCCGCTGTATTATTATCATTTATTTAACAAATAAAATCATACCTACCTTTTTTACTAATAAAACCTTGTGTTTTTTAGTCTTAGCTGCAAATAAAAAGCTGTTATCCCTTCCTAATATTTCTATATCTTAAAGGAGGCTATATGCAATGAAAATATCTACCGGTGAGTTTAAGAAAATATATGACCCGAGCATCGGCGAAGCTGAGCCGTGGTACATAAACGATCACACCATCGTCAAGGGTGAAGACGGCTGGCACCTGTTTGGCATAACCCACGCCGAGCCTGCAAAGGCGTTAGACGAGAAGTTTTGTGCGCATGCTTTAAGTACGGATCTGCTTTCGGTTCCGTTTGAAAAGCTTCCTTTCCCTCTCTGCGCAGAGACCGAGCATAATGAATTGCATTTTTGGGCGCCCCACGTCATAAAACACGATGGCTTATATTATATGTTCTACTGTGCCGGCAGTCTTCAAGGGCACGACAAATACAGAATACATCTCGCCACTTCTACAGATCTTTACAACTGGACAAAACACCCTGAAAACCCCCTGGTAGTTGACGGATTTGATGCCCGCGACCCGATGATACTGCGTGTGGACGGCAAATGGATCATGTACTATACCTGCAACAGCACACCTCAAGGCGGCAACCACTGCGTTGCCTGTGTCAGCTCCGACGACCTTGTTCACTGGAACAACAAGCGGATAGTTTATACCTCTCCTCTTTCGGGCACCTTTGCCGGTCCGTGTGAATCACCTTTTGTTGAAAAGGTGGACGATACTTATTATCTGTTCATCGGACCATACGGCGGATACGGTAAAGCATACTGTGATACCGCTGTTTATGCAAGCCGCGACCCATTTGATTTTAAGGAAGAAAACCTGGTAGGTCACATTGATTCTCACGCCTCAGAGATAATCAATGTCGACGGAAAGCTTTATATAACCCATTGCGGATGGGGACAGGGTGGAGTTTATATAGCACCGTTATATTTTGAGCAATAGACCGACGAGGTTGCACAAAGCAGTCTTATATGTTAAACGCACGGTATGCAGTAGCGTACTGTGCGTTTTTGTTTTACCTTATATACAAACTGTTTCTCTTGTACGATTCACAACGCCCCATACAAATATTTTAATAAAATCGTTTGATTGTTCTTGACAATCACTTGACCGTGTGATAATATTATATTGGACACATCGAAACGGAGGCGAGAAGATGGCAACGACCTACCCGGGAACGACAATTGAGGCTCTTTCCCTGCAAAAAGGAAATTCACGAACGTTGTTTGACGGTATTTTTGCTGCCGGAGGCATAACGCTGTCACAGGTTTCCGCTATGACAGGTCTTGAACCGTATCTTATACAGAACTGGGTAAAGCGAAAATTTGTCACTTCACCTGTGAAAAAACTCTATTCAAGGGAGCAGTTTGCGCGGATAGTTATTATCAACATGCTGCGCGAGGCGTTACAGATCGAGGCTATATGCAATTTGATTAATATCATCGGCGGTGTACCTGAGGACGCAAGTGACGATCTTATCAGCGACGATGAGCTGTACCACAGATACGTCGATATGATAGCCGATGGCGATATTGACGCATCTGACAAAGCCTTCGTGTTAAAGCGCGCACAGGATGCGGTTAATGACTTTGAAGAAAGGTCGCCAGGAGCTAAGAATAAGCTTATTCGGATATTGCAGGTGATGCTGTATGCGCATTCGGCGTCAAAGCTCCGCGACTCGGCAAGGGAAATCCTTGCTTCTCTGCAATAACTATTAAGAAAGGAAAAACAATATGTCATTAATTGAATGGTGGGGTTCTTTAGGTTTGGCGGCACAGATATTTTACTGTGTTGCTATTCCGGCAACATTAGTGCTGCTTATACAAACAGTGCTTATGTTTTTCGGCTTTGAGGACAGTGCGGACGGCGATATCGACGTAGATATGCCCGACACTGATTTAGACGATGGCATTTTCGGTGAGGACGGTATAACCGAGGTGCCCGACGCTGCAGGATTTGAAAGCCTGCATATCTTTACCGTAAGAGGAATAGTCGCCTTTTTTGTGGTCTTCGGTTGGGTAGGCGTTGTTATGCAAACAGCTGGCATTCACCTGCTTATTACCCTGCCGGTCGCCGTTTTATGCGGCCTTGCCATAATGTTGGCTATAGCATATCTATTCCGGTCTGTCATGGGGTTGCGCAGCAACGGAACCGCTGACAACCGCAACGCGATGGGTGCCGCAGGCAAAGTATACCTCACAGTTCCCCCGTCCCGAACCGGCGAGGGCAAGGTACATATTATGCTTCAGGGCTCATACGTTGAAAGAAATGCCGTTACCGATGAGGCAGAGTCTATCCCTACCGGCTGCGAGATAATCGTTGTCGGAGTGAGCGGACAGACCAGTCTTGTCGTTAAACGAAAATAAAATTATAAAATGGAGGAAAAATTATGCAACCTGAAATCATCTTTTTAATCTGCGCCGTAGTGCTTGTTCTGGTGTCGTTCCTTATATGGATATGCTCCAGATACAGAAAATGCCCGTCAGATAAGATCATGGTAGTTTACGGTTCCATCGGTAAAAACAAAGACGGCACTAACCGCAGTGCAAAATGTATTCACGGCGGTGCAGAATTCGTCATTCCGGTGTTCCAGTCCTACGCGTATCTTGACCTGACGCCTATTTCGATACAGGTCGACCTTAAGAACGCACTTTCAAAGCAGAACATCCGAATCGACGTTCCTTCCAGATTCACTGTAGGAATCTCGACCGAGCCGGGCGTTATGCAAAACGCCGCCGAGCGCCTTTTAGGTCTTCAGCTTTCGGAAATACAGGAGCTATCAAAGGATATCATCTTCGGTCAGTTACGTCTTATAATTGCCACGATGGATATTGAGGAGATCAACACCAACCGTGACAAGTTCCTCGCCGCGGTAAGCGATAACGTTGAAAGTGAGCTTAAGAAGATCGGTCTTCGCCTTATCAACGTAAACGTAACCGACATCAGCGACGAATCGGGCTACATAGCCGCACTTGGTAAAGAAGCCGCGGCAAAGGCCATCAACGACGCTAAAAAGAGCGTTGCCGAGCAAGACAGAGAGGGTTCTATCGGTGAGGCAAACGCTAAGAAGGAACAGAGAATCGAAGTATCGAAAGCCGATTCGCTCGCCATCGAGGGTGAAAACGAGGCTAAGATGAAGATAGCTATGTCCGAGGCAGCTCTTAAGGAAAAGGAAGCCGAGGCACTCAAGATAGCAACCACCGCAGAAAAGACTCAGGCTGCTAAAGCACTTGAAGAGTCATATGCTGCAGAACAGGCCGCTGAAAAAGCCAGACGCGACAAGGAGCAGGCAACCCTTGAGGCTGACGTTATCGTTCGCGCCGAGGCAAGGAAAAAGGAAATGGAGCTTGAGGCCGAGGCCGAGGCTGAACAGATCCGCAGAAAGGCCAAGGGTGAGGCCGACGCTATCTTCGCTAAGATGGAAGCTGAGGCACGCGGCGTTGAAGAAATACTCAAAAAGCAGGCAGCAGGTTTTGCCGAGATCGTCAAGTCTGCAAACGGCGACGCGGAGGCCGCCCTCAAGCTGCTGATCGCCGACAAGCTTGAAGAGCTTATGCGCGTTCAGGTCGACGCCGTTAAGAACATTAAGATCGACAAGGTTACTGTTTGGGACGGTGGTCAGAACAGCGACGGAAAGACCTCTACTGCAAACTTTATCTCCGGCATGATGAAGTCGGTTCCCCCGCTTGATGAGATGTTTGCGATGGCAGGCATGCAGCTGCCCGCAATTCTCGGACAAAAGGCTACCGAGCCTGCACCCGTAGCAGAAGCTGCGGCAGATGCAGTCGCACCCGAAGCCACGATAGAGCCTGAAAAGCAGAGCAAATAAATCTTTATAACCGGCAAAGCCCTAAAAACAAAAGCGTAATGCTGTTAGCGAAGTTTTTGTTTTAGCATATAAAATATATCGAGTTAGAACCAGCATCGCATTTGTAAATACAAATGCACTTGGGCAGTAGCCCAAACCCACGGAGGCAGAAAAGAGAAGATTCGTTTTTTGGGCGAGTCTTCTCTTTCTTTTCGTCTGTTAAGTGATATGCTGACTAAAGTCAGCGTGATATTTTCGTTTTACGAAAGTGATATTAAACCCTTCGGGTTTAGTGATTTTCTATTCGCTCGTAAACTTGCGAAGCAAATAACACTCGGCTGAAAGCCGAATACCACTGTGTAGCAATATAACTCGCCGTTAGGCGAATAGAGCTGTAGAAATGT
>JAZOCW010000003.1:0-14371 GCA_045596705.1 Acutalibacteraceae bacterium
TCCTGAGGAATTTCTGTCGCAGGTCGAGCGCGTGGGAATGGCAATAGTCGGGCAGACGGGAAATCTTACTCCGGCAGATAAAATGCTTTACGCCCTGCGTGATGTGACCGCAACTGTCGATAATATCCCCCTAATAACATCCAGCATTATGAGTAAAAAGCTGGCGGCAGGCGCGGGATCTATCGTGCTTGACGTTAAGGTCGGAAGCGGCGCTTTTATGAAGTCCGAGAATGACGCTGAACAACTTGCCCGAAATATGGTTGAGATAGGGAAAAAGTGCGGTAGAAAAATGGCGGCGGTGCTTACGAATATGGATGCTCCGCTTGGAAATGCCGTCGGCAACGCGTTGGAGGTAGCCGAGGCGGCAGCCGTACTGCGCGGTGAGAAAAGAAACGATCTGTATGAGGTTTCGCTCTCGCTTGCGGAAAACATGGTGTCGCTTGTGTACGGTGAAGATTATGACGCAGCGGCGCGTGTGCGTGAGGCGGTAGAGTCGGGCGCGGCATACAAAAAAATGTGCGAATGGATAGAATCGCAGGGCGGCGACATCCTCTGTTTGGATGATGAGTTTCTTTTCAAAAAGCCGCAATTTCGGTATGATATCCTGTGCGAACGTGACGGATTTATAACCGAGATGGATGCCGAGGGTATTGGCATTGCGGCAATGCTGTTGGGCGCAGGCAGAAGAACTAAGGAAGATAAAATAGATCATTCTGCAGGAATTATTATAAATAAAAAAATCGGTGACCGCGTTTTAAAAGGGGATTCGATTTGCACCCTTTATACAAATGACGAAGGTTTGCTGAATACTGCAAGTCAGCAGTATTTAAAATCGGTAAAATTTGGCGAGCATGCGCCTTGCGCACGCCCGCTGATATATAAAATAATAAAATGAGAGGTGTTCTGTGATGGAACTTAAAGGTAAAAAAATTAATTTTTTAGGTGACAGTATTACCGAGGGCTCGGGCGCAAGTTGTATCGAAAACCGATATACGGATATTATCGCGCGCGAGGAAGGCGCCGTTTGTCGTAATTACGGAATAGGCGGTACTCGCTATGCCCGACAGAAAACTCCGTCTGAAAATCCGCTGCATGATCTCGATTTTTGCTCCCGTGCGCTTGAGATGGATGAGGATGCAGATATAGTTGTTATATTCGGAGGCACTAACGATTTCGGTCACGGTGATGCCGAAATAGGCTCGCCCGACGACCGTACTTCCGAAACCTTCTGGGGAGCGGCACATACACTTTACCAAACGGTGTGTGAGCGTTTCCCTAACGCACAAAAGGTGGTTATTACACCGCTCCACCGTTTGTGTGAGGACTGCCTCAGGGGCGACGGTTATAAATCTAAGGATGCCGCTCCGCTTAAGACCTATGTAAATATAATCCGTGAAGTAGCCGAATACTACTCATTGCCGGTGCTGGATCTTTACAAGACAAGCGGACTTCAACCTGAAATTCCGCTGTATCAGGAGAAATTTATGCCGGACGGTCTTCATCCTAACGATGCAGGCTATCGCATCCTCGCTGACAAGATCGCTAAATTCCTAAAAACGCTCTAAATACATAAAAATGTCATTCCGTATTCGATACGGAATGACATTTTTTATCTTAGTTTGACAGCGTATGTTTTAGATGGTATAATCCATAAGACAGATAAATAAGGTCCGTGGGCGTTCTTTTAGAGAACTTAATAAGGAACGGGGTGAAATTCCCCGGCGAACTCGTCGCCGTGAGGAACAGGCTTTGCCGATATGCCACTGGGAAACCGGGAAGGCGGCAACGCTGTTTATGTCCGAGCCGGAAGACTTACCTGTGGACCGTCGATACGGGATGTCACGAGTTCTTGGCGGTTACCGAATGCACCTTATATGGCAGAGTATAAGGTCTTTTTGTAATTCTCTTCTTGTATCGGCTCTTTCTGTTAATACCGATACAAGGAGATTTTTTTATGAAAAAGAACACCAAAATTGCAGTTATTTTAGCGGCCGTACTTGCGGTACTGGTGGCTGTGGCGTTGATCCTTTCGGGTACATTCTCTGCCAACACCGAAAAAGGGGACAAGACGGTTTTGTTCACCGTTGTACACGCCGACGGAAGTGAAAAGGAATTTACGCTTAAGACCGATGCGCAGTATCTCGCTGATGCCTTACTTGAACAAAAGCTTATAACCGAGGCAGAGTATAAATCGGGATTTTACCTTACGGTTGACGGCGAAACCACCGATTATAATTCTAATCAGTCTTGGTGGTGCATAACTAAGGACGGCGAGATGACAAGTGTTGGCATGAATGAACAGCCTATAAAGGACGGGGACAGCTTTGAAGCAACCTACACTATCGGATAAAAAGAAGCTCTCCATCAAGGAGATCGCCGTACTTGCGATGTTTGCCGCGCTGATGATAGTGCTTAAAGAGATAATGGCATTTATACCCAACGTGCATCCTGTAGCAATACTAATAATATTGGCGGCGCACTGGTTTGGTCTCTATTCGCTTTTGCCGATATATGTGTTCGTTATGATAGAGGGTTTTCTTTACGGCTTTCATATATGGTGGGTGTGCTATCTTTATGTATGGGCGATACTTGCGATAATAATAACCGTTATAAGAAAATACGGCAGCACCGTCATTTATACGATAGTGGCTGCCATATTCGGAATTCTGTTTGGTACGCTTTGCAGTATACCGTATTTTATAACGGGCGGATTCGGCTGTGGTGTGAGTTGGATAATAAGCGGACTGAGTTACGATATGATCCATATGATAAGCAACACGGTTTCGGTCGTACTGCTTTTTTATCCGTTAAACACAGCCCTTGAGCGAAGCAAAGTGGCTAAGCTGTAAACTCGCTGTCAAAGGTTATAACACAGCAGTAGGTGCTGTCGAGTGCCTTTGCGGCGGCTGTAATTTTTTCTTGCAGCTCATTTTCTGACAATTTGATCGACGCAGGGACAACGACATCAAATATAAGATTCGTGCGGTTTTCTCCCTTGGGCGTCATACGGAAGTCGTGAATTGAAAGTCTTTCGTCAATTCCCTTTACCGCTGTTTCAACAGCCGAGCGGGTGCTCATAACGTGCTCGTTTTGGATATCTATGGGATCCATATGTATCACAAGGGAAATGTCGAATCTTTCTTTCACGACTTTTTCGCATAGGTCGATCTGTTCGTGATAATGTACGATATCGCTTCCATAGGGCACCTCAACATGGACCGAGGCGAACTGCCTGCCGGGACCGTAATTATGAATTATAAGGTCGTGTATGCCTAAAAAACCGTCAAAGGACATTATGGTCTGTCTGAGGTCTTCGGCAAGCTCCTTTGATGCCGGCTGACCTAGAATATCATCAAGCGTTTGTTTTCCCGTGGAAAGACCCGAATAAAGGATAAACAGTGCTACGCCGATGCCCATTACCGCGTCGAGATTAAAGGGGAGCGGAACTATTATACTTATAATTACTGAAAGTAATATTACAGAAGAAGCGATAACATCGTTAATACAGTCCTGTGCAGTGGCACGCAGGACCTGTGAGTCTATTCGCTTGCCGGCAAGCCGGTTGAATAAAAACATCCAAAGCTTGACCGCTACCGAGCCAGCAAGAACGAGTATCGATAAAAGTGAGTGTTCGGGAGCGCTTTCTCCACGTATGAGTGCCGTTGCCGAATCGGTCAGCAACTCGAATCCGACAAGAACTATCAGTACTGCAACGATAAAAGCCGACATATATTCCATCCTTCCGTGACCGAAAGGGTGGTCGCTGTCTGCGGGCTTTCCCGCGAGGCGAAATCCGACCATCGAAATTACCGATGATCCCATGTCCGACAGATTATTAAAACCGTCTGCAGTAATAGAAATGCTTCCGCTGAGTGATCCGAGCGTTATTTTTACGGTACACAGCAACAGATTGCATATTATTCCTACAATACCGCAGAAAACCCCGTACGCTTCGCGCACCTTGGGGTTTTCTGTTTCGGCGTAGTTTTTTATAAATAATTTAAACAACAGCCTGCTCATATCTAGTTTTTAGCACCCTTTGCTCCCTTGCCGTCACCGAGACTTACTCCCGAAAGGATATTGGATTCAAAGGTGAAATTAAGGGTGGATTTTTTGCGCTGGCGCTTAAAGGCAAGCTCCACGGCGCGGTCAAGCAATTCGGTGTAGCTTATACCGGTCGCCTCCCAAAGATAGAAAGCAAGCGAACCGGGGATAGTATTTATCTCGTTTACATATACGCGGTCATCATCTTCCGTATCAAGCATAAAGTCTATACGGGCAATTCCGCAACCGCCGAGAGCCTTAAAGACACGGGTGGACAGGTCGCGTATTTCGGCGGCCTTCTGCTCGCTTATTTCTGCAGGCAGTTTGCGTGAGAGCGAGGTCATACCCTTGCTTCCGCCTGTCTTTTTGCCGCCGCCGAGATACTTATCCTCAAAAGAGAGAATATCATCGTGCATCACGGGCTCTTCACAAACTGAAGATATACACTCGTCGTAGTCACCCAGCACCGAACAGTTTATCTCGCGAAGACCTGTAACTGCGCGTTCAACCAGTATTTTATCGGCAAAGGAACAGGCAAGCGAGATGGCTTCCTCGAGGGTAGCCTTATCGTTCGCTTTGGTGATGCCAACGCTCGAGCCGAGGTTGGCGGGCTTTACAATAGCGGGCAGACCTATTTCTTTTTCTATTCGTGTAAGAATTGAATCCTTGTGCTCGAAATATTCACGCGAATAAAAGCGAACGCAGGGAAGAACGGGCAGTTCTGCCGCTGAGAGTACATCCTTAAACACGGCTTTGTCCATTCCTACCGCTGACGAAATGATATCACATCCGACATAGGGCAGACGTAGAAATTCAAAATATCCCTGTATCGTGCCGTCTTCGCAGTTTGTGCCGTGCACTACCGGGAAGGCAACGTCAATGCGGACAGGCTTTTTCGAGAAAATTCCGCCGCAGGTGTGCATTATAACGTCTTTTCCTTCGCGTGCCAGCGTAACGGGCTTTATTTTTTTAAGCAGTGCGGGCAGGTCTTTATACTGTTCAATGTCAAATAGTTCTTCTCCCGACATAAGTTCACCCTCTTTGGTGACATAAACCGGAATCACATTGTATTTCTGTCTGTCAATACTGTGCATTGCCTGAACAGCCGATATGATCGAAACCTCATGCTCGACCGAGCAGCAGCCGAAAAACACGGCAAGATTGATCTGCATATCCATTCCTCCGAAACGTTATTTTAAATAATTATCAGGTAGATCGTTTTCAAAAAGCGTGACGGTGTTTCCGTCCGTAAGCGTTTGCAGTAACGCCATGGCATCGGCGAAGCTTTCTACAACGCGCAGATTTTCGCTTGGGAACTTCTTATCTCCCGCAGCGTTTGCAAGGGGGATCGCACGCTGTTTGCCGACAAGTATAATTATATCGCATTTTTCCGCTGCCGCAAGACCCAATTGATAATTATAGTCATATTCCTTGTCGCCAAGCTCAACAAGTCCGGGTGTGACGATTATTTTTTTCTTTCCCTCAAAACTTGCAAGCACGTTGACGGCTTCAATACTGCCTTCGGGGTTTGCATTGTATGCGTCATCTATTAACAGGGAACTGTTAATGAAATTCTTAAGCTCAAGGCGGTGGGCGGTGGGTGTCAGGCGGGAAACAGCGTATTCAATGGCATTGTCCGAAATACCCAATCTTTTTGCTATTGCCACGCCGGCGGTAATATTCAGCACGTTGTGCTTGCCGAGCAGACGGGTTATAACGGGAATACATTCGCCGTCGCATATAACATTAAACGAGGCTCCGAAACTGCCGTAGGCGATGCTGTCGGCATAAACGTCACAGTCGGGGGTAGTGCCGTAGGAGGTATAGTTGTAACCCTCGGCACGCGAGCGGATGATCTCATTGTCAAAATTGAGGAACATTTCGTTTGCCGCGTCGGCAAGTTCGAACTTAGTGTCAGCAACCGTTTCTACTGAACCGAAGGTGTCAAGATGCTGGGGTCCGACCGAGGTTATAACGCCTATCTGAGGATGGGCGATATCGCATATTTCTTTAATATCGCCTTTGCGTTTTGCACCCATCTCACATACGAAAACGGAGGTCTCGGGCCTTAACTGTTCGCGCACGGTTCGAACAACACCTAAGGGTGTGTTAAAACTGCCCGGTGTTGCCACAACATTAAAAGCCTCATCAAGTATGCGCTTTATTATAAACTTGGTGCTGGTCTTGCCGTAACTGCCGGTAATTCCGAGAACCGTAAGTTTTTTGTTGTCGCGCAGTATTCTTTTAGCATCGTTTATATAGTAGTTTGAAATTATCTTTTCAAGAGGTTTGGTTATTATTAGTGCGATCAGTACGGTTAAGGGAGGTGCAAAGGTGAGCAGTACAAGTGCGCTCCATGCGGCAAACCCGTAAATACCGTCAAACATAAACGCCAAAACGCCGACAGCAACCGACAGCACCGCCGCTGTAAAATACATACGCTTCACGCGGGCTGTAACGGCAAGCGGCTTTATGGACTTCTTGTTTTTCCCTATTGCCCGCGCCGACATTATGTATGCCGCCAAAGCGGTAATTATCAATAAAGCCGCGCCGGCACCGGTAACAGACCAAACTAAAGTGTCGCTTCTCGGGATGAGGTTATAAATAAAACCGAACAGTTCCTGGCGAAAGAAAATGAAGATTCCGCCAATTGCTCCTAAAACAATGAAAACAATATTTGCAAATATCCTTTTGCGGTTTTCCTTAAGCCATCCGAAATAGCGGGAAGCAAAATAAGAATTTTGCTGCAGCATTTGAAACTGGCGTGTAGTGTTCACTACGGCAAGTATGCAAAGCGCCGCCAGAAGGGCCGCTTTTGATATAATGTATATCATATGTTTAAACTCCTAAAAAGCTTTTGATTATTGCATGTGCATATGCAGGATTTTCGACAAAAGACCAATGCCCCGTATTTTTTATAACACAAAGACCGCAATCTTTGATTTTTGATTCAATTATCTTAGCATCTGATAACGGGGTAGCGGTATCGTTCTCGCCCCAGATCAGCAGGGTGGAAGCGGTGATGTTGGGCAGAACGTCGCGGATGTCGGTGTTTACGAGGTTGACAAGCGTTTGCCTGAGCACAGGGGGCGCGGCGTTGTAATCGGCGGAGCCGTAATGAGCACGCGCACGCTCGAGCAGTCCTCGACAACTTTTTTCAAAAGGCGGAAGAGTGAGCAATCGTTTAATTAGCTTAAAGTTGCGTTGACGCAGCTTTTGGCGAAAGGTCTTTTTCGGAATAAGGCCTGCTGAGTCGAGCAATACTATTTTTTGCGGCTTTACTATTCCGTCGGCTGCGAGTTTAAGTGTTACACGACCACCGTGGGAATGCCCGAACATAATTGGGTCTTTAATGCCGAGAGCATCAATAAACTTCTTTACAAGCGCTGTATAGTCGTCAAGCGTCCAGGGTGTGTCCATCGTTTCGCTTTCGCCGCAACCGGGAAAATCAAGCGCGATGCAACGGTATGAACTGCTGATAGCGTTTATAATACCTTTGTATGCGGCACAGGATGACCCCCAGCCGTGAAGCATAAGCACGGGGGATCCTTCTCCCTCGTCGATGTAGTGCAGATTGATTCCGTCTATCTCAATATTCAAGTAGCTCACCACCTATTCTATTATTATACCAAATAATGTCGTAGATTAGAAGATGTAATTTAATAAAAATTTTCCTAAAAAAGGTTTACATTTTATAATTAATATGGTATAATGTCTAAAAATTATTATAAAGAGGTTTTGTATTATGAAAAAACTTTTAGCGATACTTATGACCTTGGTTCTTATGTTTTCGGTAGTGGCTATTTCTGCTTCTGCCGCCGGCACCTACGGCGAGTATGAAAAGAAGGTTATGGATCTGCTTTCGGCAAAGACCGAGTTCAAGTCCGGCAACACTTCCGCAACATTTGTTATCCCTGCTAACTATGTTAATCAGGCAAAGGCTTATTTTGTAAGCACAGAGGGAGACATTACAAAGGAAGAGTATGACAAAATTGCTGCAGCTGTAAACTCCGGCAAAAAGCACGTACAGGACGCTGTTACTGCCGATGTTTCTCTTATAAAGAACGGTCAGGTTGACATTGCTCACCTCCCTGAAGCTGTTAAGAGCCAGGTTCTCAAGGACGGTCAGGATGCCTGCGCTGTTGTAGACCTTTCTCTTACTTACAACGGAAAGCATGTTGTTATTACCGATGTAAGCGGTGCCGTTAAGTTTGAAGATGCCGCTATCATTAAGACTACCGGTGCAAACATTAACGCCGCCATGATGTTCGTAGTTGTTTCTGCCTTCCTTGCACTTGTTGCCGGATCGGTAGTTACCGCTAAAAAAGCACAGCTTTTCTAATCAGTGAAGAAAAAATTGAAGCTAAACAAAAGGCTAATGTCGTTTTTAACGCCATTAGCCTTTGCTATAGCAGGATATCTCGCGATATATGTCGCTTTTGGTTCGGTCATTTCGCCCCTTGCAAGTGTATGGAGTATGATTACTGCCGAAACCGACACCTATCAGTCTGAGGATCTTACGATAAACCGGCTTGACGGTTATACAGAAACGGTACCGTCAAGTTTAATAACATTTCCGCAATACGGTGACCTGTTCGGTCGGCTCACTATAGAGTCGGCGGGTATTGATGCACCTGTATACTATGGAGATAGTGAGCGATTGCTAAAAAAAGGCGTCTGCCAATATAACGGCTCGCTTTATGTCGGCAGCGGTACTACTACTTTGCTTTCTGCTCATAACAACACATATTTTCACACCTTAGGTGAGGCGAAAATAGGCGATAAGGTGCTTTTCTCGACCAATTATGGTGACTATGTTTATGAGGTTGAGCGTACCGAGGTGCGTAACGCCTCCGATGTCTCGTCTTACGATCTGTCTGCCGATTATGAAAACCTTGTGCTCTATACCTGCTATCCGTTCAACACACTCGGACTTACAAGCCGCAGATATTTTGTTTACTGCAAATATATCTCCGGTCCGAAGATATTGTATGATGAATAGGAGGCCGCGATGAACAAAGAAGTATTACGTAAAACCATAAGTGTGTTTTTGTCCTTTGCGTCCTCGTTGCTTTTTGCTGTAGCCTTAGCGGCGCTGGCGGCTGTGCTTGCCTTTTCAAAGCCGTTTGTAACAGCTGTTTTATCGTCGCCGCAGTATATGCAAAATGCGAAAGCTGAAATACTTGAAGATATGGAGTCGTATGCCATCCCGGGCGGCTTGCCGTCAGATTTTTTTGAACAAGGCTTTGATGATGAATTACTAATAAAAAACATAAACCACGCAATTGACTGTGCCTACTCGGGCAAGGAGTTTGCGGTTTTAGAGTTTGGTGCAAAAGCGAAGGCTGATATACTCGCATATGCCGCCGAACATGAGGTTCATTCGGCAACCGCTATTGAAATGGAAAGCAGTATAGACCAATTAGTGGCATATTGCGAATCATCGTACCGTACTTTTACCTATTCGCTTATATTAAAATATATAGGTATAGCGGGAAGAGCCTTGCTTCGTATCGCCCTGCTCGCCGGCGCAGCGATGTTGATACTTGCAGTGTTGCTTTTATCCATAGTGTGCAGAATGAATCCCCAAAACAAGCGTTTTTATTTCAGAAGCACCTCGTGCGGAGCGGCACTTATGCTTGCGGCATTGCCACTTTATGTGTTGCTTTCGCGCGGCGTTGCAAACCTCGGAATATCGAGCGAATGTCTTTATTTGCTCGCTTCATCGGTCATATATAGTCTGCTTTTTTTGCTTATATTTATGTCCGTCATATTGATTATAATTTCAATAACAAAGCTGCCATTTCGAAAGAAACGGCAGCTTTGTTTGTTATTATTCTGTTTTGCTTTTCTTGCTTTTACGGGCAATTGCGCGTCCTACGGTGTAGGCCTTAGATAGTCCCTCCATCAACTCGCCGGATAATTTAAAAAACTCATCGGCGGGCTTTTTGCGAACAGGAAACTCACCCTTTTTGTGGAGGTCGATAACGGTGGCGTAGCGCTGCATAGCTTTATCTACCGCCGTTTCCCACGAAACGTAAATCTCGTCCATTGCGGTCATACCGATTTGACGCGCAAGCGGGCGATTTTCGCATATTGCCTTGGCGGCACCAAAAATCGACTCGGCATTTTCCTTTACAAGAAATCCGTTTTTACAGTCGGTAACCTCCTCGGCAGCACAGCTACCCTCTATCAGCACGCTGCCAAGTCCGCAGGCGGCGGCCTCCTTTACGACAAGTCCGCTGGTATCATAGGATGAGGGAAACAAAAATGCATCGGCAAGGCAGTAATATGTGCGCAGGGCTTCACGGTCGTATACTGCACCGGTGAAAATACAGTTTTCCGCAATGCCGAGGTCGCGTGCATAGCGCTTTATTTCTTTGCAGTCAAGCCCATCGCCCACAAAGATCATCCTATAGTCATATCCTGCCGTTTTCAGCAGCTTTAGCGCGTCCAATGTTAACCGAATATTTTTATACCACATCATTCGGCCGACATATAAAAATATCGGCATATCGGACGGCAACTTATGCTTTGCGGCTAGTTTGGCAACAAGCCGGTCGTCCACTCTTCCTTTAGGACAATCGACCCCGTTTGGCATAACAGTATAGTTTCCCTCGTATCCGATCGCGCGCAGATTTTCGCCGGCTCCTCGGCTGACGACCCAAACATCATCACACGAGGAGATGTTCTGCACAATAAATTTTATAGCCGTGTCTTGTAAGAACTTGCCCTTGACGGCATTAGCGATATCAATATCAAACTTAGTGTGATAGGTAAATATCAGCGGTGCATCTATACTGCTTCGAAGTGTCCTTGCTAAAACGGTTGACACCAGCGGGCAGTGGCTGTGGATCAGGTTTATATCAAGCTCCTTAAGTCTTGAAAGCGCATCCGGAGAGAAAGGGTATCCTGTACGGTAGCCTACTAGCTTTGTAGTGTTTATACTCGGATATCTTATAACAGGGAAAGGAAACTCCTTATCTTTGGCGTGTGGGTGGCTCGGAGTTAATACGGTAGCGGTATTCTGTTCGTTGTTGATCAGTGTTGCGTAATTTACAACAGCATTAGCTACACCGTCGATAAGCGGCGGAAACGAGTCGTTCATAAGACAAACGCGTATATCCTTCATCCGAGCACCTCCTTTCAATCTGCAACAAATTATAACATATAAAACTTGCTCGGTAAAGTGAAAAAAGTATTATTTATTCAATCTTAATCAATAATTAAAAAGAACACTCAATAATTTCAAAAAAACCTTGACATATTGAATATATGTGTTAAAATAGGTTTTAGCAACACAAAGCTTTAAATCGCTAAAGCGAACGGAGGAAATATATATGAAAAAAGTATTAGCAATTTTAATGGCGGCTATTCTTTGTATGGGCGCCTTTGCCGGATGCGGCGGGGATGACGGAAAATATACCGTAGGTATCTGTCAGCTCGTAACACACGACGCACTTGATGCGGCTACTCAGGGCTTTAAGGATGCCGTTATCAAGGGCTTAGGCGAGGAAAACGTAACCTTCGACCTTCAGAATGCCGGTAACGACCCTGCAATGTGCAAGACCATAACAGACAACTTTGCTTCCAAAAAGGTTGATCTTATAATGGCAAACGCGACACCTGCGCTTCAGGCTGCGGTTAAGTCTACAAAGCAGATTCCTATTCTCGGAACATCGGTTACCGAGTACGGTGTGGCTCTTGAAATAAAGGATTTTGACGGTACCGTAGGCGGCAATGTTTCGGGAACTTCCGATCTGGCTCCGCTTGAAAAGCAGGCTGAAATGATCCTCGAGCTAGTCCCCGATGCAAAAAAGGTTGGTCTGCTTTACTGCGCAACCGAGGCAAACTCTGTATATCAGGTAGAGGTAGTTAAGAAGTATCTTGAGGGTAAGGGTATTACCTGCAAGGAGTACAAATTTACCGATACAAACGATGTATCTATGATCGCAAAGCAGGCATCTGACGAAAATGATGCACTCTATGTTCCGACCGACAATACCGCCGCTTCCTGTGCCGATGCAATCTATAAGTCGATGACTACCAAGAAACCGCTTATCGCAGGCGAAAGCGGAATCTGCTCCGGCTGCGGAATTGCAACGCTTGCTCTCGACTATTATGACCTCGGATATGCAACCGGTGAAATGGCTGTTAAGGTACTAAAGGGAGAGGCTGACATTTCTGAAATGGCAATCGAATATACCCCCGAAGAAAAGCTTACCAAGAAGTACAACGAGGCTATCTGCACCGAGATAGGCATAGATATCGAAGCACTCAAGGCAGACGGTTACGTTGCTATTGAGAAGTAAAGATTTGTATTAAAAATAACAACGGCAAGGCTTGCACCGGCGTTTTTGCGTCGGCGCAAGCCCTGTCGCATTTGTTTTGTTAAAGGAAGGATCTTTGATTTGACGTATTTAAGTTCATTACCGCCTGTAATCGCTCAGGGCATGATCTGGGGACTTATGGCTATAGGCGTATATATTACATATAAAATTCTGGATATCGCCGACCTGACTGTTGACGGCTCTATCTGCACTGGTATGGCAGTCTGTGCCGTGTTGGTCGTAAAGTACGATATGCCTGTTTGGGTAGGTATACTCTGTGCAGTTGTTTCGGGTATGCTGGCAGGACTGGTTACAGGTCTTTTCCATACCTTCTTCGGAATCCCTGCCATTTTATCAGGAATTTTAACCCAGCTTATGCTATGGTCCATAAACCTCAAAATAATGGGAGGAACCTCAAACGTAGGATATCCCTTCGGCGTTGAATATTTTGTGTCTACCGAGCATATAGGTATGACCCTTATATACCTTACACTCATAGTCGGTGGAGTTATAGGTATGTTTTATTGGTTTTTCGGAACCTCGCTCGGCGCCGCTGTCCGAGCAACCGGCTGTAATCTTAATATGAGCCGTGCGCAGGGCATCAATACCGATGTTATCAAGGTTTTGGGACTTGTTATATCTAACGGAATCGTAGCACTTTCCGGTGCAATACTTTCGCTCTTTCTCGGTTTTTCAGATGCAAACGCAGGTAAAGGCGCGATAGTTATCGGCCTTGCTGCAGTAATAATCGGCGAAGCACTGTTCTCAAAATTGACCAGAAATAATTTTGCGCTCAAATTATTGGCGGTAGTATTGGGCGGAGTTGTATACTATCTTGTATATCAGACGATCATTTTCCTCGGACTCGACACCAACTACCTCAAGATGCTTTCGGCATTGCTGGTAGCCATGTTCCTCGCAGTGCCTTATTGGAAAAAGAAATATTTTTCAAAGCCCACTGCAGTAAAGACTAAGGAGGTGGCAAAGAATGCTTGAGATCAAAAACATAACCAAGATATTCAATCCCGCCACCGTTAATGAAAAGGTAGCGCTTAACGACCTTTCTTTGACCCTTAATGACGGAGATTTTGTAACCGTAATAGGTGGTAACGGAGCCGGAAAATCGACGTTGCTTAACGCTATAGCCGGAACCTATCCTGTTGACGCGGGCAGTATTGTTATTGACGGCAATGACATAACAAAGCTGCCTGAACATAAGCGTGCCAAGTTTATAGGCCGTGTATTTCAGGATCCGATGAACGGCACAGCCGCCGATATGTGGATCGAAGAAAACCTGTCACTTGCTATGCATCGCGGCAAGCGGCGCGGACTTTCATGGTCGATAACCAACTCCGACCGTGCGCAGTTCAAAGAATTGCTCAAAACCCTTGACTTGGGACTCGAAAACCGACTTTCAACCAAGATGGGTCTGCTTTCGGGCGGACAGCGTCAGACCGTAACTCTGCTTATGGCTACGATGCAGAAACCGCACCTGCTACTGCTCGACGAGCACACTGCGGCACTCGACCCTAAGACGGCTGAAAAGGTTCTTGATATAACTAAGACTGTAGTTGAGAAGGATAACCTTACAACACTTATGATAACCCACAATATGCTCGATGCACTGCGTCTGGGCAACCGCATTATAATGATGCACGAAGGAAAAATAATATTCGAGGCTTCGGGCGAGGAGAAGAAAAAGCTGACGGTGAATGACCTGCTTGAAAAATTCAGTAAGGCAAGCAACGGCAACTTCGCCAATGACCGTATGCTGTTATCGTAAAAAACAAGACACCCTGTATAAGGGTGTCTTGTTTTTTTGCATCAAGAAAGCCACGAGAAAAGTACGTGTCAATAAAGGCTCCCTCCGGGAGGGAGCTGGATTTTTGCGAAGCAAAAAGACTGAGGGAGAGGGGTGAATTAGAAAAATTTATATTAAAGCGCTTTCTCCTTCCGTCAAAACCTGCGGTTTTGCCACCTTCCTCCCGGAGGAAGGC
>JAZOCW010000004.1:0-14907 GCA_045596705.1 Acutalibacteraceae bacterium
GCGCTGAACATGTCCGAATACAGTTGCACGGGTCTCGATTCCTGTTTTTGCCTGAACCTCTTTTGCCATTTCATTAACATCGCAAATGCTTTCGGCAACAACGATAAGATAGTGCAGTTTTCCGTTTTCCTTAGCAGCAAGAATACGGTCGATAACTTCGACCTGAAGATTGTAAGGAACTTCGGGAACCAGTATTGATGTAGCACCTACTGCTGTTCCTACCTCAAGTGCAAGATGACCTGCATGGCGACCCATTACCTCAATTATCGAGCAACGGCAATGTGACTGCGACGTATCGCGCAGACGGTCGGTCATTTCGCAGGCAGTGTTCATAGCAGTATCAAAACCTATGGTATATTCCGTAGAAGAAATATCATTATCAATGGTTCCGGGAATTCCGATACAGGGTATTCCCTCAAGAGACAGGTCGCGTGCGCCGCGGAAAGAGCCGTCACCGCCGATGACTACTATACCCTCAATGCCCATTTTACGGCAATTTTCAGCTGCTTCCTTTACACCCTCGGGGGTTGCAAATTTCTTGCTTCTTGCAGTTCCGAGGATAGTGCCTCCGCGCTGAATAATATCAGACACCGAACGGGCGCCTAACTCAATAGTATCGTTTTCCAAAAGTCCGTTATAACCGTTTATAATTCCGGTTACGGTCATTCCTCTGTAAATTGCGGTTCTGACTACGGCACGTATTGCAGCGTTCATTCCCGGTGCGTCGCCGCCACTGGTCAAAACGCCTATTTTCTTAAGTTGCATAGGTTACTCATCTCCAAAAAAACATCTATGACATTATAAAGCCATTTGTTCACATTTTCAACTATTTTCTAACAAAAAATCTACTAAATTTCGATTTTTTTGATTATAAAACAAAATATATACTATTTATATGTGTATTTTACATTTTTCTCACCCACGGCAGCAATCAGTTTTTCAACTGTTTGCTGTCGGGTTTTATTTTTAAGCCACAGCTCACGCGGGGCTTTATGTGTCTTGCGGTCGGATTCAGTAAAGATATATACCGGAATATCACTCTCGCCCGCGGGAGTTTTTCCCTGTTGCGCCAAAATTGCTTTTACAGCAGTCGCTAAACTGCCATTAATGTTTTCTATCTTTACATATAGTTTTTCGGGAACACTCTTTTCTGCCAAAGAAAGGTCAGCCGAAGTAACCGTTTCGACCTTTTCGCAAACAATTTCAGCGGGGCGATCCTCGCGTTCGGAAATGCGTCCTGTAAGTTTTATTACTTCACCCTCGACAAATAATGGCTTATACTGAGCATATATCTTGCCGAAAACGACAGCGTCCACGGTTCCCGTCATATCCTCAAGCACTACATTAGCTATCTGAGTATTGCTTTTTGTAGTCTTCAACCTAAACGAAGAAACCAGTGCAACGACCGTGATCCTATCGCCATCATTATATTCCCCGTTTATAATATTGTTAATCTCAGCCGATTTTATATACTTTACATATTTTCCGTAGTCCCTCATAGGATGTCCGGAAAGATAAAGTCCGGTTACTTCTTTTTCCATTCTAAGCAGCTCTCGCTCGGAAAGCTCTTCACACGGCGCAGAGCTAAAATCGGGCTGTGTGTCTGCGGCATCGCCGAACAGCCCCATCTGACCGCCGCCTGTGAAACGTTTATAGCTGCTGACAGCGCTCATTACAGCGTCAATATTTTGCAGCATATAACGTCTGTTCTGCTCAAGACCGTCAAGCGCTCCGCTTTTAATAAGACCTTCAAGGGCGCGGCGATTCATATCCCTGCCTTCGGTTCTGATACAGAAATCATACATCGACTTAAAAGGTCCGTTTTGCTCTCGTTCGTATATTAAACGCTCAATAATCCCCCTACCGAGATTTTTTACTGCTAACAGTCCAAAACGTATACCGTCTTCACCTGCGCTAAAAGACTGTCGGCTTTTGTTTACATGCGGAGGAAGTATTTTTATTCCCAAACGCTGACACTCGGCTGTATACTCATACACCTTGTCCGCCGAATCAAGAACGCTTGTAAGCAACGCCGCCATATATTCAGCCGGATAATGACATTTAAGATATGCTGTTCTGTATGCTACAACGGCATAGGCGGCTGCGTGCGACTTATTAAATGCATATGAGCTAAACGCTGTCATCTCATCGAAGATCCTCTGAGCCTCGTTTTCGCTCACGCCGCGTTTTATAGCACCGTCACATATAACCGTTCCGTCGGGAGCAGTTTCGCCATAAATAAATGCCTGTCGCTCACGTTCCATAACATCGTGCTTCTTTTTCGACATAGCGCGACGAACTATATCCGCCCTGCCAAGAGAATATCCTGCAAGGTTGCGGAATATCTGCATTACCTGTTCCTGATATACTATACATCCATAGGTAACATCAAGTATTGGTTTTAGAAGGGGCGTGGAATATGTCACATTCTGCGGATTATGACGGTTTTGGACATATTTCGGTATTGAATCCATGGGTCCCGGACGGTAAAGCGAAACTACCGCTATAAGATCCTCTAGCCTTTCAGGACGAAGCTGGCGCAGTACGTTACGAACGCCTGCCGATTCATACTGGAAAACACCCTCGGTATGTCCGGAAGACAGCATCTCCATGGTTTCTTTATCATTTATCGGAATTTTCTCAATATCAAAGGACGGATCATACTTTCGGATCTCTTTCTCAGTATCGTCAATGACTGTGAGATTTCGCAGTCCTAAAAAGTCCATTTTCAAAAGTCCGAGTTCCTCAAGCGCAGTCATAGTATACTGTGTAACGACCATATCATCGTTCATGGACAAAGGGACATAATCCGATACCGGACGATCGGATATTACCACTCCTGCGGCGTGTGTAGAGGCATGCCGCGGCATTCCCTCAACGCTTTTGGCTATAGAAATAAGCTCCGCTGTCTTTTCATCGGTATCAATAAGCGCTTTAAGTTCTGAAGAGGCTTTTAAGGCGCGTTCTATCGTCATACCCGGAGAATTAGGTATAAGCTTGGATATCTTATCACATACTGCGTACGGCATATCCATTGCACGGCCGACATCACGCACAGCGGCCCTCGCCGCCAGTGTACCGAAGGTAACTATCTGCGCTACATGGTCACTGCCGTATTTATTTATTACATAGTCGATTACCTCGCCGCGGCGGACATAACAAAAATCTATATCCAGATCAGGCATCGAAACTCGCTCGGGATTTAAAAAGCGCTCAAAAAGCAGATTATATTTTATTGGGTCTATACCTGTAATACCGATACAATACGCCGCGAGACTTCCCGCGCCCGAACCTCTTCCGGGTCCGACCGGTATACCTTTTGATTTTGCGTAATTTACAAAGTCCTGAACTATGAGATAATAATCCACATAGCCCATTTTATTAATGGTTTCCAGCTCATACTCAAGCCTGTCCACAACTGCTTTTTCAGGAGTATTACCGTAATTTTTATAAAGTCCCTCATAGCATTTATTACGGAAAAACTCAAAATGATCCTGCTCACCGATATCAAAGACAGGCAATTTTATCTTGCCGAACTCAAATTCCAGATTACACATATCGGCAATTTTAACGGTATTTTCTATCGCAGAAGGGTTATAGGGAAAAAGCGATGCCATCTGCTCGGCCGTTTTTAGATAAAACTCTTTTTCCTTAAACTCCAAAATATTCTCATCGGTAATTTTGCTTCCCGTTTGAATACAGGTAAGCACCTTCTGCATCTTCCAGTCATTACTGTCCACATAATGGACATCGTTGGTACATACAAGAGGTATACCCGTTTCTTCTGAGATTCGAAGAACATACGGATTGATCTGCTTTTGTTCAAGCATACCGTGATCCTGCAATTCGAGATAATAATTTCCGCGACCGAAAAGCGAATCATACCACAGAGCGGTCTCTTTTGCTTTCTCGTAATCGTTACGCGATAAAAGCCGCGGCACCTCGCCTGCAAGGCACGCCGAAAGCGCTATTAAGCCTTCGTGATGTTCTTCTAATAGCTGTTTGTCTATTCGCGGCTTTGAATAGAATCCCTCAACAAAGCCTGCGGATACTATCTTGATCAAGTTTTGATAACCTATCTCATTTTTACAGAGCAACACAAGATGGTTATACTCGCCGTCAAGTGCTTTTACCTTATCAAAACGGGTACGCGGTGCTACATAGACTTCACAGCCTATAATAGGTTTTATACCTCTTTTTTTTGCCTCTTTATAAAAATTTATAACTCCGTACATCACGCCATGATCAGTGATGGCAATAGCCTTTTGACCTTGTGCTACCGCGGCATCAAGAAGCTTGCCGATACGGCAGGCGCCATCCAGCAGACTATATTCTGTATGCACGTGAAGATGTACAAAATCCATTTCTTTTCTCCGGTATATTATTTTGCAAGCTCTATAAGCTTATTAAATCTATGGTTAAGTCCAGAACGGGTAAGTTTATTACCCGTCAGCTTACAAAGCTCCGAAAGTGAATCATTAGGGTGATTTTTGCGAAGAACTGCAACTTCATAAAGCTCGGGCGGCAAGGTTTCCAACTTACCGCTCTTTTCAAGCTTTTCAATGGCTTTTCGCTGTGCCATTGACGCTTCGACCGTTCGGGTAATGTTACCGTTATCACAATTTTTAATGCGGTTGGTCTTGTTGCGCATATCCTTATAGATCTGCACATTCATAAGCTCCAGCGAGTGCATCGTGGCATTCATAACGGTAAACAAGTCCTCTATATCCGCTCCGTTTTTAAAATATATAACATTTCTGCCGTTTCTCACTGTCTTTTTCGGCGATAGTCCCCTATCTCTCAGAACACACAGAAAATCCTCTGTAAGCGAATTATTTTTAAGTGCAAACTCTGCATGAAAAGCGGTTTGCGGATCGGAAACACTTCCGCAGGACAAAAAAGCACCCCGTATAAATGCTTCTATACAACATTCTTTGTCGAACAATTTTCGGTTGACACCTATGAAAGCGTCCGGACCGTAGCGGTCATACTTTATTAGTATTCGCTTTATATCCACTGTATTATCCACAGTTACAAGATATGTAGGCTTCTTAACACCGCCCTCGGAAACGGTTGTAAATGCATCAAAACAAAGCTTTAAAAGCTCTGCAAAGTGTGAAGCCACACTCTTATCCGAAGTAAGCAATGAAATATTATCACTGCAAAATGACCTGCCGAAAAGCAGCATACCGTAGCATTCGGCATACTTACAACATCCGACAGGCCTCAGATGGCATAATTCACTTTTCACTTCGTGTGAAAATGACATTTATATCACCCTTGTTTTGATATATCCCTGTGTGAAATATTCACACTGTAATGTTTATTCTTAAGATACTCACCTATTAACTCCGCAAACACTACCGAACGATGTTTTCCGCCGGTACAGCCTACCGCTATTACCAACTGGCTTTTTCCCTCAGCACAATAAAGCGGAAGCGAACAGTCCAAAAAAGACAGCAGCCTCTTTTTAAATTCATCGGTAATATCATTATTTAGCACGTAATCCTTTATGCGACTGTCAAGTCCGGTCAAGGGACGCAGCTCATCAACGTAAAACGGATTTGGCAGACAGCGCAGATCAAACATTAGATCTGCCTCTGCAGCGACTCCGTATTTAAAACCAAAAGACATACAACGCACCGAAAGACCATCCTGAGCGTTGCCTAAAAACAGCGCTGTAAGCTGTTCTTTCATCTGTTTTACAGAGGTTTGTGAAGTTACTATTATGTAGTCGGCGCGTTGGCGGACCGGTGCTAAAAGCTCGCGTTCTTTTCTAACTGCATCGCTGACACCAAGGTCATCACTGCACAGAGGATGCTTGCGGCGCGTTTCCTTATAGCGACGGCAAAGAACTTCATCCGAACAATCCAAAAACAGTATTTTATATGATATGTCCATACTGCTCAAAGTATCCAATACCAGCATGGTATCGGTAAAATGAGAGCCTACTCGAGCATCTGTAACTACTGCCGCCTTTGTTATCTCGCTGTTACCTAACATTGTCTCAGCAAAAGCAGGTATAAGTGTCGGCGGAATATTATCGACACAATAATATCCTATATCCTCGAGTATATGTGCGGCATGAGTTTTACCGGCACCTGACATACCCGTAACTATCAGTAATTCCATTTTTACGGTCTCCCCGTTTTGATTATTTCGGGCTCCAGTGTTACATCGCATTGCTCTTTAACGGTTTTAACGATGTGTGACATAAGCGTGATCACATCATCGCAGGTAGCATCTCCTGTGTTAATAACAAAGCCCGCGTGCTTTTCACTTACAGCGGCACCGCCGACCTTATATCCTTTTAAATTACAGCCTTCGATCAATGCACCCGCGAAATGCCCCTCAGGACGTTTAAAGGTACTTCCCGCACTTGGATACTGCAACGGCTGTTTTGCCTTTCTGCGACCGATATAATCGTCCATACGCGCACGTATCTCTTCGGTTGCGTCTTGCCTTAATTCAAAGGTTGCAGAAAGTATTATCATATCAGACCCTGTAAATGCACTTTTCCTGTAGCCAAAGGCAAGTTCATCCCCCGCTATAACGCCGGTAGTGCCGTCAGGCAACATATATTCGACAGTGGTGATAACATCCCTCATCTCACCGCCGTAGGCGCCTGCATTCATAAAAACAGCGCCGCCTACGCTGCCGGGAATACCATAGGCAAATTCCAGTCCCGAAAGGCTGTTTTCCAGACAGAACATACAGAGTGCGGAAAGTGACGCTCCCGCGCCGCATACCACACGGTTATCGCCGACTGATATAATTTCATCAAAGCCCTTGCAGATGTGTATCACCGCACCTGAAATACCCCTGTCGGAAACCAATAAATTAGAACCTCTGCCTATAAGCATATAGGGTGTTTTTTCTTCTCTGCAAAGAATTATGGCGGTTTTCAGCTCTTCTGCTCCCAACGGAGTAATAACAATATCGGCAGGTCCGCCGATCTTGAAGGTAGTATATGACGACATAGGACTGTTTACCGAATATTCAATTTTTTCTTTTTCAAGTCTTGCAGCCAATGGCGTTATATCCATATATAGACCTCTTATTTACTTAGATTATAAAGACATGCCGCACCGATTATTCCTGCATCGTTGCCGAGTTGTGCTTCGCGAACTGCGGTCTGCTTGGTAACGTTTTTAGAATAACGCTCGACCTCAATTATACTGCGGATAGGGGCGATAAGGGTTTCGCCCTCGTGAGAGATTCCGCCGCCTATGCACAGCACTTCAGGCTGAAAGATGTTGACTACATTGGTAGCACCGCTCGCAACATACTTTATGTATTGATCGACTACCATCTTAGCCGTAGCATCACCTGCACGCATTGCGTCAAATGCTGTTCTGCCGTTGACATTCTCAATATCGTTATTTACGATTTCCCACATTTTGCTTTGTGCATCATTTTTCATTGCATCTTTGGTCTGGCGAATAAGTGCTGTTGCCGAAGCATATGTCTCCCAGCAGCCTTTTCTACCGCAGGTACACTGCTCTCCATCATATACGAGCACGGTATGTCCCAATTCACCGCCCGCATTGTTGCAACCGCTGAACACCTTACCGTCGATTATAATTCCGCAGCCTACGCCCGTTCCTAGTGTTATGGTTATGAAGTCCTTTGTGCCCTTACCTGCACCCGCCATAAACTCTCCGTATGCGGCTGCGTTTGCGTCATTCTCAATATAGCATTTCACACCCAGTTGAGAAGAAACCATCTCAACCATAGGAACATTGCTAAATCTGAGGTTATTAGATGTAGCGATAACGCCGTTGACCGGATCTATGCTTCCGGGAGAGCCGATACCAACAGAATTAATATCATCTATGGTCAGACCCGCATCCTCAAGTGCCATACGGCAAGCCTTTACCATATCGTCTGCGATCTCCTGTGCAGGGCGGGGTGCTCTGGTCTTAACCTTTCCGCGGCCAACTATTTCGAACTTATCGTTAACAACGCCTACGGCAATATTTGTTCCGCCTAAATCAATACCTAAATTATACATAACTATCACCCTTAATATTGTTTTTAAGTTTTAAAATCCGGTTATACTGTCGGAATAACCTTTTTTGTCGCTTGCGTCGCCCGACTCACTCATTCCAAGCTTTGTAAGCAGATCCTGTGCGGCGTTGTAGCCTAGTTTCTTTTGACGGTTGTTCATTGCGGCAACCTCAATTATGACAGCAAGATTACGACCGGGCTTAATGGGAACGGTTATTGAAGGAATAGAAAGTCCCAATATCTCTGTTGTTTCATCCTCAAGACCCATTCGGTCATAGACCTTTGCCTGATTCCAAGGCTCAATATTTACTACAAGATCGATCTTCTCGGTCAATTTTACTGCGCCTACACCGAATATTCTGCTGGCATTTATTATACCGATTCCGCGAAGCTCAATAAAATGACGGATATTTTCCGGAGAACTGCCGACCAGTGATTTAGATGAAACACGCCGTATCTCAACCGCATCATCAGCTATGAGGCGGTGTCCGCGTTTTACAAGCTCAATAGCAGTCTCGCTCTTACCGACACCGCTCTCACCCAACAGGAGTATACCTTCACCGTATACCTCAACCAACACACCGTGGCGGGTTATTCTGGGCGCAAGCTGAACGTTTAAAAACGCTATCAAAGCAGACAAAAAGCCTGATGTGGAATCTGATGTGCGCAAGAGAGGAACACCGTGCTTGACTGCAGCATCCAAAACCTCTTGTCTTGCCTCGATTCCTCTTGTTATAATAACCGCGGCCGGCTTGGTTGCAAAGAAATTATCAACCGCCGTTTTATATCCGTCTTCGCTCTGCTCATACAAATAACTCATTTCACTCTTTCCGAGTATCTGTATGCGCTGATTATCATAATATTCGTAATAACCGCAGAACTGTAGTCCGGGACGGTTAATTTCGGTATTTTGTATCAAAACTTCATCTTCTGTTTGCGGCATTACAAGTGTTTCAAGTGCAAACTCTTTAATAATGCGCTGTAGTGAAACAGTAAACTTCCCTTTCATATCTTACCTCCCAAAAAGCAGAATAATACTATTGTATTATACTATAAATCTCGGTTAAAATAAAGTATTTTTATATATTTAAATGGATTTTTCTTGTAAAATCCATAATAAGACCTTAAAACTTATATCTTTCAAATTTTTATTCCATTATTCGCATTAAGCAAAAAAGGAAACAGTCATTGCTCTTGCAATACTGTTTCCTTTTCTATAGCCTCGCTCTAAGGAGCTCATCTGTTGTTACTTTGAAAAAATCTGCTAAAATTACAACCTCGTAATCAGGGACAAATCTTGTGCCCTGTTCGATTCGCAAAATGGTCAGATCGGAAAATTCATGACCCTCCAATTGAAGTTTTTCCGCCAAGGCCTTCTGTGTGATACCCATTTTTTTCCGCAAAGTTTTAACATTGTCGCCTATGACATTCTTTGAGTTTCCATTCCAATATATCTTCATTTCTCCCACTCCAAAATCTTATAAAGATGAAGTTTTCATATTGATTTTATCCAAAATTCGTGATATACTCATTCTAAAGATGAAGTTTTTGAAAATATAGGAAGGAAAATATTATGAAAATTATGCTCAGCTTGATTTTCGTCGCAGTAATTATATTAAACACAGCCGCTTGTGATATAAAAACTTCGCTGACGGAAACTTCTATTTCCGACAATTGCGAAGAAAAAAGCAAAGATCAAAACCCCGATCTATACCATCCCCAGTCAAAAGATGCAGAAAAAATACTAGACGTCCCCGCCCTTTGTCAATATCCTGAGTTACCTACCGGTTGCGAGGCAGTTTGCGCAGCAATGGTACTGCACTATTACGATGTTAATATTACCGCCCAAGAATTTGCAAGTGATTGGCTAACATGCAGTGAAGAATTTTATTCATCGAATGGAAAGCAATACGGTCCCGACCCGAACAAAGTTTTTGCAGGAAACCCTTTTTCCAAGAATGCATACGGTTGTTTTGCAGGACCGATCGCGCAAGCGATCAATCACAATTGTATCAGCTGCACAGCTGAAATTATCACAGGCTATTCATTAGAACAACTTTGCAAGGAATATATTGATCGCAATAGTCCGCTTCTTGTTTGGGCAACTATGGGTATGAAAGAATCCTCAAAGGGAAATTTTTGGTTATTTGAAGACGGCACTGATTTCACTTGGATATCCGGAGAGCATTGTTTGGTATTGATTGGATACAACACCTATTACTATTTTTTAAATGACCCTATATCCGGCAGTACCGTTGCATATCAAAAAAAGATAGTTGAAAAACGTTTTGCCGAGCTTGGCAGCCAAGCGTTATATATTTCATCGCAAAAACCTTGATCCGTTTTCGGTAATATACATTTAAATGCGATACATCCAAACACCTTTGAGCAAAATAAGTCATCCCTCTTGAAACAGAACGGTTATTATGCTATAATAAATCGTATTTTGAAGAGGAGAATAAATTATGAAATTAGGAATAGTAGGATTGCCTAACGTAGGTAAATCGACGCTTTTTAACGCTATAACAAACGCAGGCGCGGAATCAGCAAACTACCCTTTTTGTACCATTGACCCAAACGTGGGTGTTGTATCGGTTCCAGATAGGAGGTTAGACCGTCTGTGCGAAATGTACACTTCCGGCAGCAAGGTTCCCCCTATCGTCCCCGCCGTTATTGAATTTGTTGACATTGCGGGTCTTGTTAAGGGCGCATCTAAGGGCGAAGGTCTCGGAAACAAATTCCTAGCTAATATACGCGAAGTTGATGCCATAGTCCACGTTGTACGTTGTTTTGAAAATGAAAATATAATTCACGTTGAGGGCAATATTGACCCCGCACGTGATATCGAAACGATAAACACTGAGCTTATATTTTCCGATATGGAAATGGTGGAACGCAGGATCGCTAAGACCACTAAGGACTTAAAGGGCAACAAGGCCCTGCAAAGCGAACTCGATTTCCTGAAAAAGCTATATGATCATTTAGAGTCGGGCAACTGTGCAAGAAGTATGGAACTTGATGACGAGGAAAAGGCTATACTGGGCACTATTGATCTTTTGACATCAAAGCCGATAATTTACGCCGCAAATATGAGTGAAGACGATTTCTCATCCGGCATCACAGACAATAAATGCCTTTCACTTGTGAAAGAGATCGCCGATGCCGAAGGCTCTGAGGTTTTACCGATATGCGCCCAGATGGAGGCTGATATTGCAGAGATGTCGGCAGAGGAAAAGCTTATGTTCCTTGAAGAGTTGGGTCTTGAGCATTCAGGACTTGACCGTTTAATACAGAAAAGCTATACTCTGCTCGGACTTATATCTTTCCTTACAGCGGGTGAAAAAGAGGTTCGCGCATGGACAATACGCAACGGACTTAAAGCACCGCAGGCTGCGGGAAAAATACATACAGATTTCGAACGCGGATTTATACGCGCACAGGTCGTTTCATATAATGATCTGGAAGAGTGCGGTTCTATGGCAAATGCCAAGGTCAAAGGCCTCGTGAGAACCGAAGGAAAAGAATACGTTATGAAGGACGGCGACATAGTCGAATTCCTATTCAATGTATAAATCACCCGTCTTTTCGGCACCCTATATTGGGTGATGATTTTTGAAAAAGTTGAAAGCTGACGGAATAATGCTGTTGACCGGAGCGGTAGGCTACAGCGGACTTGAATTACTTTGGAGAGGGCGCACACATTGGTCTATGATGCTGGCGGGAGGAATCTGTTTTCTGTCGTTTGGCAATATTGGCAGTAAAATGCGCGGCCGCCGCCTTGTTGATCGCTGTATCGCCGGTAGCCTTACTGTTACTGCCGTTGAGATGATATTTGGAATGATCTTCAATATTGCGCTCAAAAAGAAAGTTTGGGATTACAGCAATATTCCACTCAATTTTATGGGACAAATATGCCTTTTATATTCTGTTCTGTGGGGACTTCTTTGTATACCCTGTATTCCGCTAGCTGACAGGCTTTATACACGGCTTCAAAAGCAAAAATAATCGGAGGTTTTATATGGATTACCTCAAAAGAACATGGGCTGAAATAGATATTGACGCCCTGTTACATAACTTTAAAACCATTAAAGCACACACCTTTGGAAAAATTGCCGCTGTCGTTAAGGCAGACGCATATGGCCACGGGGCTTCTATTGTTGCGCCCATACTTGAAAAAGCAGGGGCAGATATGTTTGCTGTTTCAAATATCGAGGAAGCGCTTGAGCTGAGGCGCGTTAATATAAAAAAACCTATACTCATACTTGGATATACCCCCATACATTATGCTAAAACACTGGCAACCAATGATATTATTCAAACAGTCTATTCCCTGCCCTATGCACAGAAGCTGTCTACAGAGGCGGGTGCTGCCAATATTGTCGTCAAATGCCACCTAAAGGCCGATACAGGTATGTCGCGTCTCGGGTTTGACTGCCGTGACGATGCCCTTTTGGGACTTAATGAGATGGCTGCCGCCGCTCGTCTTGACGGCATTAAAGTTTGCGGAGTTTTTACTCACTTTGCAACTGCCGACCGTGACAACGACGCGCAAGCCGAGTTCACAAATGCACAATATACGCGTTTTAACAAAGTATGTGAAGCACTCAAGCAAAAAGGTATAGATACCGGAGATTGCCACTGCTGTAATTCTGCAGGACTTATGCTGCACAGCGATAAACATATAGATATGTCACGACCGGGAATTATTTTATACGGACTTACGCCGTCCGCAAATTTACCTTTAAATTTACCTCTGAAAGCTGTTATGTCGTTTAAATCGGTTGTTTCATTCGTTAAGCATATCAAAGCCGGCGATACCGTAAGCTACGGTAGAAATTTTACAGCAAAAAATGATATGACTGTGGCAACCATACCCGTTGGATATGCCGACGGATACCCGCGTATACTCTCGGGCAAAGGTGAAGTTGTTATTCGCGGCAAAAAAGCCAGGATACTCGGCAACGTGTGTATGGACCAGCTGGTAGTGGACATCAGTAATATCGAGGGAGTTTGCGAAGGTGACGAAGTCACACTTTTCGGCAGTGACATGCCGGTCGAAAAACTAGCACAGCTTTGCAATACCATTAACTACGAGCTTATTTGCGGCGTTTCCCGCAGAGTACCGCGAGTTTACCTGAAAGACGGTAAAGAAATTATGGTCGCGGATTATATTTTGGACAGAAATATTTAATGAATTATACCCGTGGTTTTCAAAACCACGGGTATTTTTAAGTAATCCCTTTAATAGTTGGTTCTCTTATGATATAATACAACTACCATAAATAAGAATTTGGCGCCATCATATCAAAATACGGGGTGGCTTAACAGTCCATTGACGGTTAATCTAGATTGCCGTAGAATGATGGACGGAGGTGGACCGATATGACTGACAAAAAAACCTTCGGTTCGTTCATAAGAATCAAACGAACTGAGAAAAACTATTCACAAAAAGACTTGGCGGAAATGCTTTTTGTTACCGAAGGCGCAGTAAGTAAATGGGAAAGAGGTGTGTCCTATCCAGACATTACTTTGATTGCCGATATTTGCCGTGTACTCGATATTAGTGAACACGAATTGATTACCGCCTCAACTGACACAGATTCAAGGAAGATTAAGCACGAAGCACGGAAGTTCCGTGTGATTCGCAGCACATGGTTTTGGGTCCCGACAATATCCTATTCAGTCGCACTCTTAACTTGTTTTATTTGCAATCTCGCCGTAAACCATACGCTGTCTTGGTTCTTTATTGTATTAACCGCACTGCTTTGTGCCTACACATTTATACCTACAGTTACCTGTTTTTTCAAGTCAAACAAACTACTTGCTTTTTGTGTTTCAACATATTTATCCATCTGTCTGCTTTTGTTTACCTGTGCAGTATACACCGATGGGCTGTCATGGTTCTTGACTGCTTGCCTCGGAGTTTTAATGGGTTATGTGTTATTGTTCGTGCCTATTCTTTTATCAAATAGTAGGTATTCCCGCTATAAGTTTCTACTTTCCTTTACAATAACCTGTGTCTTAACCATTGTGCTGTTACTGTATGTCCACTTTTGGAATCCTTTTAGGATCATTCCTGCGATATTGATTACATGCTACGCTTTTACCCCCGCAATTTTTTGCACTTTTATTTGCACACTTCGTTTTGATGCTTTTCTTAAGACAGGTATTTGTGTCGCTTCCGGTACAATTATGTATTATTTCACGAATTATGTGGTGGATATGCTGTTGGGCACAAACGAGAATTCCTATCAAGTAAACTTTAACGATTGGCAACAGTGTTTAGAGGGAAATATTCACTTTATATCTCTAATATCACTTTTGTTTATAAGTTCTATTTTTGTTGGAGTAGGCGTTTTTAGAATTTGCAAAAGCAAAAGCCGATAATCTCTCATTAATCGAACCAATAAAGATTTTAGGCTTCCTAACAAGTGAAAAATGTGATGTATATTGCCCTGCTTGCTAAGGTATAAGACAAAATTAAAAGAAGCACGAATTTTTCGTGCTTCTTTTTATTGGCCTTTAGAGTACAGCCCATACGGGTGCTCTTTTTTGTTCTATTTCGACTTCTTAGCAGGTGCTTTCTTTGCTGTTGTCTTTTTTGCAGCCGGCTTTGCATCTACTGCTTTTTCCTGGGCCTTAGTCTTAGACTCCGTCTTTTTCGCGGCAGGCTTCCTGGGGGTAGGTTTTTTTACTATCTTTTTCAACTCCATAGCCTTGTCAAAGTTGCCGTAGATCGAGATTACATCCTCTTCGATCGCCTTATCGAAATCAAGCTTGCCCGTCATTATATCAACAAAATTCTTCCATTCGACCGTTATCATTGCATCATGATCAAAGTAGTCATACGGCTCTACATAAAGTTTTCCGTCGGTAACCTCCAGATAAAGTATTCCT
>JAZOCW010000005.1:0-30594 GCA_045596705.1 Acutalibacteraceae bacterium
AGCAAACAGACGATTCGCTCAGTACAGCAAGAGCTATATTTGATAATATGGGTGTTGCATTACCGCAGGGTGATATGAAAACGGTTTACGAGACCATCAAGACCGATAACTATATGGGGTGGAAGTCTTGCACGATGCAAGAGGCACAAGCTGCGGCAGATAAAGGCACAGCCGCAATCGGTATTAGTGAGGATAGAATAGTAGTTCTATCTGCAAACGATGAAGAAGAGCTTGTATCACAAACCGCATCGGTAATGGCACTTGACGAAAACACTTCGGCCTTTTCAGTAGAGGGTATGCGATATTATGCGTATAGTTATAATAGTACCGGACAGGGCGATTGTGGTGATTCGGCATATTGGGTCGATGATTATGATGCTATTTATGTTTCTTTGTATGGGGATGATGGCTTAGAAATAGTTGGACATTCATATGTTTTTTTGAAATCTAATTGTAATAAATGGATAAAGACAGAATTCAACACTCCAGGTGGCGAGAACATAAAAGAAAAGAAAGCAAATTCTAAAATTTATGTAGATAGAAATTTATCGTCGGAAACAGTACAATATACTCTTTTAAAGGGATTAAGAGAATTATATATGTCTGAGGGATATTCTGCTGATTTATATACAGATGGTTTGGAGTTTTTCCCAATAAAAGGCAATTTCGCTCAAAGCATAATACTTGCGACAAACTATGAAGGCTCAAATTATGGCGGATATAATCTTTTGACTAATAACTGTCTGCATTATATAAAAGAAATATTAAAATCAGGATTTGCGTATGACAGTAGGATAGAAAATGTTTTGGAAACTTCTCAAGTTATTGAACCTAAAGGATTTATTCGTGCTCTTTCTAATGCCATAGCATAATTATAAAAAAATATAAGGTGATGGTATAAATGAATTTAGACATTAAGAAGATGGAAAAAAGAACACTTTTTCTTTTATTAATATCATTTATTATCATCACCATTTTTTTGTTTTCACCATTTATTTATATAAATATAAGAAATTCAACTTATAAAAAGACTGATTCGAAAGACGATTTTTTAAATAACAATTATGTTCAATTTAACGGAGGAAAAGAAGCACAAATATTCTTCGAAGAATTTGCTGATGTTGAGGGAAATAAAGATATATCTTTTAAATATCGGGATAAAGACAAAGCAATAACATTAAAATCCGCAACACATACGTTTTTTGTTCTTGATATTAAATATAACTCTGAGGATTATTATTATCATAAGAATAATATTTGGGAAGATACAGATATGCCAAATATAAATGAAAAAATGAATTACTATGATTCTTTTCTGCTTACTACCGTTATGCTTGATAAAGATGTTTATAAAAATAATTATTGTGGAATTTTTTTTAATGATAACGATTACATTATAAGATATATTTTCTTTTATAATGTTAAACGAGACGAAGTGAAAGAAGTTGGAATTCGAGGTGTAATACGTTCAAATGTTTTGCTTGATTGGGGAATTGAATAGAAAATGGTCGCATAGAAATTCCACTTTATTATAGATATCTTGCGGGTCTACAGTTTTTTCAACCCTGTACATCATATTGAAAATCAAAAAAAATAAATTTGTTCCTAATTTGTCACAAGCATATAATATACCTAAGGCGGTGATGTTAATGAGTAAAAATGACAAAACATATCATATTGCAAGCGTTTGCAGTTTTGTATTACACATTTGCGTTTTTGTGTTTGTTTTAATTGTTGGTTTTTTGCCGTTTCATGAAAAACGAAATTTTTATGAGTGCTTTACATATAACACAGGGGACGGTTTTGTGTGCGAATGATAGGGCATATTATAAAAACTCCTTTTGTATTTTAAAAAAAAACAAAATGTTTCAGCCGCTCACCCGAGCGGCTGTTTTTGTCATATAAATAAATATCACCCGCCGCATAAGTTTGCGGCGGGTGTGTTTTAAGAATTATTCGGCAACGGTTGCCTCAACAGGAGTTTCTTCAACAACGGCAGGTTTGATCGACTCATAAAATTGTGCTTTGGCAGCATTATGATAGGGAGTTACCCATAAACTGCCGACTATGCAGATAGAGCCAACGAGGTACCAACCGATAAAGCTGAGATCCAAAACGAACAGATCCCATTTATGACCTTCCGTCAACTTGCGGCTTTCGGCTATGCACTGGCTCCAGCTGTATTCCGGATGGTCGGCCTTTATGTAGTATGCCATTGAGTAAGAATAACTTTTAACGATACCCGGAATCAAGAAAAGCAAAGCCCAAAGGAAGGTGTATATTGCGGTCATAAGTCCGATAAGCAGAGTTTCACCGAAGTGATCCTTGAACCCGCAGAACATATCACCGACATTCATAACTTCGCCGTCACGTGTCTGCTTAAGGAAAACAGCACATACGCCGTATGAAAGCGGACCTGTGATTATCAGGGTTGCAACCGAGCCTACTGACGGGATAGCGCCTAAAACGAGATTAATAGCGCCCATTATTAAGCATACTACCAAAGCCATCATCCACGGTTGACCGAAAATATTGTTACCGAGTTGAGCTTTTGCTCTTTCCTTAATTTCATATCTTGACATATCAAAACCTCTTTCCCATTTTTATAATTTAAAGGATAATATCCTTTAAGAACATATATAAGTTAAAACCCTCTATATACAGTTATATCTTAAATTAAAACTCGGCTGAACCGGTAGTCCTCGGGAAGGGGAGAACATCGCGTATGTTGCCGATTCCGGTAACGTACATAACAAGTCGCTCAAAGCCGAGACCGAAGCCTGCGTGGCGGCAGCTTCCGAAACGGCGCAGGTCGAGATACCAGCTGTATTGCTCCTCGTCGAGACCGAGTTCCTTGATGCGGTCGAGCAACAGGGGCAGTCGCTCCTCACGCTGGCTTCCGCCGACGATCTCGCCGATGCCCGGAACGAGAAGGTCCATAGCGGCAACGGTCTTTTGGTCGTCGTTCATTCTCATATAAAACGCCTTTATTTCTTTCGGATAGTCGGTTACGAACAGCGGCTTTCCGAATACCTCCTCGGTGAGGTAACGCTCGTGCTCGGTCTGCAGGTCACAGCCCCAGAACACGGGGTAGGAGAACTTATCCTTAGCCTTTTCGAGAATGCTTACAGCCTCGGTGTATGTCACTCTTGCAAAGTCAGAGTCAACGATCTTCTGAAGTCTTTCGGTAAGACCGCTGTCAAAGTGTGCCTCGAAGAAGGCAAGTTCATTTTTGCAATTTTCGAGTATATACGCAAAGACGTATTTAAGCATCTTTTCGGCGAGCTCCATATCGTCCTCAAGGTCTGCAAAAGCAACCTCAGGCTCTATCATCCAGAACTCTGCAGCGTGGCGCGTGGTGTAGGAGCGCTCGGCACGGAAGGTCGGACCGAAGGTGTAGACCTTGCCGAAGGCGGTAGCCATACACTCAGCCTCGAGCTGACCCGAAACGGTAAGCGAGGTCTGTTTGCCGAAGAAGTCCTGCGAGTAATCTACCTTGCCGTCCTCGGTAAGCGGCAGGTCGTTAGGATCAAGCGTGGTAACGTGGAACATTTCACCTGCACCCTCGGCATCGCTGCCGGTAATGAGCGGTGTGTGCGCGTATACAAAACCTTCTTCGTTGAAGAATTTGTGTATAGCAAACGCACATGCCGAGCGAACGCGATAAGCCGCTAAGAATGTGTTGGTACGGGGACGCAGATGTTGAATAGTGCGCAGAAACTCGAGCGAGTGACGTTTTTTCTGCAGCGGATATTCAGGCGAGGACTCACCCTCTACTGCCGCTTCCTCAGCGTGCAACTCAAAAGGCTGACGCATTTCGGGAGTCTCTACAATAACGCCCTTTATTATTACAGCCGCGCCAACGTTCTGTGAAGTTATTTCTTTATAATTTGCGAGCTTATTCTCCTCGAGTATTACCTGCAGTCCCTTGAAGGAACTGCCGTCGTTAAGCTCAAGGAAAGCAATGCTCTTAGATACTCTGATAGTTCTTACCCATCCGCAGACGGTCACACTTTTTCCGGCGAAAGATTTAATATCGCCGTAAAGCTTTACAATTTCGGTTTTTTCCATAAATATGCACCTCTAAAATATTATAAGTTAATTTTGCCGTTAAATCAAGGAAAAAATAAGTTAAATCACGATTGCGATTATCGGGTTAATATTGTATAATAATATTATCTTTGTATGGGAGAGTAAATATGTTGGATATAGAGAAATTTTTAAAGCTTCGGGACGATATTATAAAAAAAGAGTTCTCCCGTATGAATGATATGCAGTTCAAGGCCGTCACCTCGACCGACGGTCCGGTTTTGGTGCTCGCCGGTGCGGGCAGCGGTAAGACTACTGTGCTTGTCAACCGTATAGCCTGTCTTATGAAGTACGGCAGCGCCTACGGCTCAGATCTTGTACCCGGAGGACTGAACGAAGAAATAATAGAAGCGGGGGAGGCATATCTCTCAGGAGAGATAGCCGTTCTGCCCGAATATTACTATGCCGTGAATCCACCCCGCCCGTGGGAGATACTTGCTATAACCTTTACAAATAAAGCGGCGGGCGAGCTTAAGGACAGAATAATAAATATGCTTGGCGAGCCGGGTAACGATATCTGGGCAGGCACATTTCACTCGGTATGCGGACGTATGCTCCGTCGCGATGCCGATCGCATAGGCTACACCCCGCATTTTTCAATTTATGATACGGACGACTGCAAGCGGGTAATGAAGGAAACGCTTAAGGAGCTCAACATCGAGGAAAAGATGTTGCCTGTTAAAACTGTGCTCGGCGCTATAAGCCGCGCCAAGGACGAGCTGCTCACACCTGAGGAGTTTTCAAGATCCGTCGGTTCGGATTTCAGAATGCAGAAGATATCGGATGCCTACAGAATATATCAAAAGAAACTCAAAGAAGCCAATGCAATGGACTTTGATGATATGATATTTAATACCGTAAAACTGCTCGATGAGAACGACGATATACGAGAGTACTATAACTTGCGCTTTAAATACATAATGGTAGACGAATATCAGGATACTAATCACGCGCAGTACGTTCTTGTCAAACTGCTTGCACAGGGTTATAAGAATATCTGTGTGGTCGGCGATGATGACCAAAGTATATACCGTTTCCGCGGTGCTACAATAGAAAACATCTTGAGCTTTGAGCATCAGTATGATAACGCTAAGGTCATAAGACTGGAGCAGAATTACCGTTCCACAGGAACGATACTTGATGCGGCCAACGCAGTTATAGCAAATAACAAGGGCAGAAAGGGCAAGACCCTTTGGACAGCAGCAGGCTCCGGCGATAAGATCGAGGTTTATACCGCCGCTGACGACAGAGGTGAGGCCCGCTTTGTGACCGACAGCATACTCGACAGTGTCAGTGCGGGCGGCCGTTTTTGCGATAACGCTATCCTCTACCGTATGAACGCACAGTCACGTGCGGTTGAAAATGCCTTTGTGCGAAGCGGAGTGCCTTACCGCGTAATAGGCGGCACACGCTTCTACGAACGCAAGGAGATCAAGGATGTCACATCCTACCTCAATATAATAAACAATCCAAATGATAATTTGCGGCTTACCCGCATAATTAACGAGCCTGCCCGCGGAATAGGTAACACCCTGCTTTCAAGGGCCGCCGCTATTGCACAGGAACGCAATGTATCGCTCTTTGAGGTAATATCTCACGCAGACGAATACGCTGAGCTTTCGCGTGCATCTGCCCGTATGAAGGACTTTGCAACTATGATAAAGGACCTGCGTGAAATGGCGGAAAATATGCCGCTTCACGAGCTTGTTGATAAACTGTTGGATATGAGCGGATATATGCTGTCGCTTAAAGCACAGGGCGATGAAGGCGCCGACAGAGTGGAGAACGTCAAGGAACTTATAAACGGTATCTACCAATACGAGCAGGAAAACGAGGTCGTTACTCTCTCGGGCTATCTTGAAGATATTTCGCTGTTCAGCGATATAGATAACTATGATTCCGATTCCGACACCGTCGTTATGATGACATTGCATTCCGCCAAAGGACTGGAATTTAATACCGTCTATCTTATCGGTATGGAGGAGGGTATATTCCCCGGTAATCAGTCGATGTTCGGAAGTGAGGAGGATATAGAGGAGGAGCGCCGTCTGGCATACGTCGGAATAACCCGTGCCAGAAAACGGCTTTATGTGACCAACGCTTACAGCCGTATGCTCTATGGCTGTACTAACCGCAATGCCGAGTCACGCTTCTTGACCGAGATACCAAAAGAATACTGTAATATTAAAAAGGCACCGTCGCTTATGCAGTATTCCCGTAGCGGTGATTACGATTCTTACGATAGGTCATATTCTTCTTACCGTTCGTTTGATGATTTTTCATTCACAAACACATTCCGTTCTAAGCCTGCCGCGGCAAAGCCCGCCCCCGCGAAGCCGAAACCGTCTTTAAACTATTCGGTAGGTATGCGCGTAAAGCATAGGACCTTCGGCGAGGGAATGGTGTTGTCGATAACGCCTATGGGTAACGATACACTCATTGAGGTCGCTTTCGATAACGTGGGCACAAAAAAGCTTATGTCTAACTTTGCAAATCTTACGATAATCGAATAATTTACAATCAAAATGGAGTGATATGATGCCGGGTAATGCAGCAGTCAAAAGCACAGCGCGAATTGCACTTAAAAAATTCTGGCCTCAGGCAATAGCCTGTGTAATGATATTGGCGGCAACAGTTTTTATAGCAATATACGCTTGCTTTATCAATCAGCTCGTATTAGGTCAAAACGCCTTCTTTTTAAACATACCGTTTTTAATAATATACGCGTTTTTAGCGATTATACCGATATCATTCGGCACGCTTAGATTTTTCTGGCGCAGTACCGCCGGAACGGTCGACAGTCTGCTTTCGGTATTCCATTACTACGGTGACCGCCGAAGATTCTTTCAGCTTTGCTGTTTTACGGCAAGCTTTGTACTAAAAAATGTTTTGGTCGGTGTGGTAACCTTTTTGCCGTATATTATAACCCGTATTACTGCGTTTTTGCCCTATAAGATGTTTTCTGAAGCCTTTGCACTGCAACTCGATGTGATAAGCGGAGTGTTGTTTTTAGTAGGGGTAGTTTTCTTCGTGCTGGCAACGTTGAAATATTATCCGGCACCGATGATGTTTGTGTGCTGTGAGGATATCCACTGGACAGAGGTGTTTTATATAGCTAAGCATGTCAGCCGTTATTCCTCAGGACCGTTTGTAGTTCTCATTATCGGGTTTATCGGTTGGGGCTTGCTCGGCATGCTGGGTGTCACAGCGGTCTTCACGTTGCCTTATATGCTCGCCGCGTATGCAATACACTGCCGCTATGCGTTTAATTATTATAATCATAATATAAAACTTTTAGGGGAAACTGATTTCCCTGAGTTTCGCAGTACGTTTTAAAGGGAGTCTTCAATGAAGAAAAATGAGGATGTTGTAATCGATATAACAGGAATGACAACAGAGGGCAACGGAGTCGGCAGGCACGAGGGCATGGCGGTATTCGTACCGCTCACCGCACCCGGCGATAGGGCGCTTGTGAAAATAGTCAAGCTTTGCAAGACCTACGCCTACGGCAAACTGCAAAAGCTTATAAGCGCGTCGCCCGACCGCTGTGAACCCGACTGTGAGTGTTTTAATTCTTGCGGAGGCTGTGTCTTTCGCCATATTGACTACTCGGCTGAAAGGAAAATTAAAAGCGCATTTGTACGTGACGCACTTTCACGTATAGGCTCGATAGATGTACCGCTGTCGGATATGCTTTATTTAAGTAGCGATGGATATCGCAACAAGGCACAGTACCCCGTAAACAGCGAGGGCAAGGTAGGCTTTTTTGCAGCGCGCAGTCACCGAATAATTCCTTGCAGCAATTGCAGTCTGCAACCGCCCGTTTTTTCCTTAATAGCCGGTGCGGCAGAACTTTTTATAAAGCAGTACAATATAAGCATATACAACGAACAGACCGGAAAAGGACTGATAAGACACCTGTATATCCGTACTACCGCAAGCGGGGATATAATGGTAGTGCTTGTCATAAACGGCGAAAAACTACCCCACAGCGGTGCGCTTATAGATATTCTAAAAACCGCGTTGGGGGAAAGATTTAAAAGTTTTATTATAAATATAAATCGTGAGAAAACCAACGTGATCCTCGGTGAGCGCTGTGTTACACTTTACGGGGATGATTACATAACCGATACGCTGTGTGGTGTAAAGCTTAGGGTGTCACCGCTGTCATTTGCACAGGTGAATCACGATATGGCGGAACTGCTTTACAAAAAAGCGGCAGAGTATGCTGCGCCCGAGGGCAAAACCGTGATAGATCTTTATTGCGGCACAGGAGCGATAGGTCTCACACTTGCCAGCCGTGCTAAGAGCGTGATAGGGGTTGAGATAGTTCCGTCAGCGGTAGAGGACGCACGCGCAAATGCTAAGGAGAACGGAATAGATAATATCCGCTTTATATGTGACGATGCCGCCGGTGCGGCACTTCGCCTCAAGCAAGAGGGGGTCACGGCCGACGTGGTAATAGTTGACCCGCCGCGCAAGGGATGTGACAGCTCGTTGCTTGATACAATTGCAAACGGCTTTTCACCCGAAACGTTGGTATATGTTTCGTGCGATCCCGCAACATTGGCACGCGACTGTAAAATACTTGTATCGTACGGCTACCGTGTCACCGACGTAACCCCTGCCGATCTGTTCCCGAGAACGGCGCATGTTGAGACGGTCTGTCTGCTGTCGAAGAGATAAAGTAGAATTTGTAGAGGGATGTGGTTTTAATGATTGATAGCAAGACTAAAACTAGCATAGTAGAAAAATTCAACCTAGCTGCTAAAGAATTCAACTTTAATTTTATTTCTCCATATTATATAGGCCAAAATCATGAACTATGTTTTTTTGGTTATTTATTTAAAGAAAACCTCGATAAAGGGGTATTAGTAGATATTATTTGTGACTTTGAAGATAAAAATATTGAAAAAATAAAGTATTGCACAGATAATAATCTGTTTTATAGCTGCCTGTATATTGAGCCTCTACTTGGGGAATACAAGCAAAACTATTTTAGTGAAATGCTAAAAGATTGGAGATACGAGTTTTAAAGAATTAACAAGTTTAAATTAACATAATTGAACGGTAGACATGTTCCCTACAACAGTCGAGGTAGATATGTTTCCGACAGCGTATGTTAGCAATTTCGTTGTCTCGACCCACGTGGATACAGTCGCGCGTTTGGAAAGGAAATAAAATATGCAAATGGTTCTTATAACCGCCCTGGGAGTGGGCGGTGCAACGGTTATAGGCTCGCTTATCGGCTTTTGCTTCAAAAAAATATCCCACCGCTTCAGCGACATAATACTGTCCTTTGCGGCGGGTGTAATGCTGGCGGCGGCAGTTTTAGGACTTATCATCCCGTCGGTTGAGCACGGCGGAAAATACGGATTTATTATAACCGTAGCCGGAATTTTTGCCGGTGCGCTGTGCCTTAATCTTATCGACAAACTGGTGCCTCATATGCACAAGCTGGTCGGTATTGATTCTGAGGAGCACCGCGGCAACGCCAACCTCAGCAAGGTGTTGTTATTTGTTATGGCAATAGCAATACACAACCTGCCAGAGGGAATTGCCGCCGGTGTCGGTTTTGGTTCGGGGAATACGAGTGAGGCACTCGTTATCGCCGGGGGTATTGCTTTGCAGAACATACCCGAGGGTATGGTAATAATCGGGCCTATGCTTGCGGCGGGCGTCAGTCCGCGCAGGACCTTTATATGCGCGCTAGCTACCGGGCTTGTTGAGGTGGCGGGCACGCTGCTAGGTTATCTCGCAGTCAGTATCGCTTCTGCAATACTTCCGTTTGCACTTGCATTTGCAGGGGGAACCATGCTTTATGTAATAAGCGATGAAATGATTCCCGAGACCCATTCTCACGGCAGTCAGCGCGGTGCGACCTATGCATTGCTCGTCGGCTTTTGTGTAATGCTTATTTCGGATATATTATTAGGATAAAAAATACCCCCGTAACGGGGGTATTTTTTTTGGGAATGGTCCTAAACGATACTAGTTACCCGTAAACGGATTCCTATCGAAAGCCTTCCTCCGGGAGGAAGGTGGCAAAACCGCAGGTTTTGACGGAAGGAGAAAGCGTTCTTAATATATTTTTTTGATTTTCCTTTCTACCTCAGTCTTTTTGCTTCGCAAAACTCCGCCTCCCTCGTCAAAGGGAGGCTTTCCACAACCTAATATTTGTTTATCGGTTAACCTATTTTGAACCACGCGGCTGTCGCGTGGTTCCCCTGATACAAAGAACCGCACACCGTTAGGTGTGCGGTTTAATACTGTTAAGCAACCGTATAGAACGAATTAAGCGTCTGTTGTAGGTTTGCCTCGTCGGCTGTTCCGATTACAACAATGCTTAAATACGGTCCGTCATTTATAAAGAATGTGATTTCATAACTGGTTTCTTCTCCCAGGGTGCTATATGCTTTAATAGCTTGATAATCTTTTCCGCCGATTGTTATCGTGGTGCGTTCAACCAGTGGATCGATGCAACCTTCAGCAATCAAGGAAGTCCTTGGTTGATGAAACCATATCATTTAAATACGCGTTCATATCCATTTCGCCAAAGGCACCGGTTCCGTAGTCACTCATTGTCATTACTAACAATGCGCCTTCCTCATTTCCGTAGGTTGCACCCATATCAACAAGTAAAAAAGAATTTAAAATGTGGTTGTTAATCTCATCTTCGGTTGCACCGGCGGCAATACCGTTAGCCTCCTTTATTTCGCTGTCACTCATAAAGGTCCATCCTTCGCCCAGCGTACAACCTATACCTAAAAAGCTGCTTTCATAGGTCTTTTCACTGACTGTTCCAAACTTGAAAAGATCTTCCGGCGCTATCGATGGAGTGAATTCCTCCTCCGAAGATGTGTCTGAGGAGCTGTTGGTAGGAGTGCTTGGTGTGATGGGAGGTGTAGGGGTGATAGGCGGAGTAATATTTTCTATTATATTGGTGGTTTGGTTTATTGTATTATTTACCGTTTCATTTGGAGTTGTGATAACGGGTGGAGTTACGGGTGTGCTCTCGGAGGATACCGGAGGGGTAGTCGAGGAAGAACTTGCGGGTGTGCTGGACACTACGGGTGCAGGTTCGCTGGAAGAAACCACGGCGGTATCACTTGATACAACACTGACAGTATCGCTTGAATCGGTCAGCGCTGTGTCGACACTTATATCACTAAGCTCGGCATCATGCTTTTTACAGGCAGAGAGCGATAGGAGCATAAGAACCGCAAGTGCCAATGTAAGTAATCTTTTCATAATATATCCTCCTTTGGAATTTATCATTATTATTATACCCGTAAGCAAGGTTTTCTGTCAATATAAGTTGTATTTTTTTGGAAAATATAATTAGTAATATCACGGGTCAATAGCAAAAAATAAGACCGGCAAGGTTAACCACCTTGCCGGTCTTTGGTGGAGGCGACGGGAATTGAACCCGTGTCCAAAAATCTCTTTCCACAGGCATCTCCGAGTGCAGACGGTCTTTTAATTTCCGCGAACCGCACGCCGTCCGTCAGGCTTGCGGTCACGTAAGCTCCTGCTTCATGGTCGGCGGGGGAGCACCCACCGACTCACGTTCATCGCTTAAATGACACCCTTGCCCGGCCGCGATACTCCGGGGTCGGATGGCAGCCTAATTAGGCTGCAAAAGCAACTTTATTGTTGTCAGTTAATTTTAAGTTGCGGATTTTAAAGCGGTTCCGCACCGCTACTCGCTTCCTGTGAATCAAAATCCCTGTCGAAGCCTTTACGCCCCCATATTAAGTTTATCTGTTTTGCTCTTTAAGCGCACGTCGTATATCCCGCTCGGCGCTTTTTTTTGCGGCTACCGCGCGTTTGTCATAAAGCTTTTTACCGCGGCATACGCCAAGCTGTACCTTAAGCCGCGAGCCCTTGAAATATACCGAAAGCGGCACAAGCGCAATGCCTTGCTGTTTTGTAAGTCCCAAAAGCCGCATTATCTCACGCTTGTGAAGAAGCAGCCGTCTGGGGCGCAGAGGGTCGCGGTTGAAGATGTTGCCGGGTGCGGAGGGTGCGATGTGCATTTGCTTTACTATCATCTCACCGTTATCGACCGAGCACCAAGCCTCCTTTAGGCTGACTCCGCCTGCGCGGACCGACTTTATTTCGGTGCCGGTAAGCTCGATACCGGCTTCAATAGATTCCTCCACAAAATATTCGTGAAAGGCTTTTTTGTTTGTTGCAACTGTTTTAAGCATAGTTTTGTCCACCGATATCACCTCCGCAGGTAAAAAATTTTATCATAATAACATTGCTCAGTCAAGAGAATAATGTCGAGAAAAAATGGGAGTCTGCTTTGCAGACCCCCTTTTAAATTATTCCTCGATCTTGGGAGCAGCGGAAGGCATCTGCTGCTTGAGAGCGGCGCGGGTCTTGCGAACCTCAGCAAGGTTTGCGGTGAGGTCCTCGTCGGCGCGGCGCATAATGTCGTCAACAAAGTCTTGAGCGGCTTTACGCATATTGCGGCTTTTGCCCTGTGCAGTGGCAATTATCTCGGCTGCCTTTTCCTGAGCCATCTTTGTGATCTCTTCCTGTGCAACCATTGCCTTTGCACGCTCCTCAGCCGAGCGGATGATACCGTCAGCCTCACGCTTTGCGTTGGTAATAATGTCTGCGCGGTCGGCAACGATGCCGCGGGCCTGCTTGATCTCCGAGGGAATGTTGAGACGGATATCGTCTACGATGGCGCGCAAGCGCTCAACGTCAACAACGGTACGCTTTCCGGGGATCTTAATGCCGCTGTCCAATATTTCGTCCAACTGTTCGAGTAATTCGTCAATACTCATTATTTTTCATCCTTTCCATATAGCCTTTCGGTAATTATACTTCTGATCTGTTCGGGAACAAAGTCCTTAATATCTCCGCCCATACTTGCTATTTGCTTGACCATGCTTGAACTGAGATACATGTTCTCTGCCGCCGTGGTCAAAAACACCGTTTCGACCTCGGGGTTGAGTTTTTTATTTGCCAGCGCCATCTGGAATTCATATTCAAAATCGGACATGGCGCGAAGTCCCTTAATAATAACATCTGCGTTACGGCTTTTTGCGTATTCGGCAAGAAGACCGTCCGAGAAGTCGACCTCAACGTTGGGTAGGTCTTCCGTTACGCTTTTAAGCAGTTCGACGCGTTCTTTCGGGGAAAAACTGTATTTCTTCTTGTGGTTTACCATTACAACGACTATAACGCGGTCAAACATTTTTGCGGCGCGACGGACAATGTCCAGATGACCGACCGTTACGGGGTCAAAACTGCCGGGGCAAACAGCTATAGAGTTTTTCATTCTGCTTGCTCCTCTCTGCGGTAGACCGTTATATATATCTTGCCGTATCGGTAATCCTTGACGGCGGTAAATCCGCCTACCGTACGGGGCACATCCACATCAGACGGATGCTCGCAGAAGATAACGCCGTATTCGCTCATGCGCATCGCCGTTCCCTTAAGCGCATCATAGTAAAGACCTGCGTGGTAGGGAGGGTCAACGAACGCTATATCGAATACATCGTTGCAGGAGGATAAAAAAAGCTTATAATCTTTTTTTATTACCTGCGCGCGGTCAGCGAGCTTAGCAGTCTTAAGATTTCCTGCTATAATAGAGATTGCCTGTTGCGAATTATCGACAAAAACTGCGCTTTGTGCGCCGCGGCTGAGCGCCTCAATGCCAAGCTGTCCGCAACCGCCGAACAGGTCGAGCACACGGCGACCCTCAATATCAAATTGTATTATACTGAAAATTGCTTCCTTGACGCGCTCTGCAGTCGGGCGTACATCGTTTCCGCTTAAAGCTTGCAATCGGGCGCCTTTAGCACTTCCGGTTATAATTCTCATAATATCACCTATACGTATTTATTATCACATTAAATATGGGTGTTTGTCAACAAAAATTTATGCAAAGAGCGTCAATTTGTATAATTAATATGTATATATTAGTAAAAAATAGTAAAATCGCTATTGCTATTTGACGGTTATCCGTGTTATAATGTTTACGAAATTATGATGGTATAAGGGGGAGATTGGTTTTCTTCTTATATCAACAAAAATCAAGGGGGATAGTTGATGGAAGTTTCAAACGGTTTTGTATGTGCAATGGGCATCGGCACCGTCTTTGTAGGACTTATTTGTCTTGTTGTGATCTGCTGGATCACAGGCCTTATCTGCCGTGCAGGTGAAAAAGGCACAAAGACAGAGACTGTACCGGCTGTAGCAACTGCTAACGCACAGCCCGCCCAAAGCATAGAGAAAAAACAGGAGATCATCGCAGCCGTTTCGGCTGCTGTTGCCGAAGAACTCGGTACTGATGTTTCCGCAATCAGAATTTTATCTTTTAAAAAAATGTGAGGTTGAGAATTATGAAAAAGTATAAAGTAAATGTAAACGGAAATATATATGAAATAACACTTGAGGTTGTTGACGGTGCAGCACCGACGACCCCCACTGCTGCCCCTGCCGCCGCTCCGGCTCCTGCTGCTTCCGCACCGGCTACTGCTCCTGCCGGCGGTGAGACTGTTTCGGCTCCGATGCCGGGAACTATCCTTGCTGTAAATGTTCAGAACGGCGCCGCTGTTAAAAAAGGCGATGTTTTGATGATACTCGAAGCTATGAAGATGGAAAATGAGATCATGGCTCCCTGTGACGGTACCGTTGCTTCGGTTAACGTACAGAAGGGTGCTGCTGTTGAGACCGGTGCTGCTCTCTGCGTGATCGCGTAGGACGGTTTTAGGAGAAAGCACTATGGAACAGATTTTTAAGTTTATTCAGCAGACAGGCTTTTATCAGCTGTTTGCCAATTTCGGTGAAAACTGGGGCAATCTGGTTATGATACTGGTTTCGCTGGTGCTTCTTTATCTTGCTATAAAGAAGAAGTTTGAACCGCTTTTGCTTATCGGAATCGCTTTCGGTATGTTGCTCACCAATTTACCCGGCGCAGGTCTTTATCACGGTGAACTGTGGAATGAATTTATGAATGAAAATTCTATAAACTATCACAGCTACGGACATATACTTGCTGAGGGTGGATTGCTTGACTATCTTTATATAGGTGTTAAGACCTGTATCTATCCCTGTCTTATATTTGTAGGAATCGGCGCAATGACCGATTTCGGCCCGCTTATTTCCAATCCTAAAAGTCTTTTGCTCGGTGCCGCAGCACAGATCGGTATATTTGCTACCTATATCGGCAGTATACTGCTCGGCTTCCCGCAGACTGCCGCCGCATCTATCGGTATTATCGGCGGTGCTGACGGACCGACTGCTATTTATACGACTTCGTTGCTCCATCCGGAGCTCCTCGGCCCGATAGCGGTTGCCGCATACTCCTATATGGCACTTGTCCCCGTTATCCAGCCGCCTATAATGAAGTTGCTTACAACAAAGAAAGAACGCCAGATAGTTATGAAGCCGCTTCGTCAGGTTTCGAGGACAGAGAAGATAGTATTCCCGATTGTTGTTACCATCTTCGTTGCATTGCTCGTTCCTTCGGCTACTCCGCTTGTAGGTTGTCTTATGCTCGGTAACCTTTGGAAGGAGTCGGGTGTCGCAGAGCGTCTTTGCAAGACTGCACAGAACGAACTGATGAATATAGTAACCATATTCCTTGGAATCTCGGTCGGTGCAACCGCAACTGCCGAAACCTTCCTTTCTACAAACCGTGACACGGTTATCAATATCGGCAACACAGAAGTGACCTTGCTTCGTCTGCCCACCGTCGAGATAATAGTTCTCGGTGTAGTTGCATTCGGCGTAGCTACCGCTTGCGGTGTGCTTTTTGCTAAAATAATGAACCTGTTCTCCAGGAACAAGATCAATCCGCTTATCGGTTCTGCCGGCGTTTCGGCTGTTCCTATGGCGGCGCGCGTTTCTCAGTCGGTAGGTCAGAAGGAAAATCCGTCCAACTTCCTGCTTATGCACGCAATGGGACCGAACGTTGCCGGCGTTATCGGCTCGGCGATCGCGGCCGGAGTGCTTATAGCACTGTTTGCTTAAGGGGGTATTATTGTGGCTAAAAAACTTTATATTACCGATACTATACTTCGTGACGCACACCAGTCACAGGCCGCGACACGTATGCGTATTGAAGATATGCTCCCCGCTTGTGAAAAGCTGGACAGCATCGGCTATTGGTCGCTTGAGTGCTGGGGCGGCGCAACCTTTGACTCTTGTATGCGCTTTTTGAATGAAGACCCGTGGGAAAGACTTCGCAAGCTTCGCAAGGCTCTGCCGAATACAAAGCTTCAGATGCTTCTTCGCGGTCAGAACATTCTCGGCTATAAGCATTATGCCGATGACGTTGTTGACGCTTTTGTAAAGAAGTCAATAGAAAACGGTATTGATGTTATCCGTGTTTTTGATGCGCTTAACGATACCCGTAATATGGCACAGGCCATTAAGAGCATAAAGAAATACGGCGGTATCTGTGAAGCCGCCATCAGCTATACCCAGAGCCCCGTCCACAATGAGGAATACTTTGTAAACCTTGCTTGTGAACTTGAAGAAATGGGTGCAGATGTTATCTGCATCAAGGATATGGCAAACCTGCTTTTACCCTATGATGCATATTCGCTTGTTAAAAAGCTTAAGGCTAAGGTAAAGGCTCCCATCCATCTCCATACCCACAACACTACCGGAACCGGAGATATGACCAACCTGATGGCCGCACAGGCAGGCGTTGATATTGTTGACTGTGCGCTGTCGCCCCTCGCAAACGGTACCTCACAGCCGTCGACCGAGGCTATGGTTGCAACCCTTAAGGGAACCGACCGTGACACCGAACTCGACCTTAACAAACTCGCTGATGCCGCAGCACACTTCCGCGGTATCGCTGATAAACTTAAGGCAGAGGGTATTCTTGATCCTAAGGTGCTTAATGTTGATACTAAGACATTGCTCTATCAAGTACCGGGCGGAATGCTTTCCAACCTGCTTTCTCAGCTTAAGCAGGCAAACGCTGAGGATAAATTTTACGATGTTCTCGCCGAGATACCGAACGTTCGTAAGGACTTCGGCTATCCTCCGCTTGTAACCCCCACAAGCCAGATAGTAGGCACTCAGGCAGTGCTTAACGTCCTCTCAGGCGAGAGATATAAAATGATAACCAAGGAATCTAAGGGACTGCTTCGCGGTGAATACGGACGTGTTCCCGGAGAGGTAAACGAGGAGGTTCGCCGCAAGGCAATAGGTGATACACCCGTAATAACCTGCCGCCCCGCAGACCTGCTCGAGCCGGAGCTTGAAAAGTACCGTGCCGAGGCGGGCGACCTTGCAAGATCTGAAGAGGACGTTCTCAGTTATGCTTTGTTCCCGCAGGTAGCGGGTAAGTTCCTTAAGGAACGCAACGATGCCGCAAGCGGTGACACCGTTCGCGAACTGTACGTTGAAGATCTGACTTAAATATAAAGACCGAAGACTATTGCTGTCTTCGGTCTTTTTTGATGCAAAAAGAGCCGGCAGGTTGGTATCGATCTGCCGGCTTTAAAGTTATTATTTATTATATATAGTGCTTATTATGGGCTTACCCTCGCGGTCAAGCAGTGGAGTCATTCCTCCGGCATAACCCGACTGGTGAAACAGATAATTTACACCCGTTTCCTTGTCTACCCATATTTCTGTTCCTGTGAAGGTTCCTTGGGAGTACACCCTTTCAAAGCGGTTTTTGTCCATTAGTCTAACCTCTCTATCTCAATGTAATATACAATGCTTTGCGGTGAATAGTTTACCGATAATGCCTTAACGCGCACCTGCGTGTGCAGTTCTGCTGCAATACCCTCCGAAAAGCCGAGTTGTTTAAGGGGGTCATTACTTTCGAGTACTACAAGCCACTTAAGTTCTTCATTATCCTCCTTAATTCTTGGAAAAACCGAGGAATCGTCGGGATAAAATCGCAAAAGACTTCCGTATACGCTGTTTTGCATATAAGAGAATGTGCCACTCAGCGTTACATCGCACGAAAATCCGGCGCGGACGCCTTGAGTTTCCTCATTCCCTCTTTCAAGCAACCGTTCCAGTTTCCAGCCGCCCAGACTGTCACCGACCGAGAGGAGTTTTTCCTCACCGGCAAGCAAAAACGCGTGGCTTTCGGCATTTTGATATTCAAAGTACTTGGCGGCATATCCGGTGTACGCCGGAATACTGCTGACATTCTCAGGGTCTGCCTGACAGCCGCAAAGCACCGCCGCAACGATAAGCAGAGCGGATATTATTTTTTTCAAGCGTACACCTCCTTTTGATGATTTAATTTTTTATCTAACACCGCGGTAGTAAAGTCCGCGGGTGTATTCGCCCCTTGCAGGAGCACAGTCAATATAGTCGTTTATTACTTTTTGACATTCTTCTTTGACTTCAAAGGTAAAATACAGCACGATATCATCTACATTAAATTCACTTTGCCGTTCAGCCAAATAAATCGGCTTAGAGTTAAACAGTTCACTATAACCGTTTCGGCAACGAACGGGGAAGGAAATATCCTTGCGGTCTGTGACCGTGCTGTTTTTTTCACATGATTTACAGCCAATGCCGTTTTTGATCGGGCAGTTTTTCGTTAACATCAGCGGCAACCTGCCGTAACCTATTATGGCGGTTGGCAGTTCGCTGCGGATCTTGTTTATCTGCTCACAGGTAAGCTCAGCGGAAAGTACTGTTTTTGCTGCACCGAGAGCTTTGGCAGTATCGTTGCTATACGAGTTGAATATATTCATTGAAAAATCAAACACGGGTAAAAGTCCTGCTTCTTTGCAAAGCACAACAGCGGCAATGTTTCCACAGTAAGCCTGTTTTATACCGTGAGCCTTCGCTATTTGTAACCGAGATAAAATATAACTCTCATCAGCTATGCCGCGCGGTATGTCAACATAGAGAGGTAGCGGCAGATCAATGCTTTCAAAATTCGATTCAAGCGGTAATATAATACCTGAAAGCCCCGAAACATCATCGGGAATTTGTGAAACATCTGCAAACCGTGCAATAAGCTTTGGCTGTTTATTTTCTTTCTTTTGCTCAGGTAACGGTACCGATACATACTCACATTCACGCGGCTTGTATCTGGCGTTCGACAGCTTATCCAGTGCCTCGCGCCGCAGAGCATTAAGTGAGCCTGCGCTTATGGCAAGTCCGTCACCGATATCTGTTTTTATCTCATCGAAAATATACGGGGTAGAGCCTGTTTTACTGAGCTGGGAGGTTACAAAAGCGTGGTCGGCGGGGCGGTTTATGGCCGCCTGCGGTATCGCTCCCTCGCATACTACGGTGTTTGCTCCGTCGCTCACCGTAAATAATGACGCTACACCGTCTTTAAGTATAAATTCTCCCTTAATATGTACCGACTGCCGCTCGCCTCTATATAGCTCGTGCAGGCTTTTTATGACCGCCGCTGAGAGCTCGGCATCCTCTCGCGTGCGTATGCCGAACATATCTTTACCGGGCTTGCCCTTGTAATATCCGTCGGTAAAGCCGCTGCGGGAAAACACCTTGTAAAGCGTGTTTTTAAGCTCGCCGCAATCTTCGCCGTCGGCGCTCCTGCGGCAAACAGCAGTCGCCGCCGCTACATATTCAGGGCGCTTCATCCGTCCCTCGATCTTAAGCGTTTTCACTCCGATCTCACGAAGCTCGTCAATATAATCAACAAGGCTCAGATCCTTAAGGCTCAGGTCATACCCTGTGCCGCCCTCAACCTCAAATGGTAGACGGCAGGGGCCTGCACACAGCCCGCGGTTGCCGCTGCGTCCTCCGAGCATTGCGCTCAAATAGCATTGCCCCGACATACACATACAGAGCGCTCCGTGAACAAACACCTCAACTGCGATACCGTATTTTTGGGCTTCTGCGCAAAATACCGTTAGTTCATTTTTGCTCATCTCGCGTGAAACTACGACCTGGGTAAATCCCAGTTCTTTTAGTATCGGTAACACGGACGGTGAGTGGCAGTTAAGCTGCGTTGAAGCGTGCAACGGAAAATCGGGCAACTGTGAGTGTAACAGTTTTGCCAGTCCGAGATCCTGTACTATAACGGCATCAGCCCCTGCAACGTAGGCCTCTTTTGCTGCCTCAAGTGCACGCGGCATCTCGCTGTCTGACAAAACGGTATTAAGGGTCAGGTAAACCTTGACCCCTCGGATATGACAGTATTTTACGGCATCCGCAAAGGCGGCACCGTCAAAGTTGTCGGCATTTCGACGCGCGTTAAAATCGCGCAATCCCATATAGACCGCATCTGCACCGGAGCGCACCGCAGACATAAGCATCTCACTGCTGCCGACAGGGGAAAGTATCTCGATCTTATGCGTTGCGGTCGTCTCCTTCGTAGTAGGCTAACTTGCGGCGAAGAATGTCCGCCTCAAGCTTTGCACAGGCGGTATCTTCGAGTGCGCGTTTGAGTTCAAGACGCAGTTCTTCATTTTCCATAGTCTGCTTTTTTGCCTTGTCATAAGCCTCCAGCGCGGCTACTACTGCTGTCATAGTGGTTGACAAAAACGGGCTGTTCTTGGAGATGACGTTCAGCCTTCGGTCAAGCTCTGATGCCAGCGATTTTACATAAAGCTCGTCATCGTCGCTGTTAAGGCAGTATTCCATTCCGCCCACTTTTACACGAATTTTATTGCTCAAACCTAAAAACACCCCTTTATTTCTTGTTGAATTTATTATATAATAATTTTATACATTTTTAAAGTCTTTTTATAAAAGGAGTAGAAAAATGAAATATTTGGTCATTTTATGCGACGGTATGGCAGATACACCCGTACCCGAACTTGGAAATAAGACCCCTATGGAGGTAGCGCACAAGCCTGTTATGGATTCGCTTGCCGCAAAGGGTGAGGTAGGTATGTGCCGCACAGTTGCCGAAGGGCTTAAACCCGGCAGCGATGTTGCAAATCTTTCGGTGCTCGGCTATGATCCGAAGGTGTGCTATACAGGTCGTTCACCGCTTGAGGCTGCCAGCATAGGTGTTGAACTTAAGGATACTGACGTTGCACTTCGTTGCAACCTCGTAACCCTGTCTGACGAGGATAACTATGCCGACAGGACTATGGTCGACTACTGTGCAGACGATATCAGCACCGAAGAGGCTGAAATACTTATAAATGCAGTTGAAGAAGCACTGGGGAACGATGTGTTCAGATTTTACAGCGGCGTCAGCTACCGCCACTGTCTGACTGTCGCAAACGGAACTACCGACCTCGGCGATATGACCCCTCCGCATGATATTTCGGGCAGGGTAGTAGGAGAGTATTTGAGCACGGCTCCTGCCGCACAGCCGCTGCTTGCGCTTATGGAAAAGAGTTATTATATACTCAAGGATCATGAGGTCAATAAAAAGCGTATTGCCGCCGGCCGCCGTCCTGCAAATTCCATTTGGCTTTGGGGCGAGGGCAGACGCCCGCAACTTCAGAATTTTGAAAAGAAGAACGGTGTCAAGGGCGGAATAATCTCGGCAGTCGACCTGCTTAAAGGTATCGGTATATGTGCCGAAATGGCAACCCCTGAAGTCGAGGGAGCTACCGCCTACATAGATACCAATCTTGAGGGCAAGGTGGATGCGGCGAGAGAACTGTTTGATACAGGCTGCGACCTTGTATATATACATATAGAAGCACCTGACGAGTGCGGTCACCGCGGTGAAATAGAAAACAAGGTCCGCTCTATTGAGATGATAGATGAGCGCGTAGCCGCCCCGATGGTAGAGTATCTGCGTGGGACCGGTGACGATTTCCGCATTCTCGTAATGCCCGACCATCCTACTCCAATCGCGACAAAGACACATTCAAGCGCCCCCGTTCCGTATATGATATACGATTCGCGCAAAGACATAGCGGGAGTGCCAAACTTTAGCGAGGCCAACGCCGAAGCGACCGGTATATTTATTTCACACGGCCCGTCGGTAATGGAAAGATTAAACAGAGGTGTAAATATGGAGTTTTTTGCTGTTAACGGAAAAAGACCGGTTCGTCTAAGCGAGCAAACACGCCGGTTTGCTTTTGAATCTCTTAACCATAAATACGGTAAGCTCACAGAGCAAACACCCTGCGTCTTAATGGACGATTATGCGGGTTTTACCGCTCTAACTCCTTTAGAGCAATATGATGCTATAATAGAAAGGATAGCTTCCACGGCTCCTATCCGTATTTGTGAGAACGAAAAAATAAGCGGCGCGGCAACCCTTGGAAATGCTATAAATCATACCGTTCCTGCAACATTTAAAGGTGACAGTATCTTCAGGTCTATAAGTCATCTGACTATTGACTTTGAAACAGTGTTGAAAAAAGGCATATATGCAATAAGGGAAGATGCAAAAAAAGCTTTAGAAAAATACATGGGCACAGGAAAAGAACCGTTCGTCCGCAGTTGTATTAACTGTATTAACTATATGGAGATATGGCATGATAGATATCTTCAAGAACTAAAGCCTCTTGCCATATATAGGACTAACTACGAAAACCTGAAAAAAGTTCCGTTTCTGCCGGCACAAAATTTTTACGAAGCGGTACAGAGCCTATGGTTTACCTTCGCCTTTGTTCGCCTTTGCGGAAATTGGCCCGGAATAGGAAGAATAGACTGGCTTTTGGGCGACTATCTTGAAAGGGATCTGGCAGCAGGCGCAATAACCTTGAACGAGGCCAGAGAAATACTTGCACACTTTTTTATCAAAGGGTGCGAGTGGGTGCGCGGCGGTGATTACGGCAGCGGCGATGCTCAACATTATCAAAACATTGTTCTGGCGGGTCTTGATGAAAACGGCAAAGAGGTTACAAACACCGTTACATATTTAGTGTTGGATATTTTGGAAGAACTCGGTATAAGCGATTTCCCGACAACGATACGTATTAATAAAAACAGTCCTGCGGAACTGTTGCAGCGCGTGGCAGAGGTAATTCGTTTAGGCGGCGGCGTGATAGCTGTATATAACGAAGATCTGATAATAGAGTCCTTGACTGATTACGGATACCGTTTGGAAGAGGCAAGAAGGTTTGCTAATGACGGTTGTTGGGAAGTACAGATACCTGGAAAAACATATTTCATTTATCAGCCGTTTGACGCACTTAGGATATTACAGCATAACACCCTGAAAAATTATGACGGCAGTGTGCATTTTAGTAATTTTGATGAGCTGTATAAAGCATTCATAGAGGATTTGAAGCGTAAAGTACAGGAGTGCGGAGAAGATAATTTAAATAATTTTATATATACCGGTGTTCCCACAAAGGACTGGAAATGGAAACCGTCTCTGCCTTGTACGGTAGTATCTGTGTTTGAACAAGGTTGTATTGAAAAAGGGCTTTCATATTTAGAGGGTGGCCCGGTATATAATACGGTGTCTCCGCATATAGGCGGTCTTCCCGATACTGTAAACAGCCTGTACGCTATAAAAAAATTGGTCTTTGATGATAAGAAAGTAACCTTTGAAGAACTGATGGTGGTGCTTAGAAACGACTGGAAGGAATACGAGCATCTGCGCCAATATGCCCTCACTAAATATGCTTATTTCGGGAATGACAATGATGAGGTCGACAGCATTGCGGCAGATATCTTTTCTGCATTTGCAGATGCATGTGATGTACTTAACGGTCATAGCGGTTATATGTGTCCTGCCGGTATCAGCACCTTTGGCAGGCAAATAGAATGGGCTGAAAATCGTTTAGCCATACCCTGCGGAAAAAATGCACATGATATTCTTTCGGCGAATTTTTCTCCTGCTCCGGGCACCGAAAGAGAGGGCGCAACCGCAATTATACGTTCCTATTGCAAGACTGATCTGAAACGTGCTGTTTCGGGTGCTGCGCTTGATGTCAAGTTATTACCCTCGGCTGTAAACGGCGAAAACGGGTTAGAGGTGATTAAGTCCTTGATTAAAGGTTTTATTTCGCTGGGCGGCCATTTTATGCAGCTTGATATCGCTGACACTGCAATGCTGAAGGATGCACAGAAAAAACCTCAAAATTATACTACATTATCGGTTCGTGTTTCAGGTTGGAACGCTCGCTTTGTGACCTTAAACAAGGAATGGCAGGATATGATAATTGCACAGTCGGGAAGTGATATCTGATGAAGGTTGCAAACATTCAACGGTTTTGTATGCATGACGGACCCGGCATTCGCACAACTGTTTTTTTAAAAGGTTGTCCGCTTAACTGCGTATGGTGTCATAATCCTGAAACTCAAAAGGCCCAAAGTGAGGTACTGTTTTATAAAAATAGGTGTATAATGTGCGGCGCTTGCTCAGTTTGCGAGAATAACGCACACCTTTTCGAAGAATCACATATTTTAAAACACCAATTATGTAAGGGATGCGGCAAATGTGTAGGGGAGTGTCCTGTCGCTGCACTCGAAATATGCGGTACTGAAAAAACGGTGAAGGAACTTTTTGATATAATAAAAAAGGACTGTGCTTTTTACGGTAATGTAGGTGGTGTTACAATTTCCGGTGGAGAACCGCTTTTGCAACCTGAAGCGGTAGAAGAACTTCTTGATATGTGCAAAAAAGAAGGGATAAACACAGCTATTGAAACGTGCGGTTATTTTTCACAAGATATTCTAAATCGCATAGTGCCACTTACAGACCTGTTTTTATGGGATATTAAGGATACCGATCCGTACAGACACGAGAAATACACATCGGTCACAAACGAAATAATATTAAAAAACCTATTTGCGGCAGATAAATTAGGTGCGAAAATGCGGTTGCGCTGTATTTTAGTGAACGGTGTAAACACTGACCGAGAGCATTACAAAAACATATTAAATATTGTTAAAGAGTTAAAGTGCTGTGAGGGTGTTGAATATATTCCGTATCACTCGTTTGGTGGCTCAAAATCGCTTGCACTTGGTGAACAAAACAGCGGTAGTAATGATTGGATACCCACAGCAGAGCAAATATCTGTTGCAAAAAGTTATCTGTTAGAAAACGGAATAAAGGTATTTTAAAACGGAAACGGTCCTCAAGCGAGAACCGTTTCTTTTTTATTCTGTTATGAACTCAGGTATTTTTTTGCTAAAAGCTTCGTTATATTCAAGCGGCGTTATATCAAGAGGTATAATCTTATTGAACACGCAGGTGTGTTTTGGAGTTACGGTGCGGTCCTCGTGCATACTGCCGAAATACCAGTGGCGGAAACTGCAACTTCTGTCTATCTCAGCGAGATAGCCGTTGAGCTTGTTGACCTGATCGGTCCTGCCTTGACGAAGAAGCATAGCGCTTTTTATCAGCGACGGCGGCTCGTGTGTGAGTATGTAATCGACATAAAGTCCCTCTTCATCAAGTGCCTTAGCGCCGGTTGCAAGCTCATTAGGTGAGGGAAGCTCATCCTTCCACCAGCTTTTGTCCTTGCGGATGTCGATATCCTCACTCTCTCCGCCACCCATAGTGAACACGCGGCAACCGTCCAGGTCAAAGACCTGTCCGCGCATAAGATGATAGAGGTTGGGGCCTATCCTATGTACCTTGCCGCCCTTCCAGCGGGTAACGCGGCAGGAGTTTATCATATCAAAGTTTTCGTGGGTTCCGTCCAAAAACGCTATTGTGAATTTGCGTGTTGATAAAAACTTAACGGCTTGCTTTTCGCGCTCCGATCCGTCCCACAAAAAACCGAAATCACCCAGCACTATAAGCGTGTCGCCGGGTTTCAGCTTGTACCATTCCTTGTCGTAAATGCGCGATTCATCACCGTGCATATCACCGGTCAGATAATACATAATTCCTCCGAAAAATTAAAAATGCTTTAAATTTCAAAAAACTGCTTTTATTTTGTGCATATTTAAGTTATACTTGAAGTATAACATATTTTGAGGAAGATTACTATGAAAAAAAGCTTTTTGGCATTTTTTTTAATACTTATACTGGCCTTTTCGGTATTTTGCGTACCTGTAGGAGCATATCAGCTCTCAGGTTTTGAGGTAAGGGCTGAGGGTGTGTTGCTCGCGAGTTTGGACACAGGCGACATACTCTATACTAAAAATGCCGATAAAAAACTCTATCCGGCATCACTTACAAAGATAATGACGGCATTGCTGGTAATAGAGAAAACTTCTGATCTTGACAGCGAGATAATAACCATAAGCGAGTCATCCATAAAGGCGCTTGAGGGCACCGATTCATCCATAGGCGGACTGAAAGCGGGCGAACAGATAACGGCAAGACAGGCTTTGTATTTTCTGCTGATGTCCTCCGCAAATGAGTGTGCCAACGCAATAGCAGAGCACTACGGCGGCAGTATATACGATTTTGTCGGAATGATGAATACCCGTGCGGACGAGCTTGGAATGACCGACACACATTTTGCCAATGCACACGGACTTCACGATGTCGAACATTATACAACGGTAAACGATATATATACGCTTGTAAAACACGCACTCAGCTTTGATGTTTTTAAGGAGGTCACCTCGACCACCCGTTATAAGATGCCTGCGACTAATATGCAACAGGCAAGAACACTTGTAACGACCAACTTCCTGCAGGATAAAAATAACGCAATGGCATCCTCCTATTATTATAAATATGCCAGCGGCGTAAAAACAGGCTATACTGACGAGGCGGGCAGGTGCCTTGTGAGTACCGCGTCAAAAGACGGATATAACTATGTTTGTATCCTGATGAAGAGCACGGTCTATGACGCTGCGCGTAACAAGGTGCGCTATGAATTTCCCGACAGCATAGCACTGTACGATTGGGCGTTTAAAAACTTTGAATATAAGACGGTCGTTGATGCCGAAACCCCGGTAGCCGAGGCTAAAGTAGAGCTTTGCTGGGATAACGACCACGTATCACTTCTGCTTGAAGGCGGTCTTTCGGCAATACTCCCCAAGGAGGCTGATTCGTCTACCGTTCAGATAAAAGCAAACCCGTATAAGGATTCATTCGATGCCCCCATCAAGAAGGGTGAGGTTCTGGGAACGGCAGATATCGTCTATGCAGGTGAAACCTTGGGAACCGTCAATCTGGTGGCTGCCGATTCCCGCGAGGCGAATTTTGTACTAAAGGCGCTTCGCTGGCTGAAAAACGCCTTTACATCAACCGCATTTAAGCTGATAGTGGCAATTATCGTTCTTATAATCGTAGGATTTATTTTAACAGTTGTATTTATGAACCGCGGCCGTAAAAAGCGCAAACGCCGCAGAGGATATAAAGGCTATTCAAAATATTAAACCTGAACCACAGTAACCGTATGTTGCTGTGGTTTTTTGTTTTACGAATAAAATTTATCGAAAAACGATAAAAATGTATTGACAAACGGAAACGTCGTGGTTATAATAATGGTGAAATATTTCAAAAGTAGAAAATAATCCCGAAAAGAGGTTTTTGCAATGCTTAAAATACCAAGTAAAAAATCCATTATACTTTCAGTAGTTTTATCCATCGCAATGTTTGCGGTATGTGCTGTTTTGGCGGTGCTTATGCCTGATCTTGTTGCTATGCTTATAAAAGCACATGACAGCATAGCTGCCATAACCGACCACGCAAGCAATTATAATATATATCTGTTTATTCTAACGCTCGCATACCTGATACTTGCCGTGATATGCCTTGCAGACGGCCTGTTACTTAGGCTTTTGCTACGCGTCCGCGCCGGTATGGTGTTTTCGGAGAAGAGTGTAGCGCTTGTTCGCGGTGTTTCGTGGTGCTGTATGTTTTTAGGTCTGGTTTTTGCGGCGTTGGGAATTTATTTTAAAATAGCCTTTGTGGTTGCGTTTGCAGCTGTGTTCCTCGGTCTTTGTGTGCGCGTTGTAAAGAACGTTATCGAGGAAGCCACAATGATCAAATCCGAAAATGATCTTACTGTATAAAGGCGGGGAACAGAAGTGATAAATATAAATCTTGATGTTATGATGGCAAAGCGCAAGATGTCGCTCGGGGAGCTGTCCGAAAAGGTGGGGATAACCCTTGCGAACCTTTCCATTCTAAAAAATAACAAGGCGAAGGCAATTCGCTTTTCCACACTTGATGCTATATGTCGTGCGCTTGAATGCCGTGTTGAAGATATTCTGGAATATACCGAGGGAGGTAGCAACGATGGATAATAATGTGTATGTTAATACTGCTTCACCTGAAAGCAGCGATAAAATAAGCTTTGAATACCATATTGAGCCTGAACGTGAATTTTCAGGCTGTGAGAGCGCGTTTGCCTGGATCTGTCTTCTGGCAGGATATGTGTTTTGCCGCGTTCTGCCGTGGCAGGAAAAACCTCTCGGCGGTTTTTTGTTTATAATAGCTTTGTTTTCTGTTACGCTCATAACACTAAAATTTAAAGGTTATAAACCTGTCGCATTATCTATCGCCGTAGCGGCCTCGGCAATGGCGGTTTCATTGGCACTTGTACTTTGCGCAAATATGTTTTTGCATGTTTTCGTTTATCTCTACTGTGCGGCAGCATATATCTATTTTGTTTTTGCCTATACCGGAAATACGCTTGAAAGCGGTTTTTCAAGACTTGTGATTGCGGATTTTTTAAAGGCTTTGCTTGTGCTTCCGTTTGCTTCGTTCGGTAAGCTGTTTTCGGCTATGTTTTCGGGCAAAATGAAGAACAGCGGCAGACTTATCGTTAAAATAATAGCAGGCGCGGTAATAGCTATTGTGCCTACCGCTGCGGTGTTGTCGCTGCTTTCTTATGACAGAGGTTTTACCGCTTTGCTTGACAGTATTTTTGATTTTAGCTGGAACGAGATATTTTCACATCTTTTCAGCTTTTTGTTCGGTATTCCAATAGGAATGTATATTTTCGGTCTTTTCATTTCTTCTGTAGATAACAAAAGAAGGGATTTTTTAACTAAAGAGGATTGCTACCGTGCAACATCCGGCGCTCGCAAGCTGCCTATGCTCACAGTCTTGACTGCAACCGTTCCGTTGCTTGTGGTCTATGTTATATTTTTTATCTCTCAGTGGCAACATTATGTTTCGGGATTCGCGGGTGTGCTCCCCGAAAGCATGAGTTACGCCGAGTATGCGCGTGACGGATTTTTCGAGTTGCGTACCGTGTCGGTCATAAATCTTGCGGTGTTGTTTTTAGTGTCGTTGTTTATGCGACGGGAGCAAGAGCATCCCGTTGTGCTACGTACGCTGTCGGTAATATATTCGGTGTTCACGTTTGCACTTATCAGCACGGCAATAGCCAAAATGGCGATGTATATAGACAGCTACGGCCTAACGCGAAAAAGGGTCTATGCTACCTGGTTTATGATAGTTCTGGCGATTGTGTTTATACTAATAATTATAAAGCAGTTCGTTTATAAAATTAAACTGATGCCGACCTCAATAGCCGTGCTGGTGGTATGCTTTGCTCTGTTATCGCTTGGCAATACCGATGCACTTATAGCCCGATATAATATCGATCGATATCTAAACGGTACACTAAAGACGGTAGATATATATGCGCTTCATGCTTTGGGAGAGGGCGCGATACCTGAATATGTCCGTCTGGCTGAGGAACTCGATGAACGCAACGGAACCGACATTTCATCCGATGATTTAGTAGAACCTGAGGAAGACGAAATGTATTATGGGTTGAGCCTGTCGTTGCGTGAAGAGGCATACAGGTTAGAGGCTGAGGAAAATGGAATTTTCTCATACACACTGTCCAAAATCAGAGCAAAGGCTGCACTCAAGAGGGCAGGGTTAATAAAATAAAAAAGGCGCGTAAGCGCCTTTTTTATTTAATGTTTATGAGTTTTTCTTCTTGCCGCTTTGGTTATCAGCATTGCTCCTGCACCCAAAATCAAATATGCAAGCATATAGATAAAGAAAGCAATATCAATGGTTTCAAATATAAGCATAGTGCATATTAAAAAGGCTACAGCAAAGAAAATGGGCAAATACCAACGCTTTTCAATATTCCTGCCTGAGAATATTCCCAAAGCTACTGAAAATATGGGATTTATTGCAAAAAACAGTATCATACAAACCAGCATTCCCGCCTCGGCTGAAATGACCCAAATGGTCAGTGCCGGCAATGTGATCGTTACAAACAGACAGCTTAGCAGAGCTGTGATCGTTTTAATATCAATATTAAACTTCCTCATTGCTTTACTCCTTTTCGTAAGCCTTCACGATTTCACCGATTATCATATAATGTCGGTCATCTTCGGGATAGAGCTCTTTACATTCTCCAAGTGTGAAGCCGTCGCCTTGCAGCTGACCTTTATAACGCTTTTTACAGATAAGCACCAACCGAGCTTCGTTGAAATATACAGTGCCGTCTGTGAATACGGGGGTAAGACCGGTCAGTGCCGTTTTATCGACATCCCTGCCCGACTGCCTGCCGCACACAGCGTGAATATCCTTGCGGTCGCCGTAGAACGAAAGCGTGAAAAGATCGTTCTCGTCAACGAATTTCATTGTATATCGCTGAGGACGAATTGCCGCAACCACCGAATCCTTATTCCACATTTCACCGGCAAATCCCCAGCTTGCGGTCATCATATTGTATCCGCTCTCATCACCTGCGGATATAAGCATCCATTCGTTTGCGATCATTTCGATCAGATTTTCCTTAATATCTTTTGGGTTTATTTCTT
>JAZOCW010000006.1:0-9023 GCA_045596705.1 Acutalibacteraceae bacterium
CTTGAATATATGAAGGTTGCCAGAGTCACGAACCTTGCCAATACTATTGATAAACTTAAGGAAGAAGGAGTTTGGGTCTTCGGTGCCGATATGGGCGGCAGCGACAGACGCAACTTTGATTTCACCTCACCCTGTGCAATCGTTATAGGTAACGAGGGCAAGGGTATAGGCAGACTGATCGCCAAAAAATGCGACGGTATTGTGAGTCTGCCGATGTATGGAAAGATTAACTCGCTTAACGCATCGGTCGCAGCCGGAATACTCATCTATGAGGTTGCCGAACAGCGACACAAATAATATTTTGGGGGAATAGGTTAATATGGGCTTTTTTTCTAAAAAGGGCAAAAACTCATACGGTAACTATGGAGAAGAAATCTTTGAAGAAAATTACACCCTTTCGGACGAGGGAATAATACCGGTCGGCAAACGACAGGAAATTAACCACTCGCCCTATGCACTCACTCCGGACGAAGTCAAGGGAAAAGAAGAAATACAGCCGATCGAAGACATTCCTATGCAGTCCGCCGGCGAATCGCTCTATCAGCGTATGCTGAACGCCCGCAAAAACGACGAAGAGGAAACAGTTGATAACCAAAAAGCCGAAGAGGCTGTTGTTAAATCGGAGAAGGTAAAAGAACAAGCAGAATCCTTGCTTTCAAAATGCTCACAGTTTGTGACTGACGACAAGGATCCCGCTATACTGACCTCTCAACCGGCATATAAGCTTGACAGCATTGAAGATATAATTGCCGATGCTGAAAAACGTGCACAAGAAAGAATTTCCAAAATGTACGGTATGAAGACCTCTGCACCGGATACGGACATCAAGCGCCCGATACATGAAGTACATAATGAAAATACCCAACCGAAAAAAATAACCGAAGTCTCAGAAGAAAAGCCTTCCGAGGATATTCGTCTGCCAAAATCGGCAGAAACCACACCTGAAGAAATAAAATTAACCGCCGAACCTGAGGAAATCAAGATGGTTCGCGAGGCTCCGGTGAAAAATTATCAATTCCGTTTTGCAGACGAGGATATGGAATCACAACCTGAGGAAATACCGCAGGCCGAAGAAAGCACCATAGCTTTTGAGCCTGTAAAAACGGCATCCTTTGCTGACGAGGTCAAAGCCTCACTTGCTATGGGACCTTCTCTTCCTGAATACGAGGAAGATCTTCAAAACGCTGAGGAAGAAATATTTGGTGATTATCAAACAGTTGCCGACGCTGCATCTATACGAAAAGACTTAAAGGCCAAACACACAAGGCTCAATCTGCGTTTTGTATTCACACTGATACTCGCCGCTGGCGCCACCTGTTTATCGTTACCGCTGTTTGAAAACACGCGTGACGCTTATCTCTCGGCATTTCTTATAGCCGAAACGTTTATTACCGCAATCGCCGCCGTTATCAACTTTGATATTTTTGCAAGTTTTTCTTCCCTTTTCGGTAAAAAGCCGAATTCGGATCTGCCGCTGGCGCTTTGCACGGTTTTCTCTTTGATATTTGGCATTTTGTGTATTGTCGGCGGTGCACAAAATTCGGCTCAGTTTGGTTTTATTGCGATAATAGGTATGCTTTTCTCACTGTCTGCCAAAAAAAGCAATATTAAGCGAATGCTTAAAAATTTCGATAAAATAGCTAACAGTGATGAAAAATATGCTTTAACACTTATTGACGAGGAAAACGGATCATATGCAATTGCACACGACGCGGTAGAAGGCGATGCTATGGTTGCCGCCGGCAGAAGGACCGTAAATGTTACAGGTTTTCTCAAAAACTCGCTTTCGGAAGATCCTTTTGCCAAATACTCGCTCGTGCTGTCGATAATCGGTATTATTTCTGCAATATCTATGATGGTCTACTGTATGTTAACCGCAGATATTTATAACGCACTCGGTATGCTTTGCGCATTCTTGTGTATTACGGCACCGTTTACAAGCAGTATTATAGGAACCCTGCCACTGAAAATTGCCGCAAAGCGGCTTTCCCGCTACAACGCCATGATGACAGGTTTTAGCGCTGCTGAAGATATAGAACCTGTAAACGCCGTTGTTTTGGATATAAACAGCATTTTTCCGCGAGGAACGGTTAAAATGTTTGATATGAAGGTGCTCAGCCCTAATAATCTTGAGCAAACGATATTTAACGCTGCCGCTGTGACGACCTCTATTAAAAGTCCGCTCGGCCACGTTTTCCGCCGCATCGCACGCACAAGCGATGACTATGTTCTTCCGCCTGCTGATTCGGTAAAATATGAAAACCGTTTGGGCATTTCAGGTTGGGTCGGAGATCATTCCCTGCTCATAGGAAACCGCACCCTTATGGAAACTCACGGCGTTACCGTGCCGTCGATAGAGGTTGATAAAAAGATACTTCGCAACGGCTACTTCCCCGTTTATGTAGCATCGGACGGACGCCCGTGTGCACTGCTTATCGTAGGTTACGAAAACCGAGAAGATATAACCGATGAGCTTCACAGACTTTGCAACACCGGAGTTACTTTGTTGATCGAAAACTGTGATTCAAACGTTAATGAAGAAATGCTTTGCGATTATTTTGGGCTGCATCCCGATTTTGTAAAAATAATGCAAAGCGGAAGCGTCAGAAAATACCGTGAAAAAACGGAATACAGCGAAAGCATATCAGCAAAGGCAGCATACGACGGATCCGCCTGCGGTATCGCTTCCATAGTTACTGCCGCTATCAAGGTCAAAAAGCTGACTGCCGCGATGACAGTACTTCATATAATTTGTATGATTGCCGGTCTGGCCGCTGCCGTAGCACTTGTTGTTGCCGGAAACAGCGCGCTCTTTACACCGCTTAACATACTTCTCTATTTACTTGCGAGCGCGATTTTAGTTTGTGTCGCATCGCTGTTTTTAAGACCGTAAAGTGAGATAAATATATCCCTTTGGAGGAATAAAAAATGGATAAAGAAAAGTTTTATATTACAACGGCAATTGCCTACAGTTCTCAAAAGCCGCATCTCGGAAATGCATATGATATCGTGCTTGCCGATATGATCGCTCGCTATAAGCGAATGATGGGATTTGACGTGTTCTTTATGACAGGTTCGGATGAACACGGACAGAAAATCGAGGAATACGCAAAGGCTGAGGGCAAGACCCCAAAGGAGTTTGTTGACGGAATATCCGACCAGATAAAGGGTGTTTGGAACTCGCTTAATACCTCTTATGATAAATTTATCCGCACCACCGACGACTACCACGAAAAGACGGTTCAAAAGATATTTAAGAAGCTTTATGAACAAGGTGATATTTATAAAAGCGAGTACACCGGAAAGTACTGTGTTCCCTGCGAATCGTTCTTCACCCCGTCACAGCTTATAGACGGCAAATGCCCTGACTGCGGACGTGACGTTACAGATGCCAAGGAAGAGGCTTATTTCCTGCGCCTTTCCAAATATCAGGATAAATTGCTCGAATATTATGAGCAGCACCCCGACTTTATCGCGCCTGATTCCCGTATGCACGAAATGGTGAATAACTTCTTAAAGCCCGGTCTTGCAGACCTATGCGTTTCGCGTTCCTCCTTTAAGTGGGGTGTTCCGGTTGAGTTTGATGATAAGCACGTTATCTATGTTTGGATAGATGCACTTTCAAACTACATTACCGGCATTGGATATGATCCCGACGGCAGCAGTGATATGTATAAAAAGAACTGGCCTGCAGACCTACACGTTATAGGCAAGGATATTGTCCGTTTCCACACTATTTACTGGCCGATAATATTAATGGCTCTCGGCGAGCCTCTGCCTAAGAAGGTGCTTGCACATCCGTGGATACTGTTCGGCGAGGACAAAATGAGCAAATCAAAAGGAAACGTAATTTACGCTGATGAATTAGCTGAACGTTTTGGATCCGATGCTGTAAGATATTATCTGCTGAGCCAGATGCCTTTCGCTCAAGACGGAACTATAACCTATGAATCATTTATGGCACTTTTCAACACCGACCTTGCAAACACGCTCGGAAACCTTGTAAATCGTACCATTGCTATGACCAACAAATATTTTGACGGTCACGTAAATGCAGCTGAGCCTCAGGGTGAGTTTGACAGTGATCTTGTTACCTGTGCAGAAACAATGCTTGAAAAATACTCCCGTTTGATGGATAGCTACAAAAACGCCGATGCAGTTGCCGCTGTTATGGACTTTGCACGCCGTTGCAACAAATATATTGACGAGACCACACCCTGGACGCTCGCCAAAAACGAAGAAGACAAGCCTCGTCTTGAACTCGTGCTTTATAATCTGCTGGAAGGTATTAGACTGCTTGCAAACGTACTTTATCCTATCATGCCCGAATGCTGTGACAGCATTATGAAGCAGCTAAACTGCGAGGATAAGACACTTAAATTCGGAGTATGTAGCGAATATTCCGTTGGTGCAGCTACCCCTCTTTTTGCACGTTTGGATACTGAAAAAGTACTCGAAGAACTATTGGCCGAACAAGAAAAGAAGATGGCGGCAGCAAAGGATAAAGCAGAAAACGTTGTAACCCTGCCGCAGATATCTATTGAGGATTTTGCAAAGGTAGAGCTCACCACCGCTAAAATAACCGCTTGCGAACCTATAAAGAAGGCAAAAAAATTGCTCAAGCTCACGCTTGATGACGGCAGCGGAAAAGAGCGCACCGTAGCATCGGGAATTGCAAAATATTACACGCCTGAACAGCTTATAGGTCACACCGTTATAGTTGTTTCCAACCTAAAGCCTGCTGTGCTTTGCGGGGTTGAAAGCAACGGTATGATACTTGCCGCGGATGATGGCGATGATGTTAAGGTGATCTTTGCCGACGATATTAAGCCCGGTTGCAAGGTAAGATAATGTTATTAGATATTGAAAAACCTGCATGCAGTAATATGATCTTCGACACACATGCACATTACGACGACCAAAGATTTGACTCGGTACGCGAGGAACTGCTTACTTCCCTACCCTCGCTTGGAGTTGGTGCTGTTATAAACTGTGCCGTCGACGAACAGTCGGCTGAAAGGATCCTTTCACTTTCAAGAAAATATGAATACTGCTACTGTGCGATAGGATATCATCCCGAAAATATTCGGATGCGTACTCCTGACCTCTCGGCTATTGAATATTTATTTAATGAGCCAAAGGTAATTGCTGTTGGTGAGATAGGACTCGATTACTACTGGGAAAAGGATAAGGCAGAACTGCAAAAGCAGTGGTTTGCTGTGCAGGCTGAATTTGCAAAAAGCCGCCAACTGCCCGTAATAGTTCACGACCGCGATGCACACGGCGATACGCTGGAGATATTAAAGCGAATACAGCCTTCAGGGGTTGTGCATTGCTTTTCAGGCAGTGCGGAATATGCCGCAGAGATAGTAAAGTTGGGAATGTATCTCGGTTTCGGCGGTGTTACAACCTTTAAAAATTCCAAAAAATGCCGTGAAGTTATTGCTACGGTTCCTATACAGCGAATACTTCTTGAGACCGATGCACCTTATATGGCGCCCGAACCTTATCGCGGAAAAACCTGCCATTCCGGAATGATAATCCGCGTTGCAGAAAAAATATCCGAGATCAAAGGAATTTCGGTAGATGAGGTTTTAAGCATTACAAAACAGAACGCAAAACAACTTTTTGGGATTTAATAAACTGTATAAAACCCCGCTTTCGGATAATACTAAAATCGAAAGCGGGGTGATTTCATGTTCGACAACCAGAATAACCAGAACAAGAATAATCAGCAGAACAATCAAAATAAGAATAATCAGAACAATCAGCAGAATAAACAGAACAACCAGAACAAGCAAAACAATCAGCAGTCGCAGAACAGAAACAACGACTAATTTGATAAATACTACTTTTAAATATGGGACGGTACTCAACCGGGCGCTGTCCCATATTTTTTGTTTTAAGTGTGTCTATACCGTTAACACAAAATATAGTTTGACAAAATTACCATATATGTATATAATGTATACATATAGAAATGAAGTGTTCGGCAATACTACATTTATGTATTAAATGTTTGGGGAGTGCCTTTGCTTGGATAAATTTATAATTAACGGCGGCAATCGCCTTACGGGTTCCGTTACAATAAGCGGCGCAAAAAATGCTGCAGTAGCAATACTGCCGGCTGTTTTGTTGTCTGATGGAATATGCCGTATCGAAAACCTGCCTAACATATCTGACGTTTTTGCTATCATCCGTATCCTGCGTGAGCTGGGTGCGGATGTTCGTATGCTTAATAAAAACACTGTTGAGATCGACCCCGCACATATAAATTCATTTGTACTCCCGTTTGAGATGACCAAGCGTATGCGCGCCTCGAGTTATTTCATCGGTGCTATGCTCGGACGCTTTAAGCGCGCTAAGGTAGCTCCTCCGGGCGGCTGCGATTTTGGTGTGCGCCCTATTGACCTGCACATAAAGGGTTTTGAGGCGCTTGGCGCTAATGTTACATTTGAAAACGGAATGGTCGATGCAAAAGCCCAAAGGCTTATCGGCAATCCGGTTTACCTTGACAAGGTTTCTGTAGGCGCTACTGTTAATATAATGCTTGCTGCTGTTAAAGCCCGCGGTCTCACCGTTATTGAGAATGCGGCGCGCGAGCCGCACATCGTTGACCTTGCAAACTTCTTAAACTCAATGGGCGCCGATATTATGGGTGCCGGAACGAGTGTTATCAAGATTCGCGGTGTTGAATATTTAAAGGGTACTGCATACAGCATTATTCCCGACCAGATCGAAGCCGGAACATATATGGCGGCTGCCGTTGCAACAGGCGGTGATGTTGTTATTCAAAACGTTACACCTAAACATCTTGAATCAATTACCGCAAAGCTGGTAGAGATCGGTGCCGTTATAGAAGAATATGATGACTCGCTCAGAGTACGAATGGACAAGCGTCCAAAAAGGTGCAATATAACAACAATGCCTCACCCCGGTTTCCCCACCGATATGCAGCCCCAGATCACTACTCTGCTTGCTGTTGCCGAGGGGACAAGCGTTGTCGCAGAAGGCGTTTGGGATAACCGCTTTAAATATGTTGATCAACTCTCTATGATGGGTGCTAACATTCAGGTTGACGGCAAGGTCGCCATTGTTTCAGGCGTTGAAAAGCTTACAAGCGCACCTGTTATGGCTAACGATCTGCGTGCAGGTGCCGCCATGTTGATCGCAGGGCTTATAGCCGAAGGCACTACTGAAATAGAAAATATTGAGCTTATTGACCGCGGATATGAAGAGGTAGTAGAGAAGCTGTCGGGTCTTGGCGCTGAGATCAAGCGCGTACCTATTAACGAGTATACCGAAGCCAGAAAAGCTTTATAATCTTTAGGGAATACAAAGGTGTATTCCCTTTTTTGATAGGAGGGTTTATATATGTCGCGCTTTTGTCCGCTTTTCAGTTCAAGCAGCGGCAACTGCACATTTGTCGGCACTTCGCAGTACGGTATTCTTGTTGACGCCGGATGCAGCTGCAAAAGCATAGTTGCGGCACTGTCCGAACAGGATATAGACCCTCAAAGTGTTAAGGCTGTTGCTGTTACCCACGAACACGGCGACCATATAAAAGGACTTCGCGTATTTCTTAAAAAATACAGCATTCCGGTAATTGCTTCAAAGGAAACGCTTGGCGCTCTGTTTGAAGAACAGATACTGCTGCCACAACAACCTGTTATTGAAATTTCGGATTCTACAATGGTGGAGAATATCGGTATAAAACGCATTGCCACAAGCCATGATTGCGACGGATCAAGCGGCTATGTATTTTCTCTTCCCGATGAGCGACGGGCGGCTGTTTGCACAGACCTCGGCTACATAAGCGACGAAATACGCGACGCACTTATAGGCTGTGACCTTGTAATGTTGGAATCGAACCACGATATAAATATGCTCAAGAAAGGGCCCTACCCTTTTCCCCTTAAAGAGCGCATACTTGGCGACAAGGGACACCTTTCAAACAGCGCTTGCGCGTCAATGTTGCCCGAGCTTGTTAAAAGCGGAACAACGAGGATAATTTTAGCCCACTTAAGCCGTCAGAACAATCTACCTACGCTTGCGGTTTCCGCGGCACGCGCCGCACTTATCGACGCGGGTCTTAGGGAGGAGCTGGACTACATATTATATGCCGCCCCACCTGCCGGCGGAAGGATGTTTATATTATGATAAAGATAACTATTGTGGCTGTCGGCAAACTTAAGGAAAAATACTTTACCGCCGCCGCTGACGAATATATTAAACGGCTTTCAAGATACTGCAAACTGAATGTGATCGAAATTGAGCCTGCACGCATAGCTGACGATCCGTCCGAAAAAGAAGTCTCCGCCTGCCTTGAAGCTGAATCAGTCAGGATCCTTAAAGCCATACCCGATGATGCTCATGTCACCGCACTGTGCATAGAAGGAGATATGCTCGACAGCGATGCTCTTTCAAAGGAAATTGTAAGCGGTGCCGCTGCCGGCCACGGAAACCGCTATTATATAATAGGTGGGTCTTACGGACTTTCCGACGCGGTCAAAAAGCGAGCAGACAAAAAATTGTCAATGTCGCGGATGACATTCCCTCATAAGCTGGCAAGAGTGATGCTTCTTGAGCAGATCTACCGTGCTTTTATGATCTCAGGAGGCGGAACTTACCATAAATAATAAAAAACACTTGACTCTTACTTAGGTATATGATATTATGTTTATACCTCTGCAAGGGTCTTTTTTTTTGCATAAGATCCTTTTCATTGTTGCTTTTTGGGCACACTGCTTCTTCGTCCTTCGGGACGGTGCTTTGAAAGCTACTGATTGAGGGAGGCTCATTTACTTTCGGGTTTCCGAAAGCAGAAAATATTTCCGTAAAACGGGAGGTGCCGTCATGACGGTAAAGCGTTCATTAGCTTTCACTGAATGCAAACAGCGCAACTACAACACAATGAAGAACAAGAAGAACGATCCTGACAGACTTGAAATGAACAAGTATTGCAGGTTCTGCAAGAAGCACACCCTTCACAAGGAAACAAAGTAGGAGGTTGGCAGTATGAA
>JAZOCW010000007.1:0-64851 GCA_045596705.1 Acutalibacteraceae bacterium
TGAACAGATAGAAGATCCGGCTACGGCAAAGGGTCTTGTTAAGCGCGATGTTGTGCGCGTAATAACCCCCGGTACCGTGACAGAGGAAAGTATGCTTGACGAGGCTAAAAACAATTTTCTTTGTGCCGTATGCTTCAAAGAGAGTGCGGTAGGGCTGTGTTTTACCGATATATCTACCGGTCAGATGAATGTGACCGAGCTTTCGGGTGACAATCTTGAGCAACGCGTTTGTGATGAAATAGGCCGCTTTTCACCGAGCGAGGTGTTGGCAGACGGCTCTATAGAGACTAAACGAACCGTATGTGACTACATAAATGAGCGTCTTTGCTGTATGCTTACAATGCTTGATAAGTCCGATTTCGAGGATGAAAAGTCCGAAAGACTTACCTGTGAGCACTTTAAGGTCAACAGCCTTAATAACTTAAATCTTTTGCGCGGCAGTGCAGGAGTAGGCGCGGTAGGAGCAACACTGTGCTATCTGTACCGCACACAGCTCAGCACCGTTTCTGCGGTAAGCAAGCTTAATTGCTATGCCCAGTCACAGTATATGAATCTTGATATTTCGGCTATATATAATCTGGAGCTGTTTGAAACTATGCGCGGCAAATCAAAGCGCGGTTCGCTTATCGGTGTTTTGGATAAGACCAAGACTCCGATGGGCAGGCGACTGCTTCGCGGTTGGATCGAACAACCGCTTAAAAGCCTTGCCGAGATAACTCTTCGTCTTAATTCGGTGGACGAGCTTGTATCAAACTATCTTTTACTCGGCGAGACAACCGAGTATTTAACGGGAATCAAGGATATTGAACGCCTTATTTCCCGCGTGGTCTACGGTACCGCCGGTGCTAAGGAATTGCTTTCCATTGCCGAAACCGCGACACGATTCCCGATGCTAAAGGCTGTGCTTACACAGGCAAAAAGCCGAATGCTGGGGGAGATATGCAGAAATATAGATACGCTTGAAGATGTCAAGCAACTTATAGATGAGTCTATAGATCCTGAGGCTCCCGCGATAGTTCGCGAGGGCGGAATAATAAAGAACGGCTACGATGCCGAGGTAGACGAGCTGCGAGAGATAGTAAACAACGGTTCGCAGTACCTTATGTCTATCGAGGCAAGAGAGCGAGAACGCACCGGAATAAAGAATCTGCGAATACGCTATAACAAAGTGTTTGGCTATTATATCGAGGTTTCTAATTCTTATCTCGACCGCGTCCCCGAGGATTATATACGCAAGCAGACACTTACCAACGGCGAGCGTTTTATAACCGATGAGCTTAAGACTCTTGAGGGCAAGATACTAGGTGCTAAGGAACGGGTCAAGGATGTTGAATTCCGCCTGTTTGATGATATTCGTAAGCGTGTGGCCGCTGAACTTTTACGCGTTCAGGCAACGGCTTCAGCTATTGCGGCGCTTGATGTGCTTTGCTCCTTTGCAAATGTTTCGGTTGCAAATTCATACTGTTGCCCGAAACTTAATGCCGAAGGAATTATAAATATAAAAGGCGGCCGTCATCCGGTCGTTGAACAGGTCATTAAGACACCGTTCGTATCTAACGATACCCTGCTTGATTGCGGCGATAACCGCTGCGCACTTATCACCGGTCCGAATATGGCAGGTAAGTCTACATATATGCGCCAGGTGGCGATAATCACGCTCATGGCGCAGATAGGCTGTTTCGTTCCGGCTGAGTCGGCAAACATCGGTGTTGTCGATGCCATATTTACACGTGTCGGAGCGTCGGATGACCTTGCTTCGGGTCAGTCCACCTTCATGGTGGAGATGAACGAGGTAGCGTATATACTTAAAAATGCTACTAAAAACAGTTTGATAGTATTTGATGAGATAGGTCGCGGTACCGCTACATTCGACGGAATGTCGATAGCACGTGCGGTGCTTGAATATGTTGTAGATACCCGTAGGATCGGCGCAAAAACACTGTTTGCAACCCACTACCATGAGCTTATACAGCTCGAGGATGAAATTAAGGGTGTAAAGAATTACAATATAGCCGTTAAAAAGCGCGGCGACGATATAACCTTCTTGCGCCGTATAGTTCGCGGCGGAGCAGACGACAGCTACGGAATAGAGGTCGCAAAGCTGTCCGGCATACCCGAAAAGGTCATATCCCGCGCCAAGACGATACTTAAAGAGGTTTTGGCAGACGGAATTACAGTAAATCGCGTGCAGTCAGCAGAGGATATGCAGCTGCCGCTTGAAATGCAGGGCGCTGCCGAGATCTTGAAGGATCTTAAGATGATAGATGTAAACACCCTTACGCCTATAGAGTGTATGGGAATGTTGAGTGATCTTGCCGATAAGGCAAAAAGAGTTTAGAAAAGTGTGGTGATATCATGGCGAGGATAAATGTGCTTCCGAAACAGGTCGCGGAGCTTATAGCGGCAGGTGAGGTCGTAGAGCGTCCCGCTTCGGTTATAAAAGAGCTTATAGAAAATTCCATAGATGCAGGTGCAACGGCGGTGACTGTTGAGATACAGCACGGCGGTGTAACCTACATGCGCGTGACCGATAACGGCTGCGGAATAGCGGGAGATGAAGTCAAGACCGCCTTCCTTCGCCATGCCACCAGCAAGATAAAAACCGGAGACGATTTAAATAAAATAGGCACACTCGGTTTCCGCGGCGAGGCTCTTGCCGCCGTTTCCTCGGTTGCGAGGGTCGAAATGCTGACCTGTACCGCAGATGAACCCGCAGGAACACGCTACCTGATATACGGCGGTGAGGAGATAGAGCTTTCGGATGCCGGATGTCCCAAAGGGACGACTATAATCGTTCGTGATTTGTTTTATAACACACCCGCCCGTATGAAGTTTTTAAAGACCGACGTGACGGAATCCAACGCTGTTGCGCAGGTTATAGATCGTATTGCTCTCTCGCATCCTGAGGTCTCGTTTAAATTCATTCGCGACGGCAAAACGGTGTTAACTACCTCTGGTGACGGCAAGCTGTCTTCGGCAATATATTCAGTGCTTGGCCGCGATTACTGGAACGGCCTGATACCCGCTGAAAACTCGCAGGACGGAGTTTCGGTTTCGGGTTTTGTGTGCAAGCCTGTGCGCTGTCGTCCCAACCGCAACGGTCAGTTTTTCTTCCTTAACGGCCGTCTGGTAAAGTCCGGTACAGCCTGTGCCGCCGTTGAACAAGCCTATAAAAACAGCGCAATGGTCGGAAAATTTCCCTATTGCGTGCTTAATATAACCGTTCCTTTTGATACGGTGGATGTAAACGTTCATCCTGCAAAGACCGAGGTACGCTTCACCGATGAGCGCCGCGTTTTCAGTTGTATTTACTATGCGGTAAAATCGGCACTTTCGATGGGAGATACCCGTCCTGAGATGATAGTTCCTAACAATAAACCGCGTTTTGAGCGTATGACGGCGGAGGAATTCAGACAAACCGTTATAAAAGAAACCGTCACTCCTAAGGCATCGGCTGAACCCATAAAAACAGAACCGAAAATACCCTCCGGCTCCCTTTCTGACCACAAAGAGTTGGTGTTCTCGTCAGAAGCAAAGAAAAATGAGCCTTATGAAAAAGATATATCTATTATTGATACCGAAATTAAGCAGCCTCAAATAAAACCTGAGCACAAGGCACAGGAAGATACAAAGGCAGAAAAAGAGGAACCCGTATTATTAGAAGAGCCTGTTAAATATATAGGCGAAGCCTTTACCACCTATATCGTGGTACAAAAAGGGGAGAGCCTGTTCATTATCGATAAGCATGCCGCTCACGAGCGCATACTTTTTGAAAAGCTTAAAAGCGAACAGACCCCACAACAGCAAATGCTGTTATCATCGCTTTCGGTAACTTTACCGAAAAACGAATACACAGCTATAATTGAAAATCCCGATATGCTGCAAAAGATCGGCTTTGAGATAGAGGATTTCGGTGAGGGAAGTGTGCTTGTAACAGCTGTTCCCGCCGCACTTAAGAATTGCGATATTAAAGCCGCTGTTGCAGAAATAGCGGGTAGTATTATAGATACCGGTAAAGCAGAGCTTGAGCGGATCGACGACCTTTTTCATATCGTCGCCTGCCGCAGCGCGATAAAGGCGGGCAACGTGTCCTCACCGCAGGAGCTGCTCGCGCTCGCAGAGCGTGTACTCTTGTCTAATGATATAATGTACTGTCCTCACGGCAGACCGGTCGCTATGGAGCTATCCCGCCGTGAGATAGAAAAACAGTTCGGTAGGATACAGTAATGGAAAACAATAAAATACCGCTCATAGCGGTAGTAGGACCTACCGCTTCGGGAAAAACAGCACTCGGAGTACAGCTTTGCCTTGCTCTCGACGGTGAGGTAATATCTGCAGATTCAATGCAGATATATAAAAATATGCCTATAGCCTCTGCGGTACCAAGCGAAGAAGAAAGAGCGGGTGTGCCTCATCATTTAATGGAGTTTGCAGAGCCTGATACGGAGTTCTCAGTGGCAGATTATGTAAACTTAGCAAAACGGAAAATCAGCGAGGTTTATAGCCGTAAAAAGCTACCCGTATTGGTTGGCGGTACGGGACTTTATGTAAACTCGCTTATAGATAATATCGAGTTTTTGGAGCAGCCGTCGGATATGGCGCTTCGTGCGAGACTGGAAGACGAATTTGACAAGGTAGGCGGCAGAGAAATGCTGTCGCGGCTTGCAAAATTTGATGTGGAGACCGCATCCCGTCTGCACGAAAATGATCGCCGCCGTATAATCCGCGCATTTGAGGTATATGACTTGACCGGAAGAACAGTAACCCAGCAAAATGTGCTTTCGAGAAATAATGAGTCGCCCTACGATGTTATTATGTTGGGCATAACCTATCGTGACCGCGGGTTGCTTTATGACCGAATAAACCGACGGGTCGATATTATGGTCGAGTGCGGTCTGTCGGATGAGGCAAGACAAAATATAAATACAAAGGGCGGCGCCTGTCAGGCAATCGGGCACAAGGAGCTGATACCTTATTTCGAGGGGGACTGCACCTTTGAGCAGGCGATTGAAACACTTAAGCGTGAGACGCGTCGTTATGCTAAGCGACAGCTTACTTGGTTCCGCCGCGATACACGTATAAACTGGATATATGCCGACGAAGAGGACGATATCGTGTCGGCGGCACTCAAAATAATTAAGGAGGAAAGGCATTGAAAAGCAAAGGCTCAAGAAATATCGGCAGTAAACTGATAACCTTTTTGGCAGCGGCAGTTGCCCTAACCTATTTTATTTATCAGCTGTGTGCCGCGCTGATGCCTCTCACTACCGGAACGGCAGTGTATTATACCTCCTACGACGGAATTAAAACTGCCGGAACGATAATTCGCGATGAGCGTGTTATATATTCCGATTCACAGGGTGTGCGTTACTTTATAGTGGGCGACGGTGAAAAGGTCTCAAAGGGCGGCGTAATAGCCAATGTTTACAATTCTCAGGAGGATGCTCAGATACACTCTGATATGAATGCCCTTTCAAAGCGAATAGCGGCTATCGAAGAGGTTCAGGCATACAATAATACCGCAGCGATAGATCTCGACCTGCTTAACACAAAAATAAACGATGCGTTTTTAGATGTAATGAACTCATGTCAGGACGGCATTTTTGATGACACATCGGACAGTTCTGACGAGCTTCTTAAACTGCTTAACCGACGCAGTATTGCTGTGGGTGAGGAAAAGGATTATTCAGGCGTTATATCTGAGCTTAGTGCTTCATATGCATCGCTCAGCGCTACTGCACCTGCCGCTGTATCCAGTATCCGTTCGGATGTTTCGGGCTATTTTGTTTCGACTGCCGACGGTTATGAAACACAGCTTACAGCGCAAAGCGTAGATACTCTCACCCCCGAAACGCTCGAAAATATGCAGCCTGTAGACAGCGGGAACGGTGTAGTCGGAAAGATAGTATCGGATTACACCTGGTACATAGCCTGTACGATGTCGCTTAAGGAATCTGCGGCATTTAAGGTAGGCGAAACGGTAAAACTTAAGACAACTTTAAAGTCTGCAAGTGAGCTCAGTGTAACCGTCAAATCGGTCAACCTCGGTGAGGGTGACGATGTTGTAATGGTCTTTGCGTGCCAGAATATGAACGGAGACCTCGCGTCAATACGTACTATACCGATCACCGTTATTACGGGCGAGTATTCGGGTCTTCGCGTCAGCAACCGCGCCGTGCGCGTTGTGGATGGAAAGACCGGAGTTTATATAATTTCAGGTATGCAGGCTCGCTTTGTAAATATCGATATCATTCATTCGACGAGCGGATATACTTTATGCGAAATGAAGCAAAACGAAACAAGTGATTCGCTTCGTCTTTATGACGAGGTTATAGAGAAGGGAAGAAACCTGTATGACGGAAAGATCATTCGCTGAGTGCTTTGACAAAAACTATGCTGATATATTGGATCGCGCCTCGGCATCTGCAGTAAGATCGGGCAGACGAATTGAAGATATAGTGCTGCTTGCGGCCACCAAAACCGTCAGTGCGGAGAATATAAATTACGCAGTAAAAAAAGGCATTTCATACATAGGAGAAAACCGCGTGCAGGAACTGCTTTCAAAGGATGACGAGGTCGATCCCTCGGCACACCGTCATTTTATCGGTCATCTCCAGACCAACAAGGTCAAGGATATTGTTGACCGTGTTGAGATGATCGAATCGGTGGATTCGGTACGCCTTGCCCGTAAAATAAGCGAGGAGTGTCAAAAACGCGGTAAAGTAATGGATATATTACTTGAAATAAATATCGGCGGCGAAGAAAGCAAGTCAGGCTTTACACCTGAAGGCGTGTGGGAAGTGCTTGACGAAATACTAATGCTTGAGGGCGTTCGGGTCTGCGGAATAATGTCAATTCCTCCGGTTTGCACCGATTATGAAAAGCAAAGGCTTTATTTTACCCGTCTTTATGATATTTTTGTTGACATATCGGCTAAAAAATTAGATAATAGTAGTAGATTATATCTATCTATGGGAATGTCATCGGATTTCGATCTTGCCATAGAGTGCGGCGCAAACATAGTCCGCATAGGTACAGCACTTTTCGGTGTAAGGGATTACACCAAATAAAAACACAAACAAGGAGAACAAAAATGGGATTTCTTGATGATATGAAGAAGGTTTTCGCACCGCAGGATGACGAGTTTGATGAGGAGTATGAGGAGTTTGAAGAGGAAGAAGAACTCCCCAAAAGAGAAGAACCGCGTGAACGCGTGCGTAAAGAAACTCCTCGCCTGTTCCAGAATGACCGTAAAAAGGTCGTAAGCTATAATCCACAAACCGCATTACAGATGCAGGTCGTGCTGTGCAAGCCTGAACGCTTTGAGGATGTTCCCTCGGTTGCTGATCATCTAAACGAGAATAAGACTGTTGTCTTGAATTTGGAGTCCGCCAACAGAGAAACCTCCCGCCGTATAATCGACTTTTTGAGCGGTGTTGCATATGCCAATCACGGAAACATCAAAAAAATAGCAAACAGCACCTTTATCGTCACACCCAACGATGTCAACGTAATGGGTGAGCTTATGCTTGACGATTTTGAGAGTGGAAATATATATCTTTAATAACAGGCAGGCGTGCAAACACACGCCTGCTTAAGGCTTTTTATTAAACAAGGCAAGGGTAAACGATCCGCCCTTTAAAACGGGTTTTTACTCTGCCGTTAATGGGGGAAGAATATGTATACTGCAAACGACATAAGAAACGTTAGATTTTCAAAGCAGATGAAAGGCTATAATCAGGACGATGTCGATATATTCCTCGACTCGGTCGAAAACGATTATCAGCAGTTTGAGGCTGAACTGAAAAGATTGAACGCTGAGATAGCAAGGCTTCAGGGTGAATCCGAAGAGCTTCGCATTTCTCAGACCAGCATACAGAACGTGCTCGTGTCTGCTCAAAAACTCGCAGACCAGATAGTCGGCGAAGCCAAGCAGAAGGCTGAAGAGATAATTGTCGAAGCCAAGGTGCGCGCTAACGAGATAAGCGAGGGAATCGAAGAGCAGATCGCCAACGATAAGCGTACTGCAGAACAGAATAAGCAACGCGCTGAGGCTGAATATGCCGCTATTATGAAACGAACTGCCGAAAAATCGCAGGAGATGATATCTGCCGCTCACGACAGCGTTGCAAGACAGCAGCTTCTCTTTGATAAACTTAAGCTCGACATAGTTAATTTCAAGTCGCAGATAATGGCTATCTACAAAGAACATATCGATGCTCTATCAAAGCTTCCGGATGAGGTTCCGTTCGATTCGGCACGTGCCGCTGAGGCCGCAGCCTTTGCCTATGACAGCAAGCCTGTTTACGACCCGCAGCCGGAGCCTGTTGAAGAAAGCATTCAGGAGCAACCGCTTGAAGAGCTCCCCACAGAAGAAGGTTTACAGGAAAATGCCGAACAGCAGGATCCGGTAACCGAGCCTCAGGTACACCTTGGATTTACTGTCCAAAGTGATCCGGATGAGGATGAAATTGATGCATTTGATGACGATGAGGACGAGACCGAAGACGAAAAGCCCTCACGTGGATTTTTTAAACGTAACAGATAGGAGATACCCCGATAATGGATTACAACAAGACACTTAACCTTCCGAAAACCGAATTTCCGATGCGCGCAGGTCTTCCCCAAAGAGAGCCCGAGGCACTCAAGACCTGGAACGACAACAACCTTTATGAGGAGCTGATGAAGCATAATGAGGGCAAGCCGCTCTATATTCTTCATGACGGCCCTCCGTATGCTAACGGAATAATCCATATGGGTACTGCTCTTAATAAGTCCCTTAAGGATTTCGTAGTACGCTATAAAAATATGACCGGCTTTAAGGCTCCCTATGTTCCGGGATACGATACACATGGTCTTCCCACCGAGCTTAAAGCACGCAAGGCTGCCGGAATGAAATCCAGCGAGCGCGTATCAGAGCTTGAACTTCGTAAGCTTTGCCGCGAGTTTGCAATCAAATATGCCGATGAACAGCGTCGCCAGTTTGAACGCCTCGGTGTTTTAGGCGAGTGGGATCGCCCTTATATGACGCTGTCAAACGATTATGTCGCCAAGCAGATAGAGATCTTCGGCGAAATGGCTAACAAGGGTTATATCTATAAAGGCCTTAAACCGGTATATTGGTGCCCTGAATGTCAGACTGCACTTGCCGAAGCCGAGATCGAATATGCGGAAGATCCCTGCTACTCTATCTATGTAAAGTTCCCCGTATCGGACGATATGGGCAAGCTTTCGGCTCTGGGTGCGGTGCTTGATAAGACCTATTTCGTTATCTGGACTACTACCACCTGGACCCTGCCGGGCAACGTTGCCATCTGCGTAGGTCCCGAGTATGAGTACGGCGTGTTCAAATCGGGCGATGAATACTATGTAATGGCGCAAGAACTCGCCGAGCAGGCTTTCTCGGCTGCTGAGATATCCGAATATGAGCTTATAGGAACGATAAAAGGTTCTGAGCTTGAGTATATGAAGGCTCGCCATCCGTTTGCCGAGCGTGAGTCGCTGGTTATTGTAGGTGACCACGTAACGCTTGAAAGCGGTACAGGCTGCGTTCATACTGCCCCCGGCTACGGTACCGATGACTTTGAGGTATGCCGCAACTATGCTGACCTTCCCATCGTCGTAACCGTTGATGCAAAGGGCGTATTTACCGAAAACGCTGGTCAGTTTGCAGGACTTACCACCGATGAAGCTAACAAAGAGATAGCAAAATGGCTGGATGCCAACGGCTATCTGTTCGCACTTAAGAAGATAATCCACCAGTATCCTCACTGCTGGCGCTGTAAGTCGCCTATACTCTACCGTGCAACCGAGCAGTGGTTCTGCTCAATTTCCGATTTTGTTGATGAGGCAGTAAAGGCTATCGAAACGGTAAATTGGGTTCCCGCATGGGGCGAGGGTAGAATAAAGGGTATGGTACGCGACCGCAGTGACTGGTGTATCTCCCGTCAGCGTGTCTGGGGCGTGCCGATCCCGATCTTCTACTGTAAGGATTGCGGTCAGGAAATGATTACTCCTGAAACAATAAAGAAGGTTGCCGACATCTTCCGTGAACAGGGCGCAGATGCTTGGTATAAGCTTTCGGCTGCCGAACTTATGCCTGAAGGCTCAAAATGCTCTTGCGGATGCAGTGAGTTTACCAAAGAATCCGATATTATGGATGTTTGGTTTGATTCCGGCTCATCTCACGCGGCTGTTTGCGAAAACCGTGACTATTTAAACAGCCCCGCAGATCTCTATTTAGAGGGTGCCGACCAGTATCGCGGTTGGTTCCAGTCTTCACTGCTGACCTCGGTCGCAACGCGCGGCCGCGCTCCCTATAAGACGGTCGTTACCCATGGCTGGGTAGTTGACGGTGAGGGCAAGAAGATGTCCAAGTCTATAGGAAATACCATCATACCTGACGATATCGTAAAACAGTACGGTGCCGATATTCTGCGTCTTTGGGTCGCTTCGTCTGACTATCATGCAGATATCCGCGTCTCTCCAGATATACTTAAACAGCTTTCCGAGATCTATCGTAAGATCCGTAATACAGCGCGTTTTATACTTGGCTGTATATCCGATTTCGATCCCGAAACGGATGCTGTAACAGATGATATGTACGAAGAGATAGACCGCTGGGCAATGAACAAACTTGACAGTCTTGTTGCCGAGTGCCGCAAGGCGTACGATAACTTTGAGTATCACCTTATATTCCATCCTATCCACAATTTCTGTGTTGTTGATATGTCCAACTTCTATCTGGACGTTTTGAAGGATAGACTTTATGTGGGTAAGGCCGACAGCGTAAGCCGTCGTGCCGCACAGACAGCTATGTATCATATTCTTGATACGCTCACAAGGCTTGTTTCGCCCATCCTTGCCTTTACAGCGGATGAGATATGGCAGTTTATGCCGCATGACAGTTCTTGTGATACAAGAAACGTTGTCTTTAACGAAATGCCCTCTGCAAAAGGCGATGTCGATGAGGCCTTTATGGCACGTTGGGATAAGATAATAGCCCTTCGTGAGGATGTTAAGAAGGTGCTGGAGACCGCACGTAGCGAAAAGATAATCGGTGCCTCGCTTGATGCAAAGGTAGAACTTTTTGCTACCGGTGAAGATTATGACTTCCTTTGCTCGGTAAAAGATATGCTCAAGTCGGTGTTCATCGTTTCGGCTGTTGAGATCATAGACGGCAAGGGCGGAGATCATACCGGTGAGCAGGGAATAGGCGTAACCGTAAGCCACGCTACAGGCGAAAAGTGTGAGCGTTGCTGGTCTTATTCTGATACTGTCGGAACCGACGGCGAACACAAAACTCTCTGCAGTCGCTGTGCCGAGGTTATAAAGAGTCTCCCCAAGGAGGATTAATTTGACTTATATTCTTGCTATCGTCTGCTCTGCATTGTTTTTGGCAGCGGACCAGCTTTCAAAGTATTATGTAGTTAATACTTTTACACTTGGTGAAACAAAACCCGCTATTGACGGTATTTTCGATTTTACCTATATCCATAATACCGGAGGCGCCTGGGGAATGTTAAGCGGTCATACTGCTTTTCTCCTTATCTTTACCGCTGTTGCAATGGCACTTTGTGTTTACTTGCTTGTGCAGTTCGGCAAGGATAATAAATTGCTCTTTTGGGCTATCTGTCTTGTTATCGGCGGTGGGCTCGGTAATATGATTGACCGACTGTTTCGCGGCGGCAAGGTCGTGGATTTTATCCGTGTTCAGTTTATCGATTTCCCGATATTTAATATTGCCGACTGTGCCGTTGTTATCGGCGGCGGATTGCTGATGCTTTGCTTTGTGCTTGATATAGTTGCAACGAGAAAGCAAAACAAACTCAGCGAACAGACCGACGAGGCGGAATAATAAATGACCGAGAACATATATGTTTACGAGCTTGATGCTCCGCAACGTATCGACATTTTTATAAGCGAACGGTGCGGTTTTACCCGCTCACGCGCGGCAAAGCTGCTGGCGGACGGCAATGTCTGTGTTGACGGAAACACAGTCAGCAAAAACTATAAGCTCAAAAAGAATGATACCGTGCATATTACGGTGCCCGACCCCGTACCGCTTGAAGCGTTACCCGAGAATATACCGCTTGATATCGTGTATGAAGACGATTGCCTTTTGGTAGTAAATAAGCCAAAAGGTATGGTCGTCCATCCCGCGGCGGGAAATCCCGATGGCACTTTGGTAAATGCTCTGCTATATCATTGCGGTGACAGTCTTTCGGGCATAAACGGCGTTACCCGTCCCGGAATACTCCACAGGATAGACAAGGATACAAGCGGACTTCTTATGGTCGCAAAAAATGATGATGCACACAACTTTTTGGCCGCACAGATAAAGGACCACAGCTTCACGCGTGAATATGAGGCGGTAGTACACGGAACGGTAAAGTCTGATAACGGCACTGTTTCAGCGCCTATAGGACGCCACCCCGTAAAACGCAAACAGATGGCAGTTACCGATAAAAATTCAAAGGAAGCCACAACCGATTATACGGTAATATCCCGATTTGAAAGGTTTACCCATCTGCGGCTTAAACTGCATACGGGACGTACTCATCAAATACGCGTTCATATGTCCTATATAGGTCATCCAGTTGCGGGAGATGAGGTCTACGGACCTAAAAAACCTGCAGGTAAGGGTATTCTTGTCGGCCAGTGCCTTCATGCAAAAAAATTGGGCTTTGTTCACCCGAAAACCGGCGAATATATGGAGTTTAACAGTCCGTTACCGCCGTATTTTACAGCATTTTTAAAAGAGGTAGAAAGCAATGTCTAAGTTCAGCAACTGTCTTCTTATAAGCGATATTGACGGAACACTTATAGGCGGATCGCCTGTGGTTTCCGAATATAACGCGCAGAAGATAGACTATTTTATAGAAAACGGCGGTCTTTTTACTATTGCTACAGGCAGATGTGTTGATGCCTGCCGCGATATTTTGACCCGTATTAATATCAGCGCTCCCGCAGCTATGGTAAACGGTTCGGTAATATACGACTATAAGACCGAAAAGGTTATTGCAAGCAGAGGAATGGACGATGAGATCAGAAAAATCGTGTGTGATGTGGTAAAAGAAAACGATCCCTTGATAGGTGCAGAGGTCCACAGCCGCGAAAAAGTGATAGATGTTGCAATAACGCATGAGGTAGATATTCATAATCTGTATGAAAGCCTTTCACCGCTTATTATGTCTGTAGCTGATGCGCTCAAGTATGAGTGGAACAAGGTACTCTTTACGTTTGAAGCGGGTCGCACCCGTGAAGAACTTCATAAAAAGTTTATATCAATGGGCGTAGCTCCTGAGCAGCTTGTATTTTCCAACGCTTATCTTGATGATGGAGTTCATGACTACTTGGAGGTAATACCAAAAAATACCGACAAGGGAACAGGTATAAAAATGCTGGCGGATGCGCTCGGCATAGATATAGAAAATGTTTACGGCATAGGTGATTTCTATAATGATGTTCCTATGCTCAAAACGGTTGGCTGTGCCGGCGTTGTTGCAGGCGCACCACAAGAAATCATAGATTTGGCTGATTTCGTTTCCTCAAGCGTAGAAGAGGGTGCGGTTGGTCATTTTATTGATTACATAGAAGAAAGGATGCTTACAAAATGAAATGTGAAGAAAAAAAGCAGCTCTCTGTAATGGCGACCAAGGTAAGAATGGGAATCATTGAGGGGGTCTATAACGCTAAGTCAGGTCATCCGGGCGGCTCGCTTTCTGCAACGGATATACTTACTTATCTGTATTTTAAGCAGATGAACATTGACCCTGAAAGCCCGAAGATGGAGAACCGCGACCGTCTTGTTCTCTCGAAGGGACATGCCGCTCCCGCACTCTATTCGGTGCTCGCAAACAGAGGCTTTTTCGATGTAGATACTCTCTCTACACTTCGCCACGTAGGCTCCGTGCTTCAGGGCCACCCCGATATGAAGAAGATACCCGGCGTAGATATGTCCTCCGGTTCGCTCGGTCAGGGCATTTCGGCAGCTACTGGTATGGCGCTTTCCGCTAAGCATTTCGGCGATGATTACAAGGTATATGCCATCCTCGGCGACGGCGAGCTTCAGGAAGGTCAGGTTTGGGAGGCAGCAATGTTTGCTTCTCACAAGAAGCTAAATAACCTTACCGTAATAGTAGATAATAACAACCTGCAGATAGACGGCAGTGTAGACGAGGTCAACTCGCCCTATCCGATCGACGAAAAGTTCAAGGCATTTGGCTTTGAGGTAGCAGTTATAAACGGTAATGATCTTGACGAGATCGAGGCTGCACTTTCCAAGGCAGGAACCTTTGACAAGCCCTATGCTGTAATCGCAAATACCGTTAAGGGTAAAGGCGTTTCGTTTATGGAAAACCAGGTCGGTTGGCACGGCTCTGCTCCGAATGAAGAGCAGTATAATGCCGCTATGGCAGAGCTTAAGGCTCAGCTCGATGCACTTAACTAAGGGAGGTAACGAATATGTCTGATATTAAAAAAATTGCAACAAGAGACTCGTTTGGCAACGCTTTGGTAGAGCTTGGCAACGAGCGCGATGATTTTGTAGTACTCGATGCCGACCTTGCCGCCGCAACCAAGACGGGCGTTTTCAAGAAAGCTTTCCCCGAAAGACATTATGACTGCGGCATAGCTGAACAGAATATGGTAAGCATAGCCGCCGGTATAGCCGCAACGGGCAAGCGTGTTGTGTGCAGCAGCTTTGCAATGTTTGCCGCCGGCCGCGCTTTTGAGCAGGTCCGCAACTCGATAGGCTACCCCCACCTTAACGTAATAATCGGTGCTACCCATGCCGGAATCTCGGTAGGTGAGGACGGTGCAACACACCAGTGCTGTGAGGATATGGCGCTTATGCGCACCATTCCGGGTATGACCGTTATAAATCCCGCCGACGATACCGAAGCTAAGGCAGCCCTGCGTGCCGCATTCGACCACGACGGTCCGGTCTATATCCGTTTCGGCAGACTTGCTGTTCCGGTCATCTTCGGTGACGACTATAAGTTTGAGATAGGCAAGGGCGTGGAATTAAAAGAGGGTAGCGATGTTACCGTAATTGCGACCGGTCTGCTTGTTAATGAAGCGCTTGAGGCGTATGAACTCCTTAAGGCTGAGGGAATTTCGGCTCGCATTGTAAATATGCCGACAATTAAGCCTATTGACCGCGATATTATTGTAAAAGCGGCAAAAGAAACAGGCGCTATCGTAACCGCCGAAGAGCACAATATCATCGGTGCCTTGGGCAGTGCTGTTGCCGAGGTCATAGCCGAGGAGGCTCCCGTTCCGATGGTTCGCGTCGGAGTTGAGGATGTTTTCGGTCATTCCGGTCCCGCACCCGTACTCCTCGATGAGTTCGGTCTGCGCGCTAAGAATATCGTAGACGCTGCGAAAAAAGCCATCGCAAAAAAATAATACAGTTAAATTGGTCCCTTCCGAATCCGGAAGGGACCTTTTTTGCCTTTTTTCTTGAAAAACTTGCAGTGTAGTATTATAATAAAATAGTATATTTATATATAGGCAGGTGAGTACAAATGAAACGCTGGATAGTTCCGAAATTTTCAAAGGAGCTTGTTAACCAACTTGCAGAGGAATGTGATATAGATCCGTTTTTGGCACTTATAGCTACTGCACGCGGTTATACCGATCCGCTGGAGCTTGACGCTTTTCTTTCCTGTGAAGATACACTTGACAGTCCCTTTGTGCTCGCCGATATGGATAAAGCGGCCGAAGCGATCAACCGCGCGATTGAAGAGGATAAATTAATTGCGATCTACGGTGACTATGACTGTGACGGCGTTACAGCAACAGCGCTTCTGTATACATATTTGATGTCTCGCGGGGCAAATGTAATTTGCTATATACCAAACCGTGCCGACGAGGGGTATGGTATGAATATACCCTCTGTTGAAATGCTTGACGGTAAAGGGGTAGGACTCATAATCACAGTCGATAATGGGATAAACGCTGTCGAAGAGATAGCCGCCGCGAACGCTCTCGGTATTGACGTGGTCGTGACCGATCATCATATGCCTGCAGGCGAACTGCCCGCCGCCGTTGCGGTGGTTGATCCCCACCGTGCCGACTGTCCAAGTGAATTTAAGGAGCTTTCGGGTGTCGGCGTTGCCTTCAAGCTGGTTTGTGCCCTTGAGAATGCCGTTCCTGAGGAATTATTGCCGCTGTACGGCGATCTTGTAGCAATAGGCACAGTCGCAGACGTTATGCCTCTGGTGGGTGAAAACCGCATCTTCGTCCGTGAAGGGTTGATGTATATAAACAACACTTCCCGTCCGGGAATTTCTGCACTTATAGATGTTGCAGGCCTTGGAGATAAGGTCTTACAGTCAGGTAATCTTGCCTTCAATCTTTCCCCGCGTATAAACGCGGCAGGCCGAATGGGTGACGCTATGCGCGCACTCAAGCTGCTCTGTGCCGAAACCTATGAATCGGCAAAAACAATAGCGGATGAAATCAACGCAGAAAACACCGAACGCCAGAGGATAGAGCTTGAGATCGAAAAACAGGCGATAAGTATAATCGAAAAAAAGAAACTGTTTTATGACAGGGTAATTGTCGTTTGCGGTGATGGTTGGCACAAGGGAATAGTCGGAATAGCCGCGTCACGCCTTTGCGAGCGCTACGGCAGACCGGTTATTATTCTTTCAAACGAGGATGGCATAGCCGTCGGCTCCGGAAGAAGTATAGACGGATTTTCGCTTTTTGACGCAATACATTCAGCCGCCGATCTGCTTGAAAAATTCGGTGGACACGAGCTTGCCGCGGGACTTACTGTCCGTATTGAAAATATAGAAGAGTTTCGCGAGCGTATAAATGCCTATGCCCGTAAGCGAGAGTTGTGCGTTCCGGCTGTCACTCTTGATTGTAAGCTTAATCCTGCCGCACTGACTATTGAGATGGGTGAGCTGGTGTCAGAACTGGCTCCGTTCGGCAAGGGTAATCAAAACCCTCTTTTCGGCATATATTCCCTTAAAATTGAAAGAATAAATCCCATAGGCGGCGGAAAGCATCTGCGGCTTATTCTCACCCGCGAGGGTTCGGTGATACAAGCGCTTATGTTCGGCAAGACTGTCGAAGCTTTCCCGTTTGAAGTCGGTGATACCGTGGACATCGCCGCAACGCTTGATATCGGCACTTATCAGGGCGAAAAGCAGTTGACGGTAACGATAAGGGAGATCCGCCCTTCAGGCGAGAGCGAGGCTGATATCGACAGCCTTGCGCTTTATGATGATTTTATGGCAGGTCATCCCGCCCGTGATCTTTCGCAGATTACCCCCTCGCGCGATGAGGTAGGGCTGGTATACCGTTGTGTTACAAAGCCGCTGACGAAAGCAATGCTTGCTAACAAACTTACAGGACGTCTGCCGCGCGGCAAGGTAACCGTTGCTTGCGATGTTTTGTTGGAACTGGGTTTGTTCCAAAGTTCAAAAAGCGGTGCTAATATTGTTTTGAACAGGGTATCGGGCGTGCGCTCAGACCTTGAGAGATCTGAAATATTACACAAACTGAAAGAAGGTGAACCGATAGATGGATGAGGTATATGAAAGGGATTATAAAAAATTAATATCCGTGTTGGAAGAGCAAGGCAACAATTACGATTTTGAAAATATCCGTCAAGCATACGAGTGTTGTATTGAAGCCCATAAAGGCCAGTACCGTGTTTCTCAGGAAGAATACTATATACATCCTCTTTCGGTTGCCGTAATACTCGCCAAAATGGGTATGGACAGCGAGTGTATCGAGGCGGCATTGCTGCACGACGTTATAGAAGATACACCCGTGACCCATGAGGAGGTCGAAAAGAAGTTCGGCAGCTCGGTAGCCAATCTGGTAGAGGGTGTTACCAAGCTCGGAAAAATACAGTTTACCTCTAAAGAGGAGTTTCAGGCAGAGAATCTTCGCAAAATGCTCATAGCGATGAACGAGGATATACGCGTAATAATTATAAAGCTTGCAGACCGTCTTCATAATATGCGTACTCTTGATGCTATGCCGGAGCATAAGCAACGCGAAAAATCACTTGAAACATTGGAGATCTTTGCTCCCATTGCACACCGTCTTGGTATCCGTGCGCTCAAAGAGGAACTGGAGGATCTTGCTATAAAGCATCTCGACCCCATAGCTTATCACGAGGTCGAGGAATCCCTCTCGCTTAGAAAGCCTAAACGTGAGGAAGTCTTAAAAAGCATAAGAGACCGAATAGAAAAACATCTTAAAGAGATACTTCCCGATACGAATGTTGCGATCGAAAGCCGTGTGAAATCCATACACGGAATATACCGTAAGATGTATATTCAGGGCAGGGATTTTGACGAAATATACGATGTTTATGCCGTTAGAATAATCACCGATACTATAGCGGATTGCTATAATATTCTCGGCATAATGCACGATATGTTCCGACCGATACCTAACCGATTTAAGGATTATATCTCGACCCCTAAACCCAATATGTACCAGTCGTTGCACACCACCGTTATCAGCCGCGACGGCATCCCGTTTGAGATACAGATACGTACCTTTGATATGCATCACACAGCTGAATTCGGTATAGCGGCGCACTGGAAATATAAAGAAGGTATCAATAAAAACGATCGCAAAATGGAAGAGCGTTTGGCGTGGATACGTCAGATACTTGATTCTCAGCGTGACGATGAAAATGCTGAGGACATAGTGCAGACCATCAAGACCGATCTTTCACAGGAAGATGTATTTGCCGTTACACCTAAGGGTGATGTTATTAACCTTCCTGTCGGCTCTACTATAATCGACTTTGCATTTGCAATACATTCGGCTGTCGGAATAAGGATGGTCGGTGCTAAGGTAGACGGACGAATAGTGCCGCTCAACCATGTTATCAAGACAGGCGAAATAATCGAGATACTGACCACAAACCAGCAAAATCACGCCCCCAGCCGTGATTGGCTTAACATAGCGGTTACCAATCAGGCAAAGGCGAAAATACGAGGTTGGTTTAAAAAAGAGCGCCGTGCTGAGAATATCGAGGCAGGCCGCAGTGAACTCGAACGCGAATTTTCTCGAAACGGTATTACCATGCCGTCTGAGGAGATGGAGCAGTTTATAATCGAACTTGCACGGAAACAGCATCTGTCTACCGTGGATGATTTTTATGCAGCAATAGGCTACGGCGGCGTTATACTTTCAAAGATAATGCCCAGAGTTAAGGACGACTATCTGAAACAGATCAAGGCATCGAAACCGGTGTTGGTTGAGGATGTCGTCAAACCCGTTACACATAGATCCTCTTCAAGCGGTGTTGAGGTTGAGGGCATCGACAATTGTCTTATCAAACTGTCGAAGTGCTGTACTCCGCTTCCCGGCGACGAGATAATCGGATTTATTACCCGCGGCCACGGCGTATCTATCCATAAGCGTGACTGTTGCAATGTTCCGCGTGACATATCATCAAGCGAAGAACCCCAGCGTTGGGTAAATGCCAGTTGGAACGTAAGTCAGAAAGAAAGCTTTATAGCTACGCTCCAGTTGCTTAGCGTTGACCGTGACGGACTTGTGCTTGATGTTACGGCGGCTTTGTTTAATATGAAGGTCACCGTGCACGCAATAAATGCCCGCAGCACAAAAAAAGGCAACTGCGTTGTGTCTGTAACGCTCAAGACAGCAGGACTTGAGCATTTGAAAAATATTATGGCACAGCTCGGTAAGCTTCACGGTGTATATGGAATAGAGAGGATAAATAAGTAATGAAGGCTATAATACAACGCGTGTCTTCTGCTACAGTATCGGTCGACGGCGGTGTTGTCGGCAGTGTGGGACAAGGCTTTTTGATCCTGCTCGGCGTGCAGACCGGAGATACTGAAAAAGAAGCAGAGCTTTTGGCGCGCAAAACCGCCGCGCTGCGCGTATTTTGTGACGAAAATGATAAAATGAATATGTCATTACTTGATATCGGCGGCGAGGTGCTGGTGGTATCGAACTTTACTCTCTGTGCCGACGTAAAAAAAGGCAATCGCCCGTCCTTTATAAACGCAATGGAACCGCACGGTGCGGACAGACTGTATCACTACTATTGTGACTGTCTTAAGCAGTGCGGCATAGATAAAGTTGAAACAGGCGAGTTTGGTGCCGATATGACCCTTGGTATTACGGCTATAGGTCCTGTCACAATAACGCTTGATACCGATATTTGGAGTAAACAATAATGAACATAAAGTCAGAAGTACAGGGTGCTTTCGGTGCAAACTGCTATATGGTTTCTACCGAGAATGCGGCATTGCTTATCGACGCGTCAGAATTTTCCGATGAGGTGCGCACATTTTTAGAGGAAAACCGTAAAAAGGAAATACTTATATTAGCTACCCACCGCCACGTGGATCACGTGGCAGGACTCTTTGAAGCGCGTCGGTACTCGGCGGCTGATGTTGCAATACACAGGGAAGACGCCTGCGGTCTGTCAGATACCGATCAAAGCCTCGCAACCACCTTTGGTATATGGCAAAACCCGTTCACAGCCGATAGATTGCTTGAGGACGGCGACGTACTCAAAGTCGGCGACCTGACGGTGAGCGTGCTGCATACCCCCGGTCATACCGATGGCTCGGTGTGCTTTATAGTCGAGAATATGCTATTCAGCGGAGACACGTTATTTTATTTAAGTATCGGTCGAACCGACTTCCCGACGGGAAGCATTGATAAGATGCAAAGTTCCTTAAGGAAATTGTTCTCACTTGACCGTGATTATATGGTGTATCCGGGTCACGGCGAGATCACAACACTCTATTACGAAAAGAAATATAACCCGTATTACAAGGAAGAAAAATGATCTTAGCAGTTGTTAATAACAATTTTAAGTACGAGCTCGAAAAGCTTTGCAGAATATACCTGCCTTTCGAGAAAATAGAGATAACCGACTCGCCCTGCGAGGGTGAGGCGTTGGCGGTAGCATCCAAGGAGTTATCAGGCAATAAAACACGTCTATATGCTTCGCTTAAGCTTGACGGTGGCTTTTCTGAGCACTTTGATGAGGTAGAGAATACCGATTCCGACTACGATAACACCTGTGAACGCGTATTGGCGACACAGTTGCTTTATTGCTTTTACGATCTTACCGGCTATATGCCCCCTTGGGGTATATTGACGGGTGTGCGCCCTGCGAAGCTTTATTCACGTCTTTGCACTGATCAGGGGGAGCAGGCGACAGACGGATATTTTAAAGATAAACTGCTCGTATCGGATAAAAAACTCTCACTTTGCAAACGTACCCGCCTCGGCGAGGAGCGAATAGTATCTCTTTCACGTCCCGAATCTTACAGCCTTTATATAGCAATACCGTTTTGCCCAAGTCGTTGTTCTTACTGTTCCTTTGTTTCCCACTCGGTCGAGCACGCAAAAAAGCTCATTCCCGAGTATGTAAGACTGTTGTGCGAGGAGCTTAAAATAACCGCTGAGTATGCACGTAGAAATCGTCTCAGATTGGAAACTGTCTATATGGGCGGCGGCACGCCGACCACGCTTTCGGCAGAACAGTTGAAACTTGTGCTCGGAACAGTGCATAAATATTTTGACACATCAAATCTTCGTGAATTTACAGTAGAGGCGGGAAGACCTGATACTATAACAGAAGATAGGCTGAATGCCATCCGTGAGAGCGGTGTTACACGCATAAGCATCAACCCGCAAACAATGGACGATAATGTACTTGCCGCTATAGGCAGACGGCATACCGCTGCCCAGACCGAGCAGGCATTTTATCTTGCCAGACGGCTCGGCTTTGATAATATCAATATGGATCTGATAGCGGGTCTGCCGTCCGATACTGTCGAGGGCTTTGCCTCAACACTGGATAGGATTATAAAGCTCGATCCCGAGAGTGTGACCGTTCATTCGCTTTCGCTCAAGCGCGCTTCAAATCTTTCGTCCGGCGGCATACTTCCTGATACGCAAGCAGGCAATGCGGCGGCCTTTATGGTTGATTCAGCACTCAATATGCTTAGCAAAAACGAAATTTTGCCATACTATATGTATAGACAGAGCAAAACAATAGGCAATCTTGAAAATGTCGGATATGCAAAACCGTCAAAAGAATGTCTTTATAATGTTTATATAATGGATGAAACACATACAATATTGGCGTGCGGCGCCTCGGGCGTTACCAAGTTAAAGGAGCCGAACGGCAGCTATATTGAACGTATTTTTAATTTTAAATACCCCTATGAATACATTAACCGATTTAATGAACTTATGGAAAGAAAGGCAAGGATAGACAGCTTTTATGAAACTTACCGTTGATTATATCAATGACCGAGTCAGTGAGGATATATCAGGCTTCGTCGATGAATGTGAGCACAGATATTACAGCGAGATACATTCAATAGCTGAACATATAAACGATAACCCTGATAAAAAAATAATAATGATAGCGGGTCCCTCCGGTTCGGGAAAGACCACTACTGCACATATCCTGTGTGACTATCTGCGTCAGCTAGGCAAGCATACCGAGGTGGTGTCGCTCGACGATTTTTATCTTAACCGTGAAAATTCTCCGCGTGATGAATTCGGCAAGCCGGACTACGAAACCGTACATTCGCTCGATATCGACGAGATTAATCGTTGCTTCAGTGAGGTACTGAAAAACGGTGAGTGTATGATGCCTATATATGATTTTGGCACCGGCAAACGCAAAAAAGAAAGAAAAAATATTAATATTAAAAACGGCGGACTGATGATAGTCGAGGGCCTTCACGCTTTAAATCCGCTTTTATCCGAGCAGTTAACTGCAGAAAATCTTTTTAAGATCTATATAAGCGTAAACCGCGCAATTTATAATTCTGACGGCTCAGTAGCGCTATCCAGCCGCCAGATGCGACTCATTCGCCGTATGTCGCGTGACTCGATATACCGAAACTCTTCTCCGCAGCAGACCTTTGAAATGTGGGAAAGCGTTATATCGGGGGAGCAAAAATATCTTTACGGTTTTAAGCCGACAGCAGATAAACAGATAACTACACTTCATGAGTATGAGCCCTGCATTTTTGTTAAAAATGTGCTCGGTCTTCTCGGTCAGATCGATCCGTCGGTAGAGGATTATGACTATGTTGAGAAGACTATAAAGGGTCTGTCGCAGTTTGTTGAGGCGGAGGAATCGGCGGTTCCGCACGAATCACTCATACGCGAGTTTATAAAGGGCGGAAAATACGAATAAACCGTTATTCTTGAATTGTTAACATTTGTATGTTATATTATTAGAAAATGAAAGGATCGATCTTATGGAATTTTTCGAGGATGCAATCAATAAAGCAAGGGACGCGTTCGATACCGCTTGCAAAAAAACAAACGATGTGGTAAATCTGCAAAAACAGAAATTTGATCTTGCTTCTATGGAGTCAAAACTTTCCAAAGATTTTGAAAAATTCGGCAGAGTTTGTTATGATTTCGTAGCCACAGGCGGTGAGGTAACTGCTGAAGCAAAGGCACTCGCCGAGGAGATAACCGCAAAAAAAGCAGAGATAGAAGCCGCACGCAATGATATATTAAAGGCTCAGGGTAAGAAGTTTTGCGGTAAATGCGGTGCCGCAAACGTATCAGAAGCGCACTTCTGCTATACCTGCGGTGAAAGTTTTATAAAAAACGACGACGTGCAATAATATCAAATGAAGAAAGGCGGCTCATCATATGATGAGATGCCATAGCGCAGTTTGGTTTTGGAACTAAAAAATCCTCCGCATCTTGCCAAAAAGCCTTGAAATACGAAAGTATTTCTGCATTTTTTGTCTTCGATGCGAAAAAATTTTTAACAGTTACAAAACTGCGAAGCACTTTAAAATGAAAATTTCGGATGGGAGTCGCGACAAAAACGCACAGTAATGCTTGACGCATACTGCGCGTTTTTAACAAAGAATACCGCCTAAATTTCGCATTTTAAAGCAACACTTCGTTATGACACCTCATCATATCAGCCGTCTTTTTGCTGTGAGGTAAGATATGAAAATACTTAAAATAGGTATAGTTATAGCTGATGATATGGAATATGCACCTATAGCCGATCTTTGTGGTGAGAGCAAACCGTATTTTGGCCGTGACGGACATATTTTTAATTTTACAGATGGGGACAAGCGTATCGAGCTTCATACAGTCTGCTGCGGTATAGGTAAAACAAACGCCGCTGCCGCTGCTATGTATCTTATTGATAACGGTTGTCAAATTTTACTTAACGCAGGCCTTTCGGGCGGGATATCAGGCATTGCAAAGGGCGAGCTTACGCTGTGTAACCGCTATATAGAATATGATTTTGATCTTACTCCGCTCGGCTATAAGCCTGCCGAAAAACCGTCACAGCAGTATATATATACTGCGGACGAAAGGTTGCTTTCGTATTTCGGTAAACAGTACCCGTCTGCCCGTGTGGGAATGGCGGTTACGGGTGACCGCTTTGTAAGCGACGAAGCACTGCGAGCAAGCCTGAAATCGGATTACGGTGCTATGAGCTGTGATATGGAAACGGCTGCTGTAGCCTCTGTATGCCATATGACGGGTGTTCCGTTTTTGGCGCTCCGACGTGTATCGGACGATGCCGGGGCGGATGCAACGCTTAGCTACCGCGAAATGAATGATAATGAAAAATTCCAGCTTGCAGAGCTATTGGTGTTCGGCGTAAAGGGAATGCTTTGCGATGATACATTCTTTGGTTAGGACGGTATGAATTTATGGAAAAACGCAAACAGCAAAGCTTTGAATACGGTGCTGTCATACTGTTGATATCAACGGCGATCTCAAAGGTGATCGGTGCTGTGTTCAAGATACCGCTTTCCGAGATTATTAATGATCTGGGCTTTGGATATTTTACATCAGCATATGAGCTTTTTACTCCAATATACGGCCTTGCAATGGCAGGTCTGCCTATTGCGGTATCGCGTATGGTTGCCGAAAAAACTGCCGAAAATCGCTACCGTGATGTAAAGGCGATACTGTCACTTTCCAAAAAAGCCTTTTTTGTCACCGGCGTTATAGGCTTGACGGCAATGTTACTGCTGATATATCCCTTTGTTCAGATGACCGATAAGACCGGCGGCTCTATATACAGCCTTTTTGCGATAGCACCGTCTATCTTTTTCTGCTGTATAATGTCTACCTACCGTGGATATTATGAAGGTCTTCGCAATATGTACCCAACGGCGATATCGGATGTTATCGAAGCGGCGAGCAAGCTTGTGTTCGGTTACACTATTGCATATATCGTAATGAAAATTACCGGCAACGTAGCATATGCCGCCGCCGGTGCAATAATGGGTATCACTATCGGCACTGTTTTAGGTTCAGCCTTCCTTTTCCTGCGCTATAAGCTAAAGGGCGACGGAATAACCGAAGAAGAACTTTTGTCCTCCCCCGAACCGGCGTCACAGCGCAGCTTGTTGCGTGTTTTGGTAGTTATAGCAGTTCCGGTGGTTTTGAGCTCGCTTGCTACCAACATATCGGGACTTATCGATGTGTCTATGGTGAAATGGCAACTGAATTCTATAGTGGAATCAAGCGGTGATACTATAAAAAATATGTACGCTGCATCAATTGCCGATTATAATGAAACCGCTAAGGAAATGCTGACTGATGCGGCAATTCCAACCTTTTTGTACGGCATTCGCGGCAAGGCGTTTGCTATATACAATCTTATACCAACCATTTCATCAGTTTTGGGTGTAAGTGCGCTTCCGGTGCTGGCTTCTGTCTGGACAGCTGACAGCAAAAATAAATCTGCAATAAAGAAAAACATTGAATCGATAATTAAGTTTACTGCTATGATAGCACTCCCCGCCGGAATCGGTATGGCCGTGCTCGCAGGTCCGATAATGGAACTGCTCTACAGCAGTGTCGCCTCGGTTGAGATAGGTGGCCCGATGCTTGCGGTATTCGGCATATCGGCTGTTTTCTCGGGTCTGTCTGCACCGCTTACCAGTATGCTTCAGGCAATCGGAAAACAGAATATACCCGTCCGCAATATTGCGATAGGTATGGGACTGAAAATAGTGGTCAACTATATTCTTGTCGGAATACCCGAAATCAACATTCACGGAGCACCTATAGGAACTCTCTGCAGTTTTGTGTTTATTTTTATTGCAAACCTGCTGAGTCTTATAAAGTATTCGGGTGTTATGCCGAATATTTGGTCGACAATAGGAAAGCCTTTGGTATCAGCGCTTGCTTGCGGTGTTGCCGCCTATGCGGTTTCTCATATTTTAGGCGGGGGCACCTTGTCGACCGCCGTCGCAATACTCGCCGCTTGCGTAGTTTATGTCGTAATGCTCTTTGTGATTCGCACTCTAGATGAGGATACTATTTTGTCTTTCCCGATGGGTAAAAAGCTGCTTTCGGTATGCAAAAAACTCAAATTAGTAAAATAATTGAGAAAAATTGACAATTTTTATCCACATTTAGGTGTATTTTACTTAAAAATGATATATTATCCTTGATTTTTCGGAATAAATGTGTTAAATTAATATTCGGTAGTTACGGCTTGTCCGCAATTACGCCTAAGCGTAGACATTTGGCTTATGTGCCGAATAATTATTTGGAGGTTATTAGTAATGAACAAAACAGAATTAGTTGCAGCCATCGCAGAGAAGGCTGGTCTTTCCAAGAAAGACGCTGATGCAGCTCTCGCAGCATTTATTGACACCGTTGAAACAACTCTTAAGAAGGGCGACAAGATCTCCCTCGTAGGTTTCGGCAGCTTTGAAGTTAAGAAGCGCGCTGCCAGAACCGGCATTAATCCGCAGACCAAGGAAACCATCAAGATCGCTGCTTCCAAGGCTCCGGTATTTAAGGCTGGTAAGGCTTTCAAGGACGCTATCGCGAAGTAATTTAATTTACCCGGTAAAAGCCGCCTATAGGCGGCTTTTAGTTTTCTAAGGAGTTTTTATGCGACTGGATAAATATTTAAAGGTATCGCGCCTTATAAAGCGCCGTACTATCGCAAACGAGGCTTGTGACGGCGGCAAGGTATCGGTAAACGGCAAGACAGCACGCGCTTCCTATGACGTTAAGGTTGGGGATAAGATAGAGATATCCTTTGCCTCGCGTAAGGTAGCGGTAGAGGTGCTCTCGGTAAACGAAGTTGTCCGCAAGGACGAAGCGCCTATGATGTACCGTATACAATAGTTTTGGTAATACACCCCCTTTTGTTTTCATAAAATTAAACACAAGGGGGACTATTTATGCCTGAAGAAAAGCAAAGTACAGCACACAGTTTAATAATGGAAAACCGCAAAAATCTGACACTTACAGGTGTGCGCGATGTAGAAAGTTTTGATGATACTACCGTTATAATGATCACCACAATGGGACAACTTACCGTAAAAGGTGCATCACTTCATATTTCGGGCTTTAACCGTGATACAGGTGACCTTTCAATGGACGGAGCGGTTTACGCAGTTGCCTATACCGATGACCGTAAAAACGGAGGCTCTGTGTGGAGCAGGATCTTTAAGTAGTATGTGGGAGATAAGTAATACCGATCAAGTGATAACAGCCGCGCTCGCAATTGGAATGGGTGCGGTGTTTTCACTGCTTTATGACGTTTTAAAGGCGTTCCGCATTTCCTTTAAAGGTGGCAAGTTGCGCACCTTTTTTGAAGATATTATTTATTCGCTTTTGTGCACTTTTTTCACCTTTTGCTTGCTCATTCTCAGAACCAAGGGGCAGGTCAGGGGATATGTGCTTATATCATTGGCGGTCGGTTTTTTGATATCAAGGCTCTTGTTGTCTAAAACCGTTGTGACGGTCTTTCGGTTCGTTATACGAGTGATTTATGGGATTTTCAGGAAAATTTCCGTCGCCGTAAATCAAATAACAAGCAAAATTTTGAGTGTAACAGCAAAAACCTTAAAAAAGTTTGCACAAACAGTAAAAAAAGGCTTGAAAGCTATAAAACGGTTGGTGTATAATCATAGACAGAAAAATGCGGCAGAAAATGAAAACAATAGGATGATACCGTAATGGAAAATAGACCTAAAAAGAAACATAGCATTATCCGCAGAGTGCTGTTGCTGGTTGTGTCTGTATATTTTCTGTATTCATTAGGCGACCTTCAGGTTCAGCTTATGAATCAGCGCAAGGAGTATAATGAGCTTGTGCAACAGAAAAAAGAAATGTCCCAAAGAATAGAAGAGTACACAAAACTTTTGGAAAACGGAACCGAAGCTCAGATAATAGAAAAAGCGGCAAGAGAGCGCCTCGGTTATGTCCGTGCGGATGAGCAGGTTTTTGTTGATATTTCCGGCAACTAAGCCGGTTGAGGTTACAAGGAGGAAAACAAGTCAAATATGCAGTTGACCGTAGGAGAAATCGTAGAAGGCAAGGTAACAGGAATAACCAATTTCGGTGTTTTTGTTGACCTTGGCGACAATCAGACAGGAATGGTACATATTTCTGAGGTAGCACAGACCTATGTAAACGATATTCGCGAGCACGTTAAAGAAGGCGACACCGTCAAGATGAAGGTGCTCAACATAGGTGACGACGGCAAGATCAGCCTCAGCATAAAGCGTGCCGAAGAGCCTAAAAAGTTTGAAAGAAGACAAAAGCTTCCGCCCAAGCCCGACAGCTCCTTTGTTTGGACCGAGCGCAGGGACGAATCGGCATCCTTTGAGGATATGATGAGCAGATTCAAGCAGCTGAGCGATGATAAATTTTCAGATCTCAAGCGTAAAAACGCCGATACAAGGCGTCCTCGTCGCGGCGGACAGAAATAATTTTGTGGCAGACATATGATGCTATATCACAGGTCGGTGGGAATCGACTCGATCGATCTATGATATAGTATCATAAAAAGTGTCTGCCTTTTTTCATAGGAGAATATAATGAAGAATTTAAAAATGACGGCTATCTGCCTGTTTGGTACTGAAGGTATAGCCGCCGGTGAACTCAAAAGAATGGGGGCACAGTCGGTCATTGCCGAAAACGGCAGGGTCAACTTTGAGGGCGATTTTAACATTCTTGCCCGCGCCAATATCTGCAGTCGCACAGCAGAGAGGATACTTATAAATATCGGTGAGTTTTCCGCCCTCACATTTACCGAGCTGTTTGACGGTGTCAGATCCCTCCCTTGGGAGGATTATATCGGCAAGGACGATGCCTTTCCCGTAACCGGCTGGAGCCTTAACTCAAAGCTTTTCAGTATACCTGATTGTCAGTCGATAATAAAGAAAGCAATCGTAGAAAGACTTAAAGCCAAATACGGTTGCTCCTGGTTTGAGGAGACGGGTCCTGAGTATAAAATTCGTTTTTCAATTTTAAAGGATAGAGTATCGGTTATGATAGATACCTCGGGAGAAGGACTTCACAAACGCGGATATCGCAGAAGCAGTAACGAGGCGCCTATAAAGGAAACGCTTGCCGCCGCTATGTGCGATCTTTCACGCATCTACCCCGATACACAATTGTATGACCCGTTCTGTGGTTCGGGTACAATACTGATCGAAGCGGCACTGATGGCTACAAAGACGGCTCCCGGACTTCGCCGTTTTTTTGCGGCTGAACGCTTTGGGTTTATCCCGCGTGCTGTTTGGCAGGAGGAGCGTATGCGTGCGCAGGATGCAATACTGCACGATGTTGAGTTTACAGCCAACGGCTACGATATAGACCCTCGTGCGGTTGAGTTGACACTCCAAAACGCTAAAAAAGCCGGAGTTGCAAAATATGTTAAAGCCGCTGTACGTGATATAAGGGATTTCTCTTGCGGTGGGGGCAGAAGCCTTACGATCACCAACCCGCCTTACGGTGAACGCCTGCTCGATATTCGAGAGGCCGAAGAGCTTTATCGCATAATGGGAGAAAGGTTTGATGATTCTCCCGGTAAAAAATATTGTGTTATCAGCCCGCATGACGAGTTTGAAAAATGCTTTGGTCGAACGGCGGATAAACGCCGCAAGCTTTATAACGGTATGATAAAGTGTCAGTATTACATGTATTTGCGCAGCACACAAAATATTAATTAAGGGGAATAACGGATGAGATATGTGTTTTTTATCAATCCGGTGGCCGGTAAGGGCAGAGGACCCGAAAAGCTTGTTCCGGAAATCGAAAAGCATTTTAAGGGTCGCGAAGACGAATATAAAATAGTAATAACCGAAGCGCCGGGCGATGCAAAGGCAAAAGCCTGCGCCGAAGCACAAACAGGCATAGTATCCACCTTCTTTGCCTGCGGCGGCGACGGCACCTTTTTCGAGGTGCTTAACGGTGCCTACGGCTTTTCAAATGTAAATCTCGGCGTAATACCCTGCGGCTCAGGAAATGACTTTTTGAAGTTTTTTGATTCCACAGAGCAGTTTTCTTCTGTCGAAGAGCAGGTGAGCGGCAGGGCAGTACCAATGGATGTAATAAAGGTCGACGACCTTTGCAGTATCAATATCTGCTCGCTCGGAATGGATGCTGTAGTTGCGGATAATATGACGGCGTTTAAGAATCTGCCCTTGGTATCGGGCAGCTTGGCATATAAACTGGCGATCGTCAAAACATTTTTAGGCAAGTTAGGTCAAAAGGTAAAGGTAACGATCGACGGCGAGTGTCTCGGCACCTTTGACACCCTGTTTGCCGTTTGCGCAAACGGTCCCGTTTACGGCGGCGGATATAAAAGCTCCCCTTCGGCAAATCCGATGGACGGAAGACTTGAATGGCTGGTGGTTGAAAAGATATCGCGCCTTAAGATACTTAGATTTTTAAAGCTTTATGAACGGGGAGTACACGAAGACCTGCCCTGTTGTCGCCATGGACATTGCAGTGTGATGGAGATCGAGGCGGAAAAGGACGAGCCTATAAATCTTGACGGTGAGATAATCCACCGCAAAAAGATAAAATTTGAGCTTGTGAAAAATGCGGTCAGGTTTGTTCTGCCGCGCGGCGTGTACGAAAAATATGACGATAAAACAAAATCTGCAATAACTGTATAATCTTGTGTGGATTTTGCGCATATTATTATCTAAAGCGGAGAAATTGTAAATTTTTTCTAAACAGGTATTGCATTTTTTGAAAAATGGTTTAAAATATAAATTAGCACTCTAAAAGTGCGAGTGCTAATTTTAAGTTATATGTTTTATACAGGAGGTATTTTTATGACTATAAAACCTTTAGCAGACAGAGTAGTTACCAAGGCCGCTCCGGCTGAGGAAACCACAAAGAGCGGTATCATCCTTACCGCAGCTGCACAGGAAAAACCACAGATCGCAGAGATCGTTGCCGTAGGTCCGGGCGGGCTTGTTGACGGCAATGAGGTAAAAATGTATGTTAAGGTAGGCGACAAGGTGCTCACATCCAAGTATTCCGGCACCGAGGTCAAGGTTGACGGTGAAGAGTATTGCATCATCCGTCAGTCGGATATTCTGGCTATTGTTGAATAGGAGGAAAAATTATGTCTAAGGAAATAATTTTCGGCGAAGAGGCGCGCAAGGCTTTGCAGTCTGGCGTTGATCAGCTTGCCAACGCAGTAAAGGTTACCCTCGGTCCCAAGGGCAGAAACGTAGTGCTTGATAAGAAATTCGGCGCACCGCTCATCACCAACGACGGCGTTACCATCGCAAAGGAGATCGAGCTTGATGACCCGTTTGAGAATATGGGTGCACAGCTTGTTAAAGAGGTTTCGGTCAAGACCAACGATGCAGCTGGTGACGGCACCACTACCGCAACCGTTTTGGCTCAGGCTCTCATCTGTGAGGGTATGAAGAACGTTGCCGCCGGCGCTAATCCGATGGTGGTTAAGAAGGGTATAAACCGTGCTGTTGAGACTGCTGTAAACACCGTTGTTTCCAATTCTCAGAAGGTAAGCGGAAGTCATGATATAGCCCGCGTTGCCACCATTTCAGCAGGTGACGAGGTCATCGGCAATCTTATAGCCGAGGCTATGGAAAAGGTATCTGCCGACGGCGTTATCACCGTTGAGGAATCCAAGACCGCCGAAACCTATTCCGAGGTAGTAGAGGGTATGCAGTTCGACCGCGGATACATCACTCCCTATATGGCTACCGATACAGATAAGATGGAGGCTGTTATAGACGAGCCGCTCATTCTTATAACCGACAAGAAGATATCCAACATTCAGGAGATACTTCCGTTACTTGAGCAGATTGTTCAGGCAGGCAGAAAGCTTGTAATAATTGCTGAGGATATCGAGGGTGAGGCTTTATCGACTATCATTGTAAATAAGCTTCGCGGCACGTTTACCTGCGTAGGTGTCAAGGCTCCCGGCTTCGGCGATCGCAGAAAGGAAATGCTGCAGGATATCGCAGTTCTCACAGGCGGTCAGGTAATTACCGAGGAACTTGGTCTTGAGCTTAAGAATGCAACCGTTGATATGCTCGGCACAGCCCGTCAGGTCAAGGTAGGCAAGGAGAACACCATCATTGTTGACGGTGCAGGCGATAAGGATGAGATCAAGGCACGTGTAGCACAGATACGCAACCAGATCGAAACCACCACTTCCGATTTCGACCGCGAAAAGTTGCAGGAGCGTCTTGCAAAGCTCGCAGGCGGTGTTGCGGTAATAAAGGTTGGCGCTGCAACCGAGATCGAAATGAAGGATAAAAAGCTTCGCATTGAGGTTGCTCTTGCCGCTACCAAGGCAGCTGTAGAAGAGGGTATAGTAGCCGGCGGCGGAGTAGCACTTATAAATGCTATACCTGCTGTAAAGGCTATGCTGGATGAAACCTCAGGCGATGAGAAGACCGGTGTAAACATCGTGCTCAAATCGCTCGAAGCGCCCATCCGTCAGATTGCCGCAAACGCAGGTCTTGAGGGCTCTGTAATAATCGATAAGATCATAACCAGCGGTAAGGTAAACTACGGCTTTGACGCATATAACGAGGAATATACCGATATGCTCACAGCCGGAATAGTAGACCCGACCAAGGTGACCCGTTCTGCACTTCAGAACGCTGCGTCGGTAGCTTCGATGGTTCTCACCACCGAGTCTCTCGTTACCGATAAAAAGGAAGATCCGGCAATAGCTGCCGCTTCTGCCGCTGCAGCTGCAGGTGCCGCCGGCGGAATGTATTAATATCAAAGCAGGGAACATATTGTTCTCTGCTTTTTTATTTGACAATATCCGCCTGTAGAGGTATTATTATAATATAAAATCACGATTCAATAAGGAGTCTTTAAAATGCGCGAAAACCTTTCAATGCTACTCGATCTGTATGAGATGACCATGTCAAACGGTTTCTTTGACAGTGAGTACCGTGACACTACCGTCTATTTTGATATGTTTTTCCGCCGTGTGCCTGATAACGGCGGCTTTGCCATAATGGCGGGACTTGATCAGCTTATTGAATACTTTAATAATCTGTCGTTCTCGGACGAGGATATCGAATATCTCCGCTCACTTAATCTTTTTTCGCAAGAATACCTTGAGTATCTTCGCAACTTTGAGTTTGCCTGTGATGTATGGGCTGTTCCCGAGGGTACGCCCATATTCCCAAATGAGCCGATAGTAACGGTTCGCGGACCGGCACTTCAAGCGTTTTTGGTTGAAACCATGGTGCTTCTCACCATAAATCATCAGTCGCTCATAGCCACTAAGGCAAATCGTATAGTTCGCGCGGCCGAGGGACGTGCTGTGCTTGAGTTCGGTGCCCGCCGCGCTCATAGCTATGATGCCGCGGTCTACGGTGCCCGCGCCGCTATGATAGGCGGATGCGCAGGTACATCTTGCGTAAAGTCGGCGCAGGATTTCTCTGTTCCACCCTCCGGAACTATGGCACATAGCTGGGTCCAGCTCTTTGATGATGAGTATTCGGCATTTAAGGCTTATGCCGAAAAATATCCTGATTCCTGCTTGCTGCTGGTTGATACCTATAATGTTTTAAAGTCCGGTATTCCAAATGCTATACGCGTGTTTGATGAGGTGTTAAAACCGCTGGGCGTCCGTCCTAAAGGTGTGCGCATAGACAGCGGCGATATAACGTACCTAACTAAAAAATGCCGCAAGATGCTTGACGATGCCGGATATCCTGACTGTAAGATAGTTGTTTCCAATTCGCTTGATGAATACCTTATCCGTGATATGCTTGTACAAGGCGCGCGTGTTGACAGCTTTGGTGTAGGTGAGCGTCTTATAACGGCCTCAAGTGAGGCTGTGTTCGGCGGAGTGTATAAGCTTGCCGCTGTCGAAAAGGGCGGAGAGGTAATACCTAAAATAAAGGTAAGTGAAAACACCGCGAAAATAACCCTGCCGGGAATCAAGATTCCGTGGCGTCTTTTCGATAACGAAACAGGCAAGGCGATAGCCGATGTCATCACCCTCAATGATGAGAAGATAGACGATACGAAACCCTACGAGATTTTCGACCCTGTCCATACCTGGAAACGCAAAACCGTTACTAATTTTACTGCAAAAAAATTACAGGTAAAGATAATGGAAAATGGTAAGCAGGTTTATGACAGTCCGTCGGTTGCCGAGCTTGCTGCTTACTGTCGCGCCCAGGTCGACACCCTTTGGGATGAGGTCAAGCGTTTTGAAAAACCGCATAACTATTATATCGATCTTTCTCAAAAACTTTGGGATCTGCGTCATGATCTGCTTCATAAACTTTCCTGTAAGGGGGATAAAGAATAATGAAAAGAATAATATGTCTTTTACTTGTCCTCGTGCTTGCCCTTGCTTTTGTCGGATGCGGCGAGGATAAAAAGAACGTATCATCTCAGGGCAGCGGCGATATCGACCGTTATGCCGAGGTTGGAGAAATCCCCGAACTTGAGGTAAAGCTCGGTACTGCAATCGATGAAGTAAAACGTATTTATCCTGCCGATTACGAAGATGCTGACGAATCAAAGGTGCTGCTTCAGGAGGTCGAGGGTAACCTGGCCGTACGTCTTGATACCCTTAATGCCTCTTTCTATTACGAAAAGGCAAACATTGACCACGGCGTGTCGGTAATAACCGTAACTAACGGCTATGCCTACGGCTTTGAACTCGGTTCGACCGTCACTAAAAGCGATGTAACTGCCGAACTTAAGGCTGAGTACACCGAAAGTATTGCAACCGCAGAACAGCAGTACTTTTTCCATGGTGTTTCAGATGATTGTGATATACTTTCATGCACATATGATTCTTATAGATTGGACTTCTTCTTTGTGGAAGATTTTCTTGTAGCGGCAACCCTTACCGACACCAATTATTGGACAGATTGATTTTTGTGAAAAACCGAGGAAAAATTTCCTCGGTTTTTATGTATTTTTCGTTGACAAAGAATACCCTGTGTGGTATAATCTTTTGGAAATAAAATCTTTAACAGACGATCCAGAGAGGTCGGCAAGATTGAATGAATAAAATCGCGGATACAGCTCGGCTGTATCGGTTTTTGTGTGTCTGTCCTGCCGATTCGGCGGGATTTTTTGTGGAAAGGAATAATTATGAGCGGCAGCGAGAACATAAAAAACTTTAACTTTGTTTTAAGCGAAAGTGCCCTCTGTAATTGTCCCCATTTTTCCCTTTTGACCGACACAGCTTCTGAATATACTGTTTTTCCCGGCTTTTGCGATGTGCACGTGCATTTTCGCGAGCCGGGTTTTTCATATAAAGAGACCATAGCTTCGGGCAGTGCGGCGGCTGCGCGCGGCGGTTATACCGCTGTCTGTACTATGCCGAACCTGAATCCCGTACCTGACAGTATAGAAAATCTTAAAAAACAAACCGATCTTATAGAAAAGGATGCTACGATAGATATCTACCCATACGGGTCAATAACTGTTGGCCAGAAGGGTGAACAGCTCGCGGATATGGAAGCGCTTGCCGGCAAGGTCATAGCATTTTCGGATGACGGCAGAGGAATACAAAGCGAGCAGCTTATGCGAGAGGCTATGCTTCGCGCGCGAGAGCTCGGCTGTATGATAGTTGCCCACTGCGAGGATAATTCACTGTTGCACGGCGGCTATATACATGACGGTGCATATGCCGCTGCCCACGGGCATAAGGGCATCTGTTCCGAAAGTGAATATCTGCAGATAGAGCGTGATCTTAAACTTGCCGCTGAGACCGGTTGCCGCTACCACGTTTGTCACATTTCGGCAAAAGAAAGTGTTGAGGCTATAAGAAAAGCCAAGGCCGCAGGCGTAGATGTCACCTGTGAGACCGCGCCGCACTACCTTGTGCTTGATGAAAACGATCTTAAGGAGGAAGGCAGATTCAAGATGAATCCGCCGCTTCGCTCGCGTGAAGACAGGGAAGCGCTCATAGCAGGCATACAAGACGGTACGATCGATATGATAGCGACCGACCACGCACCGCACTCGGCAGAAGAAAAAAGCCGAGGGCTTTCAAAAAGCGCGTTTGGAATTGTCGGGCTTGAAACGGCATTCCCCGTGCTTTATACGCACCTTGTGAAAAAGGGTATAATAACCCTTGAGAAATTAATAGAACTGATGTCACTCAATCCGCGCCGACGCTTTAACATTCCGCAAGGCGACGATTTTACGGTCTGGGATCTGAGTAAAACAGAAACCGTAAACCCCGGCGAATTTCTCTCGCTCGGCAGGGCTACCCCCTTTGAGGGCGATACATTGTACGGTAGCTGTGTGCTGACAGTAAAAAACGGAAAAGTTGTATATAAAAAGTAATTTTGGAGGCTTTCACTATGGCAAAGAGAACAGATATTAAGAAAATTTTGATAATCGGCTCCGGTCCGATCGTTATCGGTCAGGCGGCCGAGTTTGACTATGCGGGCACACAGGCTTGCCTTGCGCTTAAAGAAGAAGGTTACGAGGTCGTACTCTGTAACTCCAACCCTGCAACCATAATGACCGACACTACGATAGCAGATAAGGTTTATATGGAGCCTCTCACCCTTGAGTATATTGCTAAGATCCTGCGTTATGAGCGTCCGGATGCGATCGTTCCCGGCATCGGCGGACAGACAGGACTTAACATTGCCATGCAGCTCGAGAAAAAGGGCGTGCTTAAAGAGTGCGGTGTAGAACTGCTCGGCACCAGCAGCGAAAGTATTGAGCGCGCCGAGGACAGAGAACTGTTTAAGGAACTTTGCCAGTCAATAGGTGAGCCTACAATCCCCTCCGAAATTACCTACAGCATAGACGAAGCTAAGATAGCGGCTGAGAATATAGGTTACCCCGTAGTATTACGTCCTGCGTTTACTCTGGGCGGTACCGGCGGCGGCTTTGCCAATAATGAAGAAGAACTTGTAGAGATAGGTCTTAATGCCTTTAAGCTTTCTCCCGTTCATCAGGTTTTGATAGAGAAGAGTGTAAAGGGCTATAAGGAGATAGAGTTTGAGGTAATGCGTGACTCTAACGACCACGCTATTACCATCTGCGGTATGGAAAATATCGATCCTGTCGGCGTTCACACGGGTGACTCTCTCGTTGTCGCACCGATAATGACCTTGAATGACCATGATCTTAAAATGCTAAACGATAGCGCTATCAAGATCATTAAGGAACTCAAGATAGAGGGCGGCTGTAACGTTCAGTTTGCGCTTAATCCCGAATCAAGTGAATACTATCTCATTGAGGTCAATCCCCGCGTTTCCCGTTCCTCTGCTCTTGCATCTAAGGCCAGCGGCTACCCGATAGCGAGAGTAACCGCTAAAATAGCCGTTGGTATGGCACTTGAGGATATTGCAATAGCTAACACGACCGCAGCCTTCGAGCCGCGACTCGATTATGTTGTTGCAAAGCTTCCGCGTTTCCCGTTTGATAAGTTCGCAACTGCCGCGAATACTCTCGGCACACAGATGAAAGCAACAGGCGAGGTAATGGGCATAGGCTCTAACCTTGAGGAGTGCCTTTTGAAATCTGTTCGCTCGCTTGAGATAGGTGCTTGCCATTTCTACCTGCCTAAGTTTGATAAATACAGCAGTGAAGAATTGCTCGGATATATAACCGAGTTTAAGGATGATAATATCTTTGCTATTGCCGAACTGCTCCGCCGCGGAACGACCGTCGAAAAACTTCACGATGTCACCAAGATAACCGCATACTTCCTCGAATCAATAAAGAAGATAATAGAAAAAGAAGCAGAGCTTAAAGAAAATGTCGGCAACCTTGACGTGCTTAAGTCTGCTAAAAAGATGGGCTTCGGCGATGCCTTTATAGCAAAATTATGGAACAAAAAGGAAATAGAAATTTATAACCTTCGCAAGGAAAACGGTATCTTCCCGATATATAAAATGGTCGATACCTGCCACACAGGTGCATATATTCCTTATTTCTACTCCTCATACACCGACGAGAATGCATCTGTTATCACCGATAAGAAGAAAATAGTAGTTCTCGGCGCAGGTCCCATTCGTATCGGTCAAGGTGTTGAGTTCGACTATTCTACGGTTCACGCCGTAACCACCATAAAGAAATCGGGTTATGAGGCTATCATCATAAATAACAATCCCGAAACGGTTTCAACCGATTATACGACCGCGGATAAACTTTATTTCGAGCCGCTGACACCTGAGGATGTTATGAATATCATTGAGTTTGAAAAGCCGGAAGGTGTAATAGCTTCTCTCGGCGGTCAGACTGCCATAAACCTTGCAGAACCGCTTATGCAGCGCGGTGTTAAGATCATAGGTACAGACTGCGATGCAATAGAAGCAGCCGAAAACCGTGACAGCTTTGAAAAAATACTTCAGAGCCTTGATATTCCGCAGCCTAAGGGTAAAGCGGTAACAAAAATAGAGGACGGTCTTAAGGCAGCGGCCGAGATAGGCTATCCGGTTCTCGTACGTCCCAGCTTTGTGCTTGGCGGCAGAGCAATGCAGATCGTTGCAAACGAAGAACAGCTTCGTCACTATTTAAAGACTGCCGTTGAGATTGACGAGGATAAACCCGTTTTGGTAGATAAATATATTCAGGGTAAAGAGGTTGAGGTCGATGCCATATGTGACGGAACCGATGTATTCGTTCCGGGTATTATGGAACTTGTTGAGCGCACCGGTGTTCACAGCGGTGACTCTATAAGCGTTTATCCCAGCTTCAGTATATCCGATAAGGTAAAGGGTACTATCCTTAAGTACGCCAAGGAACTCGGCATAGGAATCGGCATAGTAGGTCTTTACAATATTCAGTTTATTGTTGATAAGGATGAGAATGTCTATATCATCGAAGTAAACCCGCGTTCCTCCCGTACCGTGCCCTTCCTTTCTAAGGCTACAGGCTACAGCCTGGCAGATATCGCTACCGAGGTAATAATGGGCAAGACCCTCAAAGAGCAGGGAATATTCGAGGTATATCCGGAGGAGAAAAAGCGTTGGTATGTAAAGGTTCCGGTCTTCTCGTTCAATAAGATACGCGGACTTGACGCATACCTCTCTCCTGAAATGAAGTCAACAGGTGAAGCCATCGGCTATGATGATAAGCTCAACCGTGCCCTGTTTAAGGCGCTTCAGGCATCAGGCATGCACCTGCAAAACTACGGTACGGTATTTGTAACCATTTCCGATAAGGACAAGGAAGAAGCACTTCCTCTAATTCGTCGCTTCTACAATCTCGGTTTTAACATTCAGGCTACTGAAGGTACAGCCAATTTCCTTAAAAAGAATGGCATCCGTACCCATATGCTCGGAAAGATCTCAGATGGAAGCGAAGAAATCCCGGATGCACTCCGTCAAGGCCATATTGCCTACGTGATAAACACCAGGGATATCGACGCAGGCCAGTCTAATGACGGTCTCCAGATAAGACAGCTTGCAACCGAGAATAATGTAACTATATTTACCGCGCTTGATACCGTAAAGGTAGTGCTCGATGTTCTTGAGGAAACCACACTCACAATTTCTACAATAGACGCCTAAGGTGAAAAAATGAAACAGGTTTTACTGAATATAATTGAAAATACCGCATTGACCGATACGGTCTATAAAATGCGCCTTAAGGGTGATGTGTCGGATATTACCGCACCGGGTCAGTTTGTAAATCTCAAATTGAACGGACTTTATTTGCGCCGTCCTATATCGGTCTGCGACTGCGAGGGTGATGTGCTTACCATTGTATATAAAGTGGTAGGTAAGGGAACCGAGCAGATGTGCGGTATGTCAAGCGGTGTATTGGATACACTTACGGGACTTGGAAACGGATATGATACTTCCCTTTCGGGGGATAAGCCGCTGTTGCTCGGCGGCGGTGTCGGTGTGCCCCCGCTTTATATGTTGGCAAAGACCCTGATAGCCGAAGGAAAAAAGGTGTCGGTAGTGCTCGGTTTTAACACTAAGGACGAGGTCTTTTATGAAGATGAGTTTAAGGCTCTCGGTGCTGATGTGACGGTTGCCACAGCCGACGGCTCTTACGGTGTTAAAGGCTTTGTTACCGATGCTATAAACGATACCTACTACACATATTTTTATACCTGCGGACCCGAACCGATGCTAAAGGCTGTCTATAAAGCTACGGCTACGAGCGGTCAGTTCAGCTTTGAGGAGCGTATGGGATGCGGTTTTGGCGCCTGTATGGGCTGTTCCTGTAAAACGATAACGGGGTATAAGCGGATATGTAAAGATGGCCCTGTTTTAAAGAAGGAGGAAATACTGTGGGAAAACTAAGTGTTGACCTCTGCGGAATAAAGCTTGATAACCCTGTAATACCTGCCAGCGGTACTTTTGGCTACGGCTGGGAGTTTGCCGAACTGTATGATATAAATGTACTGGGTACATTTTCCTTTAAAGGTACTACTAAGGAAGCCCGTTTCGGTAACCCCACACCCCGTATTGCCGAGTGCCCGTCGGGTATGATAAACGCCGTCGGACTTCAAAACCCAGGCGTTGATAGGGTAATAAGCGAAGAACTGCCTAAACTTGCAAAATGTTTTAATAAAAAGGTAATGGCAAATATCAGCGGCTTCTCTGTTGAGGATTATGTCTATACCTGTCAGAAACTTGATAAATGCGAGCAGGTAGGCTGGCTTGAGGTTAATGTCAGCTGTCCGAATGTTCACGGCGGAGGAATGAGCTTTGGCACCTCACCCGAGGCTGCTGCCGAGGTTACCCGCGCAGTAAAGGCAGTTACGACAAAGCCGGTAATAATCAAGCTTTCGCCTAATGTTACAGATATAGTTTCTATCGCTAAAGCTTGCGAGGAAGCGGGCGCAGACGGTATAAGCCTTATAAATACGCTTCTCGGTATGCGTATTGACCTGCGCACAAAAAAGCCGGTGATCGCAAATAAAATGGGCGGCTTTTCCGGTAGCGCAATATTACCCGTAGCGGTAAGAATGGTGTATCAGGTCGCGTCTGCCGTAAAGATCCCGGTAGTAGGAATGGGAGGCGTTTCAAGTGCCGAGGATGTAATCGAAATGATGCTTGCAGGTGCAACTGCAGTAGAGGTAGGCGCCGCCAACCTAATAGACCCCTATGCCTGCCGCGATATTATAAATGACCTTCCGAGAGTTATGGAAAAATACAAAATAAACAGTTTAACTGAAATAATAGGAGGCGCAAGATAATGGGCAAGGATGTAATAATAGCCTGTGATTTTTCGAGTGCTGAAGATACCTTCGCTTTTCTCGATAAATTTACCGACAGAAAACCCTTTGTAAAGATCGGTATGGAGCTGTTCTACGCCGAAGGACCGCAGATAGTACGCGAGATAAAAGCACGCGGCCATAAGATATTTTTGGATCTTAAACTGCACGATATTCCTAATACCGTTAAGAAGGCTATGGCAGTGCTCTCTAATCTGGATGTAGATATCTGTAATCTCCACGCATCGGGTACAACCCGTATGATGGAGGCGGCAATCGAAGGACTCACCCGTCCGGACGGAACACGCCCGTTGCTCATAGCCGTTACACAGTTGACCTCTACCGATCAGGATAGTATGGAAAATGACCTGCTCATTCACGAACCAATCGATAAGGTAGTAATGCATTATGCGGCAAACGCTGCCCGTGCAGGACTTGACGGTGTCGTTTGTTCACCGCTTGAGGCTGCAAAGGTGCACGATGTTTGCGGTGACGGATTTTTAACAGTAACGCCCGGAGTACGCTTTGCCGATGGTGATATAGGCGACCAAAAGCGCGTTATGACCCCTGCACAGGCTAAGGAGATAGGCTCTGACTATATCGTAGTGGGTCGTCCCATTACTGCCGCAGCCGACCCCGTTGCGGCATACACTCGCTGTGTTGAAGAATTTATAGATTAAGGAGAATATATAATGGATAAGCTCATAGCTAAGGATCTACTAAAAATAAAGGCGGTATTCTTCCGTCCGGACGAGCCGTTCACATGGGCAAGCGGTATCAAAAGTCCGGTGTATTGCGACAACCGCCTGACACTGACCTCGCCTGAGGTCCGTACCGATGTTGAAAACGGACTTGCGAAGCTGATTAAGGAGCACTACCCCGAGGCAGAAGTGCTTATGGGTACCTCAACTGCCGGTATTGCCCATGCCGCTATCACCGGCCATATTATGGATCTGCCGATGGGCTATGTCCGTTCGGGAGCTAAGGATCACGGCCGCCAGAACCAAATCGAGGGTAGACTGGAAAAGGGACAAAAGGTCGTAGTTGTAGAGGATCTTATATCTACTGGCGGCAGTGTAATAGAGGTTGTAAATGTTCTGCGCGAGGCAGGTGCCGAGGTTCTCGGAATCGTAAGTATATTCACCTACGGTATGCAGAAGGGAATTGACCGTCTTGCAGCCGCAAATGTAAAAAATGTTTCGCTGACCAACTTCGACGTTATTGCCGAGGTAGCAGCCGAACAGGGATATATTAAGCCGGACGATGTAAAACGCCTCATCGCATTCCGTAACAATCCGTCCGACGAAAGTTGGATAAAGGGGTAACCTGAGATGAGAAGTCTGATAGACATTCTGGATTTTTCGGTCGAGGAGATCGAGCAACTGCTTAAAACTGCAAGTGACATAATAGAAGATCCGGCAAAATACAGCGAGAAATGTAAGGGTAAAAAACTCGCAACGCTGTTTTTCGAGCCGTCCACCCGAACACGCCTTAGCTTTGAGGCGGCGATGTATGAGCTTGGCGGAAATGTTATAGGGTTTTCAGAGGCGGCCAGTTCCTCGGCTGCAAAGGGTGAGAGCGTTGCAGACACCGCAAAGACCATCAGCTGTTACGCCGACATAATTGCAATGCGTCATCCTAAGGAGGGTGCTCCGTTTGTTGCCTCTAAGAATGCCACTATTCCGGTTATCAACGCAGGCGACGGCGGTCACAATCATCCCACCCAGACCCTTGCCGATCTGCTCACGATATACCGTGAAAAAGGCAGGTTCGAGAATCTTACCGTAGGATTTTGCGGAGATCTTAAGTTCGGTAGAACGGTGCATTCGCTGATATCCGCACTTTCGCGCTATAAGGGCATAAAGGTCGTGCTTATTTCGCCTGAAGAGTTAAAGCTTCCCAGCTATGTCAAAAAAGATGTACTTGCTAAAAACGGCATCCCCTATGAGCAGACGACAAGTATGGAGGATGTAATGCCGAAACTGGACATCCTGTATATGACTCGTGTTCAGCGTGAGCGTTTCTTCAACGAAGAGGATTATCTGCGTCTTAAGGACAGCTATATTTTAGAACCTAAAAAGCTTGTTGGTGCTAAAAGTAATCTTTGCATAATGCATCCGCTTCCGAGGGTCAATGAGATCAGTGTTGAGATCGATTCCGACCCGCGCGCTTGCTACTTTAAACAGGTGCTTTACGGAAAGTATATGCGTATGGCGCTTATACTCAAGTTGTTAGAGGAGGCGGGAAGATGAATATAGATTCTATTCATAACGGTGTAGTAATCGATCATATCACCGCCGGCAGAGGTATGCGCCTTTATGAACTGCTGGAGCTGGGGGATGTTGATTGCTCGGTTGCCATTATCAAGAATGTTGGCAGTAAAAAACTCGGTAAAAAAGATATTATAAAGATTGATGCCGATATTCCGATAAACTTTGATGTTATCGGTTATGTTGACCCCGGGATTACAGTAAATATCATTCGCGGCGGCAAGCTTATAGAAAAGCGATCGATTGCTATGCCTGAAACGCTTAAGAATGTTATTAAATGTAAAAACCCGAGATGCATAACCTCGGTCGAACAGGAATTAGATCATATTTTCAAACTTACCGACCGAGAAAACAATATTTATCGTTGTATCTACTGCGAAACCCAAGCAGGAAAGTAACATTTATACTAAAAAAAACATTTTATTTGACGCGATAGTATATAAAAAGACAAAATTCGGTTTCGTGCCTTGACACAATTTGTTGTGTATGATAATATATATCATGTATTGATAATACCATTCCTTGTAACTGACGGTAAATGTGGAGCACCACAAAGAAGCAGGGAATGATGCGGTTTTTCCGCTCAAGCCGACCGTCTGGGCACATTTAACTGATGTATAGGTTAAGTGTGCCTTTTTGTTTTTATTAAAGGAGTTAGAATATGAAAAAAGTCGGAATAGTAATGGGTAGCGACAGCGACCTGCCCATAATTAAAAAAGCCACTGATGTGCTTGCGTCTTTAGGGATACCGTTTGAGGTGCACATCTATTCTGCACACCGCACCCCTGAACAGGCGCGTGACTTTGCGCTTTCTGCCAGAGAAAACGGCTTTGGCGCTATAATAGCCGCTGCCGGTATGGCGGCTCATCTTGCCGGCGCTATTGCCGCAAATACCACACTTCCTGTTATCGGAATACCTTGTAAATCATCCAATCTTGACGGCATTGACGCCCTCCTTTCAACGGTGCAGATGCCAACAGGCATACCTGTTGCTACTGTTGCTATAAACGGGGGAGCCAATGCCGCGCTGCTTTGTGCGCAGATACTTGCCGTTGAGGACGGGGAACTCGCACAGAAATTAGACGATAAACGCCGTGCTGATGCACAGGCAGTCCTTTTAAAGGACAAGGACGTAATGTCCAAACTTTAGTTTATAATTTTATTAAAATAAAGGAGATCATCAAAATGGAAAAGAAACTCGTTTACACAGGAAAGACAAAAGACGTATTCGCACTTGATAACGGCAATTATCTGCTTAAGTTCAAGGATGACTGCACCGGTAAGGACGGCGTGTTTGATCCGGGCGAAAATTCTGTTGGTCTCACTATCGACGGCGTGGGTGATGTAAACCTTCGTATGTCTATTTATTTCTTTGAAAAGGTAAATGCTGCCGGCATAAAGACACATTTCGTAAATGCAAATCTTGAGGATACCACAATGGAGGTTCTACCCGGAAAGGTGTTCGGCCACGGTCTTGAGGTCATCTGCCGTCATAAGGCAGTAGGCAGCTTTATCCGCCGTTACGGTGACTACATCGAGGAGGGTGCCGATCTTCCTGCTTATGTTGAAACCACCTTCAAAAACGACGAAAAGGGCGATCCGCTCGTAACCAAAGACGGACTTGTAGATCTCGGCGTTATGACCGCAAAGCAGTATGATGATATTAAGGAAATGACCCAGAAGATCACACAGATAGTTGCAGACGACCTCAAGGAAAAGGGACTCGTTCTTTATGACATCAAGTTTGAATTCGGTTATGACAAGGATGGCAATGTAATGCTCATCGACGAGATAGCCTCCGGCAATATGCGCGTTTACAAGGACGGCGAATATATTGATCCGATGACCCTGTCCGAGCTTTTCTTTGCGTAGGGTAGAGTTGAACCTGCTATAAAGGGTTTATTTAGGTAACTTTTATCCAATCCATCATTCTTGTAAAGTAATTAAAAGGAGAAAAACATGGGCGGTTTCTTCGGCGTTGTCAGCAAGCGCGATGCAATATCGGACGTCTTCTTCGGAACGGACTACCATTCTCACCTCGGTACCCGCCGCGGCGGCATTGCGGCTTACGACAAGACAATAGGTCTTCAAAGGGATATACATAATATTCAAAATTCTCCCTTTAGGACAAAGTTTGAGAATATATTTGACGAGATGCAGGGTACATCTGCTATAGGCTGTATAAGCGATTACGAGCCGCAACCGCTTCTTATCCGTTCCCATCTCGGTACATATGCTATTTGTATCATCGGCATTATAAATAATTCCGATGAATTGATAAAGGAATATCTTTCATCCTCATCCGGCGGTCATTTTGATGCTATGACAAGCGGCAAGGTCAACTCGACCGAGCTTGTAGCGGCACTTATAAACCAGCAAGATGATTTTGTCGGTGGAATTAAATTTGCCCAAAGCAAAATAGAGGGTACGGCATCTATTCTTATTTTGAAGGATGACGGTAACCTTATAGCGGCGCGTGACAGGCTGGGAAGAATTCCGGTGCTGGTCGGAAAGGACGAAGAGGGTTTTTGTGTTTCGTTTGAGTCCTTTGCTTATAAAAAGCTGGGATATGAAGATTATAAGGAGCTTGGCCCCGGTGAGATAGTCGAGCTTACATCAGACGGTATGACGCAGTTAGCACAACCCGGAAAAGAGATGCGCATTTGTGCATTCCTTTGGAGCTATTACGGATATCCTACCTCCAGTTATGAGGGTATAAATGTCGAGATGATGCGCTACCGTAACGGAGAAATAATGGCTGAGAACGATAATGCCGGCAAGGAAACTTCGGATATTGATTATATCGGTGGTGTGCCGGATTCGGGCACTCCTCACGCAATAGGCTATGCTAATAAGAGCGGCATTCCGTTCGCACGTGCATTTATTAAATATACCCCTACCTGGGCGCGCAGCTTCACGCCTGCAAAGCAGTCTGAACGCAGTCGCGTTGCTAAGATGAAGCAGATACCGGTTCACGAGCTTATACAGGATAAAAACCTTCTGTTTGTGGACGATTCAATCGTTCGCGGTACTCAGCTTAAGGAGACGGTAGATTTTCTGTATTCCAACGGCGCTAAGGCGGTACATATGCGTTCTGCCTGCCCTCCGATAATGTACGGCTGTAAATATTTAAACTTCTCGCGTGCAACAGACGATATGGAGCTTATCGCCAGACGCGTAATAATGGAACTCGAGGGCGAGGAAGGCTTTAACCATATTGAGGAATACAGCAATTCATCAACCGAGCGCGGACAGAATCTGAGAAAAACTATATGCGAAAAATTTAATTTTGCATCACTGGAATTTCAGTCGCTCGAAGGAATAATCAAATCCATAGGACTGGAGCCTTGTAAGCTCTGTACCTATTGCTGGAACGGAAAGGAATAGAAACATGAATACACAGTCAAGATCTGACAGCTACGCGGCTGCCGGCGTTGATATTACGGCAGGATACAAGGCAGTTGAACTTATGAAACAGCACATCGCAAAAACCCTTACAAGCGGTGTATGCTCAGATGTAGGAGGCTTCGGCGGCCTTTTTGAGCTTGATCTCACCGGCATTACCCGTCCGGTTCTCGTAAGCGGAACCGACGGTGTAGGTACTAAACTTAAATTAGCTTTTTTGATGGATAAGCACGATACTGTCGGTATCGACTGCGTTGCTATGTGCGTAAACGATATAATCTGTGCAGGTGCAAAACCGCTTTTCTTCCTTGATTATATCGCTTGCGGTAAGAATATACCTGAGCGCATAGCTGATATAGTAAAGGGCGTAAGCGAGGGCTGTGTTCAGTCCGGAGCTGCTCTTATTGGCGGAGAGACCGCCGAAATGCCCGGCTTCTATCCGGTAGACGAGTATGACCTTGCAGGTTATTGCACCGGTGTTGTAGATAAGTCTAAGATAATCGACAACAACACTATGTGTGAGGGTGACGTTGTTATAGCTCTGCCCTCAAGCGGTGTCCATTCCAACGGTTTTTCGCTTGTTCGCAAGGTGTTCGACGTTGAAAACAGCGGTATTAAGACACCTATGGCTGAGCTTGGCGGTAAGTCTGTGGGTGAAACGCTGCTCACTCCTACGAAAATTTATGTAAAGCCTGTGCTTGCGTTGCTCGAACAGGTAAATGTTAAGGGTATATCCCATATAACCGGCGGCGGATTTTATGAAAACATTCCGCGCAGCATTCCGAAGGGACTCGGTGCCCGTATTGAAAGAGCGGCCGTTAAGGTGCTTCCGATATTTGAACTGCTGCAGAAAACCGGTAATATTAGCGAGCATGATATGTTCAACACATTTAATATGGGCGTTGGTATGAGTATCGTTGTTGATAAGAACGATGTAGACAAGGCACTCGAAATTCTGAAAGCCAACGGCGAGGACGCCTATGTAATAGGCGATATCATCAAATCCGAGGAGAAAATAACGATATGCTGAAAAACATTATCGGTGGAATATCCGCCGGCATTATGATTGCTATAGGCGGATGCGTTTATCTTTCCTGCGATAATAAATACATAGGCGCTATATTATTTTCCGTCGCCCTTCTGTGCATCTGCTTTAAGGGTTATTCTCTCTTTACCGGCAAGGTAGGCTTTATGGTCGAAAAGCACGGCAAGGAGGAGTGGTCGGCGTTGCTGCTCGGCTTGCTCGGCAATGCGATTGCAACAGTTACACTCGGTTTTGCCGCAAGCTATGCCATTCCTGCAGTCGGCGAGGCTGCCTTGGCAGCCTGCAGTGCAAAGCTCACGCAGGCCCTCCCTCAAACCCTTATCCGTGCAGTATTTTGCGGAATTTTGATGTATCTTGCAGTAAGTATCTACCGTGAGGGTAAAGGAATAGCGGGTATACTGTTCTGTGTTCCGGTCTTCATTTTGAGTGGCTTTGAACATTCAATAGCAAATATGTTCTATTTTGCCGCTTCGAGTATCTGCTCTTTAGAGGCTTTCGGCTACCTGTGGACCGTAATTCTCGGTAATGCGTTGGGTGGAGTATTGCTCCCGGTGCTTAGTCTTATAGGGAAGGAGAAAGCAAATGGTTAGAATAGCTGTTCTTGTTTCGGGCGGCGGTACTAATCTGCAGGCGCTTATCGATGCCCAGCAAAAGGGAATCCTCAAAAGCGGAAAAATTTCGCTTGTAATTTCTAATAAGGCAGGTGCTTTCGCGCTTACCCGTGCTGAAAATGCCAAGATCCCCACCACACTTGTGCTCAAGTCTGAGTGCGGCAGTCAGGAGGCTTTCGAGGACAAACTCATCTCTTTGCTTGACGAAAACAAAATAGATATTATTGTTTTAGCAGGCTTTATGTCTATCCTCAGCGAGCGCTTTACGGGCAGATATCCCAAACGCATAATAAACGTACACCCGTCACTTATTCCGTCCTTCTGCGGAAAAGGCTTTTACGGACTGCGCGTCCACGAAGCGGCACTGCAGTACGGTGTTAAGGTGACCGGCGCTACCGTCCATTTCGTTAACGAAATACCCGACGGCGGCGAGATAATAATGCAAAAAGCGGTGGCAATTCGTGAAAACGATACCCCCGAAACCCTGCAAAAAAGAGTAATGAGGCTTGCTGAGTGGAAAATACTTCCCGAGGCTGTCGAAAAAGTAAGCAATGAACTTTTAACAAAATAATTTTAAAAGGTGAAGAAAATGGCTTTGTATGATTTAAAAACACTCCTCTCTGAGAACTCCTATCCTGGTAGAGGTATAGTTATAGGTAAATCGGCAGACGGCAAAAACGCTATGATAGCATATTTCATTATGGGACGCAGCGAAAACAGCCGTAACCGTGTATTTGAGCGTTTTGACGGCGGTATGCGCACCAAAGCATATGACGAAAGCAAGCTGTCTGATCCCAGTCTTATTATTTATAATCCCTACTTGAGCGCAAAGGGCGGCAATATCGATATTATCACCAACGGTGACCAGACCAACACAATATATGATTGCATAAATGAATGTGAGCATCACTATGGATTTGAGGAGGCTTGCGGTCGCCGTGAGTTCGAGCCGGATGCTCCCAACTTCACCCCCAGAATTTCGGGAATCCTTTATTATTGCTTCCCGCGCAACACCTTTGCTTATAAAATGTCTATACTGAAATCGGCAGACGGCAGAGGCGAATCATGCAGAAGATTCTATTATGATTATCTTTCTCCCGAAAACGGAATAGGCCATTTTATTCATACCTACAAGTGTGACGGTGATCCGATCCCGTCATTCTACGGCGAGCCTGAGGAGGTAGCGCTCCCCAACACAGCAAAAGAGCTTGCCGATATAGTTTGGAACAATCTTAACGAAGACAATAAGGTTTCGCTCTTTGTTCGCAGCATTCCGCTCGACGGCAGCGAGCCTACCGAAATAATAATCAACAAAAATAAATAAGGAGAATCAAAAATGAAGGAATTTGAACTGAAATACGGTTGCAACCCTAACCAAAAACCTGCAAAAATATTTATGGAGGACGGCTCATCCCTTCCGATTGAGATCCTTTGCGGCAGACCCGGTTTTATAAACTTCCTCGACGCTTTCAATTCTTGGCAGCTTGTTAAGGAATTAAAAGAGGCACTGGGACTTCCTGCCGTTACTTCCTTTAAGCACGTAAGCCCTACCTCTGCAGCTGTCGGCATTCCGTTGTCCGACAAGCTTAAAAAGGCATGCTTTGTAGACGATATCGAGGGTCTTGACGATTCACCGCTTGCCTGTGCCTATGCCAGAGCACGCGGCACAGACAGAATGTGCTCCTTCGGTGATTGGGTAGCCCTTTCGGATGTCTGTGATGTGACCACCGCTAAAATGATCAAGCGCGAGGTTTCCGACGGCGTTATCGCCCCCGGTTATGATAGCGAGGCACTCGAAATATTAAAGAGCAAGCGCAACGGCAACTACAACATAGTAAAGATCGACCCTGACTATGTTCCCGCTGAGATCGAGCGCAAGCAGGTATACGGCATAACCTTCGAGCAGGGAAGAAATAACTTTGAGATCAACCGCGAGCTGCTTTCAAATATAGTTACCGAGAATAAGGAGCTTCCCAAAAGCGCAGTACGCGATCTTATAATTTCACTCATCACATTAAAATACACCCAGTCCAATTCGGTTTGCTTTGCTACTGACGGACAGGCTATCGGTGTCGGAGCAGGTCAGCAGTCACGTATTCACTGCACTCGTCTTGCCGGAAGTAAGGCCGATACATGGTTCCTGCGTCAGCACGATAAGGTTTTGAACCTGCCCTTCAAGGATACCATCGGCAGACCTGAGCGTGACAATGTAATCGACGGATATATCAACCAGAATGAAGAGGACGTATGCGCAGACGGCAACTGGCAGAAATACTTTACGTCACAGCCCGCACCCCTCACTGAAGAGGATAAAAGTACCTACCTTGCAACTATTGACGGTGTTGCCCTCGGTTCCGACGCCTTCTTCCCGTTTGACGATAATATCGAGCGCGCAAAGCGTAGCGGCGTAAAATATATCGCTGAGCCGGGTGGCTCCATCCGTGACGATGTCGTTATCGATTGCTGCAATAAGTACGGTATAGCAATGTCCTTTACCGGAATGCGTCTGTTCCATCATTAATGGAGGTTGTTGATGAAAATAATGGTTGTAGGTGGTGGCGGCAGAGAGCATGCCATCATCAAAAAACTTAAAGAGAATAAATCGGTAAGCGAGATATTTGCGTTGCCCGGAAACGGCGGTATAGCCGCTGATGCTACCTGCGTTTCCATAAGCGCGACCGACATAGAGAAAATAACCAAGTTCGCATTAGATAATAAGATCGACTATGCCGTAGTCGCACCTGACGATCCGCTGGTGCTCGGCTGTGTGGATTCACTTGAGTCAAAAGGCATACCCTGTTTTGGACCGAGTGCCGCAGCTGCTATTATCGAGGGCAGCAAGGTGTTTTCAAAAAATCTAATGAAAAAATACGGTATTCCCACTGCCGCATACGAGGTCTTTACCGATATGGATGCGGCGCTTAAGTATCTCAAAACCGCTCCTATTCCTACTGTTATCAAGGCGGACGGCCTCGCACTCGGTAAGGGTGTTATAATCGCTGAAACACGCGAAGCGGCTATGGATGCCGTTCGTTCTATGATGCAGGATAAGGTCTTCGGCAAGAGCGGCGACAGCATAGTAATTGAAGAGTTTTTAACCGGTCCTGAGGTATCTGTCCTTGCCTTTACCGACGGTAAAACCGTTGTGCCTATGGTTTCTTCTATGGATCATAAGCGCGCAGGCGACGGAGATACAGGCCTTAACACCGGCGGCATGGGAACGGTAGCCCCCAATCCTTACTACTCACAAAGCATTGCGGCTGAATGTATGGAAAAGATCTTCCTACCCACCGTAAACGCTATGAACAGCGAAAACCGTACTTTTAAAGGTTGCCTTTATTTCGGCCTTATGCTGACCGAAAACGGCCCTAAGGTTATTGAATACAACTGCCGCTTCGGCGACCCCGAAACACAGGTGGTGCTCCCCCTGCTCGAGAGCGATCTGCTCACGGTCATGCAGGCGGTAACAAACGGCACTCTTGATAAAACCGAGGTTAAGTTCAGTGATAAAAATGCCTGCTGTGTTATAATGGCATCAAAAGGCTATCCCACGGCATATGAAAAGGGATATGAGATATCCATCCCCGAAACCGCCGCATCTAATGTTTATGTAGCCGGCGCCGCCCTAAAGGACGGCAAGCTTGTCACAAGCGGGGGGCGTGTTCTCGGTGTTACCAATATCGGCACCACCCTAAAGGACGCAATAAAAGGAGCATATGCCCTTGTGGACACTATAAAGTTTGACAATGCATACTACCGTAACGATATCGGTATGCGTGCGCTGAAGGCAGGGGAGGATAAATAATGGTATACAGAGTTTTTGTTGAAAAGAAAAAAGAGCTCGCAAACGAGGCAAGAGCCCTTTTTAGCGATGCTCGTACCCTTTTGGGTATAGAAGCTCTCGAAGATGTGCGTGTTATCAACCGCTATGACGCGGAGAATATAACCGAAGAGCTTTTTGAGTACGCAAAGCAGACCGTCTTTGCCGAGCCTCAGCTCGACATTGCTACCGAAGAGGTCGACCTCTCGGGTGCTACGGTATTTGCAGTAGAATTTCTGCCCGGCCAGTTTGATCAGCGTGCAGACTCGGCTGCCCAGTGTATTCAGATCATATCCCAGGGTGACCGCCCGACCGTTCGTACCGCAAAGGTCTATGCCCTTTACGGCAATCTGACAGACGAGCAGATAGCCGAGATAAAGAAGTATGTTATCAATCCGGTCGAGGCTAGAGAGGCTACTCTCGAAAAGCCCGAGACCTTGAAGTTAAACTATGAAGTCCCCACCGAGGTCAAGACACTTGACGGTTTTATAGAACTTGACCGCTCCGGACTTGAGGCATTCGTTCGTGATTACGGCCTTGCAATGGATGCTGATGATATCGCATTCTGTCAGGATTATTTTAAATCCGAAAACCGTAATCCGACCATCACCGAGATCCGTATGATAGATACCTATTGGTCGGATCACTGCCGCCATACCACATTCCTTACCGTTATTGACGATGTAAAGTTTGAGGATAAGCTGCTGCAGAACGCATATAATGACTATATTGCAGTTAGGGAAGAACTTGGCAGAACCAAGCCTATATGTCTTATGGATATCGCTACCGTAGCGGTAAAATATCTTAAAAAGCACGGCAAACTCGATAAGCTTGACGAGTCGGAGGAGATCAACGCCTGTACTGTTAAGATCGAGGTTGAGGTGGACGGCGAGAAAGAGCCGTGGTTATTACTGTTTAAGAACGAAACCCATAACCACCCGACCGAGATAGAGCCGTTTGGCGGTGCCGCAACCTGTATAGGCGGCGCAATACGCGACCCGCTTTCTGGCCGTTCATATGTTTACGGTGCAATGCGTGTGACCGGTGCAGCCGATCCCTTAAAGCCAGTCAGCGAAACTATTAAGGGTAAACTGCCCCAGCGTAAATTAGTAACCACTGCCGCGGCAGGTTACTCATCCTACGGTAATCAGATAGGACTTGCAACCGGCATAGTTGATGAGATATATCATGACGGCTACGCCGCAAAGCGTATGGAAATTGGCGCTGTTATTGCAGCTGCTCCGGCTGAGAATGTTCGCCGCGAGGTTCCTGCTCCGGGCGACGTAGTAATACTCCTCGGCGGAAGCACAGGACGTGACGGTATCGGCGGTGCAACAGGCTCATCAAAGGCACATAATGCTCAGTCTGTTGAGACCTGCGGTGCCGAGGTTCAAAAGGGTAATGCGCCCGAGGAACGCAAGCTGCAAAGACTTTTCCGTAACAAGGAAGTCTGCCGTATGATAAAGCGCTGTAATGACTTTGGTGCAGGCGGTGTCTCGGTTGCGATAGGTGAACTTGCCGACGGTCTTGAAATAGACCTTAATGCCGTCCCCAAAAAGTATGAGGGACTTGACGGTACCGAGCTTGCAATAAGCGAATCGCAGGAGCGTATGGCAGTTGTTATCGAGCCCGAGAATATTAACCGTTTCTTGGAGCTTGCCGATAGCGAAAACCTGCAGGCCTGCCCAGTTGCAGTAGTCAAGGCAGAACCCCGCCTTGTAATGAACTGGAACGGCAAAAAGATAGTAGACATCAGCCGTGAATTCTTAAATTCCAACGGTGCTGATAAGCATATAACCGTTACCCCCGCAAAGCCTGATTATAAGGCAAAAGAGGTAAGCGGCAGTTTCACAGATAATATTAAAGCAATAGCGGGCGACCTTAATATCTGCTCAAAGCGCGGACTTTCTGAGCGTTTTGACTCTACCATAGGTGCCGGTACAGTACTTATGCCCTTCGGCGGTAAGAACCAGCTTACCCCGATACAGGCAATGGTACAGAAGATATCTGTCGAAAAGAAGCACACCGATGACTGCTCCTTCATGTCCTGGGGATATAACCCCTTCATCACCGAACAGAGTCCGTATCACGGCGCATATCTCGCGGTTGTAGAGTCGGTATGTAAGCTCATAGCCACCGGTGCGGATTTCAACGACGTGTACCTGACCTTCCAGGAATATGTCCCGCATCCGGGTAAGGACGGCAAGCGCTGGGGTCAGCCGCTTGCAGCACTGCTCGGTGCCTTTGAAGCCCAGAAAGAGCTTGGCATAGGTTCTATCGGCGGCAAGGATTCTATGAGCGGTAGCTTTGAGGATCTTGATGTTCCTCCCACACTCGTTTCCTTTGCGGTCACTACCGGCAAGGTGAGTGAGGTAGTATCTCCCGAGTTTAAGAGTGCAGGCAACAAGCTTGTACTCATTGCTCCCGAGTTTGACGAGAACAACCTGCCTAAAACAGAATCACTCATTAAGGTTTTCAAAGAGGTCACAGCACTTCTTCGCAGCGGTAAGGCAGTTTCCTGCTATACACCCGGTCTCGGCGGTATAGGTGAGTCTGTGATGAAGATGGCGTTCGGTAACGGACTCGGCTTTAAGTTTGCCGACGATATTGCCGTAAATGATATTTTCGGTTATAACTACGCATCGTTCCTGCTTGAGGTAACCGAGGATGTGCCTTCTGCAAAAACAATCGGTACCGTTACAGATGACGGAAACATATCTCTCGGCGGTGAAAGCGTATGCCTTGCGGAGCTGCTTGGCATATACGAGGATAAACTCGAGAGTGTATACAGCTGTAACATTCCGGACAGCAAAACTCCGGTTAAGAATTTTGAATACAGCGCAAGCGGTTATGCTTCTCCCGCAATAAAGGTTGCAAAGCCGAAGGTGCTTATTCCGGCATTCCCCGGAACCAACTGTGAATACGATTCTGCCAAGGCAGTGCGTGACGCAGGTGCCGAACCTGAGATAATAGTTATAAATAACCTTACTGCTTCGGGAATTCAGCGCAGTGTTGAAACCTTTGCAAACTCTTTAAAGGATGCTCAAATGGTATTCATACCCGGTGGATTCTCGGGCGGCGACGAGCCGGACGGCAGCGGCAAGTTTATAACCGCGTTCTTCCGCAACGGCGCAATAAAAGAAGGCGTAACAGAATTACTCGAAAAGCGTGACGGTCTTATGTGCGGTATCTGTAACGGATTCCAGGCACTCATAAAACTGGGACTGGTACCCTATGGTAAGATCATCGACACAGATGAAAATTGCCCTACACTTACATATAACACCATTGCACGCCATCAGTCGCGCATCGTCCGTACACGTATCGCATCTAACAAATCTCCTTGGCTTGCACTCACCAATGTAGGCGACGTTTACAATGTTCCGATCTCCCACGGTGAGGGTCGCTTCTTAGCAAGCGAAGAGCTTATAGCACAGCTTGCCGCCAACGGTCAGATCGCAACCCAGTATGTTGATCTCGACGGCAACGCTACAAGCGATGTACGCTTTAATCCAAATGATTCCAAGTACGCTATCGAGGGTATAACTTCTCCCGACGGAAGAGTATTCGGTAAAATGGGTCACAGCGAGCGTATAGGCGCGGGACTTTATAAGAATGTTCCCGGCAATTACGATATCCGTATGTTCGAATCTGCGGTTCGTTACTTCAAATAAGGAGGAATATAAAATGCAGTACAAAACCGATATTGAAATAGCACAGGAATGTCAAATGCGTCCCATAGGGGAAATTGCAGCAGCTGCTCATGTTGACGATAAGTATATTGAGCAGTACGGAAGATACAAAGCAAAGATAGATTTAAAACTGCTTGAAGAGACCGACCGTGAGGACGGAAAGCTGATTCTCGTAACAGCCATCACTCCGACCCCGGCAGGCGAGGGTAAGACCACCACAACGATAGGCCTTGCAGACGGACTTAAACGTATAGGTAAAGATGTAACCGTTGCACTTCGTGAACCGTCCTTGGGACCTGTTTTCGGAGTTAAGGGCGGTGCTGCCGGCGGTGGCTACGCTCAGGTAGTACCGATGGAGGATATCAACCTCCACTTCACCGGTGACTTCCACGCTATCGGCGCGGCAAACAACCTGCTTGCTGCTATGCTCGATAATCATATCCAGCAGGGAAATTCACTGGGAATAGACGTTCGTAAGATAACCTGGAAGCGTTGCGTAGATATGAACGCCACACAGCTTCTCTCTGTAGTAGACGGTATGGGCGGCAAGGCAAACGGTGTTCCGCGTGAGGATGGCTTTGATATTACAGTTGCCTCTGAAATAATGGCGGTTCTCTGCCTCTCTAATTCTATTACCGACCTTAAGGAAAGGCTTTCCCGTATCATCGTTGGCTACACTTACGACGATAAACCGGTCACCTGCGGTCAGCTCAATGCTGCCGGCGCTATGACTGCACTGCTTAAGGATGCGTTAAAGCCCAACCTTGTTCAGACTCTTGAGGGAACTCCTGCATTTGTTCACGGCGGTCCCTTTGCAAATATCGCTCACGGCTGTAACTCTGTAATGGCTACCAAGCTTGCACTTAAGATGGGCGACTACACCGTTACCGAAGCCGGCTTTGGCGCAGACCTCGGTGCTGAGAAGTTCCTTGATATCAAGTGTCGTATGGCAGGCCTCACTCCCGATGCTGTTGTTGTTGTTGCTACCGTTCGCGCCCTTAAGATGCACGGCGGTCTCGCTAAGACCCAGCTTGCAACCGAGGACCTCGGCGCACTTGAGCGTGGCATCCCGAATCTGCTCCGCCACGTTTCCAATATCAAAAATGTTTACAAACTGCCCTGTGTAGTAGCTGTAAACCGTTTCCCGACCGATACCGATAACGAGATAGATTTCATTATTGCTAAGTGCCGTGAGCTCGGTGTAAATACCGTTCTCTCGACAGTATGGGCAGATGGCGGTAAGGGCGGCGAGGAGCTTGCCCGTGAGGTTGTACGCCTTTGCGAAGAGGAGCAGGGAGATTTTACCTTCTCGTATGAGCTTGACGGTACTATTGAGGATAAGATCGAATCTGTAGTTAAAAAGGTCTACGGCGGTGACGGCATTAACATTATGCCTGCTGCTAAAAAGCAGATAGAACAGCTCACAGCCCTCGGCTTTGATAAGTGCCCTGTCTGCATAGCAAAGACCCAGTACAGCTTCTCCGACGATCCGACAAAGCTCGGTGCTCCCGAAAACTTCACTGTAACCGTTAAGAATGTTAAGGTTTCGGCAGGCGCAGGCTTTATCGTGGTTCTCACCGGTGATATTCTCACAATGCCGGGACTTCCAAAATCACCCGCGGCAGAGCGTATCGATGTCGATGAAAACGGCAAGATAACAGGTCTGTTCTAAACTAATAAGGATAAAAATAGCGGCGCACCGATTTTTGACGGTTTTGCGCCGTTATTTTTTAAAAAATATGCAAAAAAACATTGACAACAGCGCTTTAAAGTGCTACAATGTTAAATATTAATAAAACCGAATTATCGGTTTAGATTGTTGGCGGTTTATTATGGTAGCTAATTTTGCAATAATTAACATAGCTGTCGTGGGCATTATTCTACTACTTGCGAAGAAGTATGTGAATAGTGCTAAAAGTTATGCCTAAATTGCAAAACGGATTTTCAAGCAGGTACCGTTGTACCGCATAGAACTTTAGAAAACGTAAATTTGCAAGCCTTATGGTCTAAACTTTTAGATCGTAGGGTTTTTATTTTGGATTATTCTGCTAGCTTTAAGGAGGAACACCGGATGCAAATGACCGGCGCAAAAATCTTAATGGAATGTCTCATAGAGCAGGGGGTAGATACCGTCTTCGGTTATCCGGGCGGAACGATACTTAACGTCTATGATGAGCTTTATAATTACGGTGATACCATCAAGCATGTGCTCACATCACACGAGCAGGGAGCTGCCCACGCGGCAGACGGTTATGCCCGCAGCACCGGAAAGGTTGGCGTTTGCTTTGCCACCTCCGGCCCTGGTGCTACCAACCTGACAACGGGAATAGCCACCGCTTATATGGATTCCTCACCTGTAATTTTTATATCCTGTAACGTTAATGAAAATCTTATAGGTAAGGATTCTTTTCAAGAGGTAGACATAACCGGAATCACGATGCCTATCACTAAGTGTAATTATCTTGTCAGGGATGTTAACACCTTAGCGGATATCCTGCGTGAGGCTTTTGCAATCGCAAAGAGCGGCAGACCTGGACCGGTATTTATTGATATACTTAAGAACGTGACGGCCGAAAAGGCAGAATTTGAATCCATACCTCGCAAGGAGCATTCAACTTCTGGTCGTCTTGCCGAGCTTATGAAACGTTCGTCCTATGATTTTAAACCTCCTGCACTTAACGAAAAGGATATAGAGACGCTTGTAGAAATGATCAAGCAGTCTAAAAAACCGCTTATAATCTGCGGCGGAGGCGTTGTAAGAGGACGTGCACAGAAAGAGTTTACTGATTTTGCAGAAAAGATCGATTCGCCTGTAGCAATAACACTTATGGGTGCAGGCGGATTCTGCGGCAGAAACCCCCTCACCACCGGAATGATAGGTATGCACGGTTCTCAGGCATCTAATATGGCGTGCGACGGCTGTGACCTGCTTATAGCCGTAGGTTGCCGTTTTTCCGACCGTGTGGCGCTTAACCCTGAGAGCTTTGCAAGTCAGGCAAAGATAGTTCAGATAGATATCGACCGTGCCGAAATAAATAAAAATGTCAAGACTGACCACCATATAGTCGGCGATGCAAAGCGTGTCCTTTCGATGCTCAATGAGCGCCTTACAAAGGAAGAGCACGATGAGTGGAAAAAATATGTTTTCTCATTCAAGACCGAGACCGAGTATGACGAGGGCGGCAACACCTTAACACCTAAACAGATACTCAGCGCAATTGCTAAGCTTATGCCGCAGGATACGATAGTTTCTACCGACGTAGGTCAGCATCAGATGTGGGCAATACAGCATTTCCACTTTGATTATCCCGGTCAGCTTCTCACCTCGGGCGGCTTCGGAACGATGGGCTTCGGTCTGGGCGCTGCAATCGGTGCTAAGGTAGGTAATCCGGATAAAACGGTAATACATATCACCGGCGACGGTAGCTTCCGTATGAACTGTAACGAGCTTGCAGTAGAACAGCACTATGATATTCCCGTCATAACCTTTATTTTCAATAATAAAACACTCGGTATGGTTCGTCAGTGGCAGAACCTTATATATGACAAGCACTTCTCACAAACTACGCTTGATCACGGTCCTGATTTCATAAAACTTGCCGAGGCATACGGCCTTAAGGGTAGCCGCGTTTCGAACGTCTTGGAGCTTGAAAATGCGATAAAAGATGCACTCGATTTCGGTCACGGATATGTTATCGACTGCGCCATCGACACCGACGAAATGGTTCGTCCGATGGTAAGCGGCGGTGCTCATATAACCGAGTTTATCGTAAGTTAGGAGGAAGGCTATGAGCGAAATAAAAAGACATACTCTGGCAGCTATTGTGGATAATGAGGCAGGCGTACTGTCGCAGGTTTCGAGACTTTTTTCACGCAAGGGCTATAATATTGAATCTCTCGCGGTCGGCACCACGAATGATCCTAATACCTCGCGTATAACGATAGAGGTCCTTACCGACGATGACCACATAAGGCTACTCGCAAATCAGCTAAGAAAGCTTTTTCCGGTCCATTCGGTAAAGATACTCACCCCCGAGAAATCTATCCGCAGACAGCTTGTTTTGTTTAAGGTGCGGGTACCCACCAGCCAGATACGAAACGAAGTAATACAAATAGCAAATATATTCAGAGCTAACATTCTGGATGTTTGTATAGGTTCACTCACACTCGCTATGATTGGTGACGAGAGTAAAACCGCAGCAATAGAAAAAATACTGGAGGAGTTCGAGGTTTGCGAGCTTGTCAGAACAGGTATCGTAGCAATTGAACGCGGCCAGGAAACAATTTATGATGAAACAAAAGAAAAAGGAGAGTTTAACTATGGCAAAAATGTATTATGAGAAGGATTGTGATTTAAACAGACTGTCGGGCAAGACGATCGCTATCGTCGGTTACGGCTCGCAGGGACACGCACATGCACTTAATCTTCGCGATTCGGGCTGTGACGTTATTATAGGTCTTCGCAAGGGCGGTAAGTCTTGGCCGGTAGCCGAGAAGGACGGATTCACCGTAATGACCGTTCCGGAGGCAACCCAAAAGGCCGACATTATTATGATCCTCATCAACGACGAGGCTCAGGCCGATATGTATAAGAAGGACATTGCTCCTTACCTCACTGCAGGCAAGGCAATAGCATTTGCACACGGCTTTAACATTCGTTATAAGCAGATCGTTCCGCCGGCTGACGTAGACGTATTTATGGCTGCGCCCAAGGGCCCCGGCCATACCGTTAGAAGTACATATGTAGCAGGCAAGGGTGTTCCGTGCCTTGTAGCTGTTGAGCAGAATGCAACTGGAAAAGCATATGACATTGCTCTCGCATATATCGCAGGTATTGGTGGCGCACGCGCCGGTATTATGGAGACCACTATGCACGACGAGACCGAGACCGACCTCTTCGGTGAGCAGGCAGTTCTCTGCGGCGGCGTAGTTGATCTTATGCGTTGCGGCTTTGAAACTTTGGTAGAAGCAGGCTATGAACCCGAAAATGCATATTTCGAGTGCATCCATGAGATGAAGCTCATCATCGACCTTATCAATAAGGGCGGTGTTGCTGCTATGAACTACTCGATATCCGATACCGCTGAATACGGCGAATATGTTTCCGGCCCGCGCGTACTGCCCTATGAGCAGACCAAGGCGAACATGAAGGCAGTGCTCAGTGACATTCAGGACGGCACCTTTGCAGGCAAATGGATAGCCGAGAACAAGAACGGCCGTTGCTTCTTCAATTCCAAGCGCGAAGCACTTGCAAAGCATCCTATGGAGATCGTCGGTAAGCAGCTGCGTGAGCAGATGCTCTGGAAGAACGACTCTGATCTTGACACCGCATCTAACTAAACTATTATCACCGGAGGTTATTATGTATTCCGATAGTATTAAAAACGGGGTTGAAAGAGCACCCAATCGCAGCTTGTTATACGCACTGGGACTTACTAAGGAAGAGCTTGAGCGCCCGATAATCGGCATTGTCAGCTCCCATAACGAAATAGTTCCCGGACATATGCACCTTGATAAGATCGCCGAAGCGGTAAAGGCAGGTGTGCGGCTGGCAGGCGGAACGCCGATAATGTTTCCGGCTATCGCCGTTTGTGACGGTATAGCAATGGGCCACGTCGGAATGAAATACTCTCTGGTCACCCGTGACCTGATCGCCGACTCGACCGAAGCAATGGTAATGGCGCATCAGTTTGACGGTCTTGTTATGATACCCAACTGCGACAAAAACGTCCCCGGACTTTTGATGGCGGCGGCAAGACTAAACATCCCCACCATCTTCTGTTCCGGCGGACCGATGCTCGCAGGTCATCTCGGCGACGGCAGGCGTACCTGCCTTAGCCATATGTTCGAAGCGGTCGGCGCGTATCACGCAGGCACTATGAATGAGGCACAGGTAGACGAATATGTTGAAAACGCCTGTCCGTCCTGCGGCTCCTGCTCGGGTATGTATACCGCCAACTCGATGAATTGCCTTTGTGAGGCTATAGGTATGGCGCTTCCGGGCAACGGCACAATTCCCGCACCGTATTCGGCTCGTATCCGCCTTGCAAAGCACGCCGGTATGAAGATAATGGAGCTGGTAGAAAAGAATATCCGCCCGCGCGATATTATGACTGCTGACGCGTTCCACAATGCCGAAACGGTAGATATGGCGCTTGGCTGTTCTACTAATACTATGCTTCATCTTCCGGCAATCGCTCACGAAGCGGGTATAGAAATAAGCCTTGATATGTCTAACGATATAAGTCGCAACACCCCCAACCTATGCCACCTCGCTCCGGCAGGAGATACATTTATGGAGGATCTGGACAAGGCAGGCGGTGTCTACGCCGTTATGAAAGAGCTTACAAAGAAGGATCTTTTAAAGCTTGACGTTATGAACGTAACGGGCAGCATTATGGCTGAGAACATTGAAAACTCGGTAAATACGAACGAGAATATAATCCGACCGATAGATAACCCGTATTCACAAAGCGGCGGCATTGCTGTACTTAAGGGTAATATCGCGGTTGACGGCTGTGTTGTAAAGCAGTCGGCAGTAGCCGAGGAAATGATGCAGCACAGAGGTCCTGCCCGCGTGTTTGATTCTGAGGAAGAGGCAATAACCGCAATCTACGGTAAAAAGATAAATCCCGGCGACGTTGTTGTTATCCGTTACGAGGGTCCAAAGGGAGGCCCCGGTATGCGTGAAATGCTTAATCCCACCTCTGCCATCTGCGGTATGGGACTGGGTGAGAGCGTCGCACTCATAACCGACGGACGTTTTTCGGGCGCCACACGTGGTGCTGCCATAGGCCACGTAAGCCCCGAAGCAGCAGCCGGAGGAAATATTGCACTGATAAAAGAGGGCGATATGATTTCTATAGATATAAAGAACTTTAAAATCAATGTTGAGGTGTCTGATGAAGAGCTTGCCGAGCGCAGAAAAGAGTGGGTCTGCCCTGAGCCTAAGGTTAAGACCGGATATATTGCTCGCTACGCAAAGCTTGTAACCTCTGCCGATAAGGGCGCAGTTCTTAGTTAGTTTGGAGATTTACGATATGAATCAGGTAAAAATTTTTGATACCACACTCAGAGACGGCGAACAGTCCCCGGGTTGCAGTATGAACCTGCGGGAGAAAATTGAGGTCGCAAAATGTCTTGAAAAAATGAAGGTGGATATTATTGAAGCCGGTTTTGCGATATCTTCGCCCGGTGATTTTGAGTCGGTAAATACCATCGCCAAAACCATAAAGGATTGTACCGTTGCTTCGCTTGCGCGTTCGACCGTAAAGGATATCGACGCCGCTTGGGAAGCGGTTAAGGTTGCGGCTGACCCGCGTATACACCTCTTTATAGCAACCTCCCCCTTGCATATGGAGTATAAGCTTAAAATGACTCCAAAGCAGGTGTTGGAGAAAACCAAGGATATGGTGACCTACGCCGCAAAATACTGCTCAAATATCGAGTTCTCGGCGGAGGATGCTACCCGAAGCGACCCTGAGTTTTTAGCACAGGTCGTTGATACCGCAATCAAATGCGGTGCAAAGGTAATAAACATTCCCGATACAGTAGGTTATACCACACCTGCCGAGATGCGCGCTCTTATAGAGTATCTTATCTCTAACGTTGAGCGTGCAAATGAGGTCGAGTTCTCGGTCCACTGTCATAATGACCTCGGTATGGCGGTTGCAAACTCGCTGGCAGGCGTACTCGGCGGTGCGAGACAGATAGAATGTACCGTAAACGGTCTGGGCGAACGTGCAGGAAACACCTCACTTGAAGAGGTCGTAATGGCAATGCGCACCCGACCCGACATCTACAATATTACCACAGGAATAGACACAACACAGATATACCGTACGAGTAAAACGGTATATAATATCATAGGTCAAAAAGCACCGTTAAATAAGCCGATTGTCGGTAAAAATGCCTTTGCACACGAATCCGGCATTCATCAGCACGGTGTTCTCGCCAATAAGCAGACCTATGAGATACTCACACCTGAGGCTGTAGGCATACATACCAACAATATCGTGCTCGGAAAGCATTCCGGTAAACACGCATTTGAAAGCCACCTTAATGAGATGGGCTATAATCTTTCGCCCGAAGAGCTTTTGCGTTGTTTTGAAGAATTTAAGGTGTTGTGTGATAAGAAGAAGAGCATAAACGATGCCGACCTTGAGGCAATCGTTATGCACAAGGCATCGGTAGAACACATTGCTGATACCGAGGTCTACACACTTGATTGGTTTGCTGTTCACACCAGCAACTTCACTACTTCGACAAGTACCGTTTGCCTGAAAAAGGGCGACGAAAAAATTGAGGGAGTCAGCCTCGGAGACGGACCTATCGACGCTTCCTTTAAAGCGATCGATACCATCATTAATCCGGGTGAGCACACCTTCGATTTATATACCATCAACTCAATTTCCGAAGGTAAGGATACCCTCGGTGACGTTACGGTCAAGCTGGGTGCCGACGGAAAAAGCTATGTCGGTCGCGGACTTTCTACCGACATTATTGAAGCCAGTATCATAGCTTATCTGACTGCACTTAATAAAATGCAGGCAGCAAAGAAAGAGGGATAATAAT
>JAZOCW010000008.1:0-31427 GCA_045596705.1 Acutalibacteraceae bacterium
GGAAGCTGCTGTCAGAGCGGCATTTGCTGCGTTTGTATATGATTTTTTACACGCCGCCGGTGCTGTAATTTGGACAAAAAACGGCAGCTTTGATTTCTCACAACAGGTCGAATTGGCAAGGCTTTTTTCTTCTGAGATCGAGTACTCGGACGAAAACCTTTACGTGCTTTTTGATGCACTTAGATACAATTGAATATTTGATACAAACAATGACAACTGACAAACACTCTATATTGTTTCATTATCCAATATGCCGTTCTGCAATTTACGTAGGGAACTATTAAAATCAGCAAGAACGCCGTTCTCTTCTACGAAGCATTTCTTGATACGAACTCTGGGTTGTGTTATAATGACAAAAAAGTGCAAAGAAGGACTACATATGAAAGAAAGAAATTACGGAATCGATTTTTTGCGGATCTTATCCATGTTTATGGTTGTAATTCTGCATGTTTTAGGTCAAGGCGGTGTTTTATCGGCTACTGTGCCCGGCAGTTTAAAATACTGGATGGCCTGGCTTCTTGAAATTACCTGTTACTGTGCCGTTAACTGCTTTGCGCTGATAAGCGGATATGTTATGTGGCATTCAAACGCCAAGATTTCCAAAGCATTAAACCTATGGTTGCAAACCTTTTTTTATACAGGTTTGGCATTGGTCATTTTCTTCATTTTTAAGCGAGACTCCATAAGCTTTGGAAGTATTCTAAACGCTCTATTCCCTATTACCCGTCAACATTATTGGTACATCACCGCATACTTTGGTCTTTTGGTGCTGTCTCCGTTACTTAACGTTGCCATCATACACACAAATAAAAAAATTATCGGTTCTGTACTTTTGACCGTGCTCGTCCTGTTCAGCGTCTTGCCCCACCTTTTGCTTTCAGAACCTTACAACCTTTCAGGCGGCTACAGTTTGATGTGGCTGGTACTTCTTTACTTGATTGGCGGATATTTCAGCAAGTACAATGTTGCCGATAAAATTAAAAAAAGCCTGGCCTGGCTGATTTTAATACTTATGGTCTTTCTCTCCTTCCTTTCAAAATTCATACTGGAGAGTTTCCCTCAAAACATATATCCTACCAGTCATATGGGCAATATGTTTATCAAATATATTTCTCCCAACTTCATTTTAATCGCCCTTGCTTTGCTGACCATTTGCAGCAAAGCGAGCTTTGGTCCTCGAAGCACAAAGCTGATCGGAATTTTTGCACCTGCCGCACTCGGTGTATATTTAATTCATACAAATTCGTTGGTTTGGAATAATTGGTTTTCAGGTTTTTCTTCGCACTTTGCAGACCAAAATTGTATCGTTATGATCCTGCTTACCATATCTTCAGCAATAGCTATCTATGCCATTTGTACTGTCATTGAGCTATTCCGAATCAGATTGTTTAAAATACTAAAAATCAACAAATTATGTAGCTTTATAGAACAAAAAACAATTAACTATATCAACAAAAAGATTGAGCGGGTTTAAACTGTCGATCACAATGTCCGGCTATCTGCTTATATATCCATTTAATACTAATTAGTTTGAAATTCATTTTTTTGCTGCCTAAATACCGTTACTTATAAAAAGTTTAAGACCTCGATGAATATCCATCGAGGTCTTTTGTATTTTGTATGATAATAAAAATTTTCCACACCGCAATTGCATAAAAATGCAACCCGACCATCTGCAAGCACTCTGCGGCGGTAGCGAAAACACCGTTTAATTAAAACTCTTAATCCAGGTTACAAGCGAGCCGTGATGTGTATTTTCGCGTACCGTACCTAACATATAGTCGGTTACGGGACCGTTTTGTCTCATTTTTTCAAGAATTGCTTCCTGAAGCTCCGCAACAGACATATCTTCATATCGTTTGTTCGGAACTTCAACTGCTTTCTCAGGCTTCGTTTCTTCCTGTTCTTTCACAGTTTCCGCCTCATTAGGCACTTTGACAGGCTTTGCAATTTCCAATGTTTTCTCTCTTGTAACAGGTGCAGAACTTTCACTATAAATCTCTGCAGGAATCCATATTTCACCGTAGTTTGCCGGCACGCATACCCGAATTCGTCCGTTATTTGCAAACACCCGTTCTCCCGTAAGCGCACCGACATATTCAACAGAACGTCCGCACGAAAGGTCCATATTAACATCGTTATCAGCATTGTTGACTGTAATTATTACAGACTTTTCTTCAAGCGTTCGCTCATATGCATAATGGGTTGTCTGCAACTCCAACTCGCGGTAATCGCCGTAACAAAGGATAGGGGTGCTTTGACGAATCTTACCAAGTGCCGCAATGAGTTTTGTGTAAGGATTTGTTTTAATATCATCCTTATAATCTTCATAATTTAATGCAGGTCTTAAAGAATCGTCGGAAAACTGCTCTTTTCTTCCTTCAATTCCAAACTCAGAACCGTAATAGATCGACGGAACGCCCGGCAAGGTATAAAGCAAAATATGTACCGGCGCAAAATGTGCCTTATTTTTCAGTTTTGTATATATACGTTCAACATCATGTTTATCCACAAAACTGTAAAGTTTCAGACCGTTTCCTACCATACTGCTCACATACTTGATCGTATGTGCGACTTCAAAATAGTTATGGTCATTATGAGCTGAATACAATGCCTTGTGAAGCATATAGTTCGTTACGGAATGAAGTGTTCCTTCGTTCGCCCAACGCGAGTAATCACCGTGGATGACTTCACCCATAAGCCAGAAATCCGGTTTTACTTCATTCGCCACGTTACGCAACGCCTTCATATAGTCAAAATCCATAACGTCAGCGGCATCCAGACGTATTCCGTCGATATCAAACTCGCTTACCCAAAAACGGACCACGTCACAAATGTAATCTCTGACAGCAGGATTGTGCTGGTTTAATTTCGCAAGAAGATCATAGCCTCCCCAGTTTTCATAGGAAAAGCCGTCATTAAAGGAGTTGTTTCCCGAAAAGTTGACGTTGCAATACCAGTCTTTATAGCGGGAATTTTCTTTATTGTGTTTAATATCCTGAAATGCAAAAAAATCACGACCTGTATGATTAAACACGCCATCTAAGATCACTCGTATTCCCTGTTTATGACATTCGGACACGAAGTTTGTAAGATCTGCGTTTGTGCCGAGCCGGCTGTCTAATTTTTTGTAATCCGTGGTTTCATAACCATGCCCTACGGATTCAAAAAGCGGTCCGATATAAATTGCATTACATCCGATCTCTTTGATATGAGATATCCACGGCAACAACTCATTTATGCGGTGAACCGATTCTCCGTAAGGATTCTGTTTTGGAGCCCCCGTCATCCCTAACGGATAAATATGATAAAATACAGCCTCATCATACCATGCCATATCTTCTCACTCCCTCTTTTGCAAAAAACTTTTCTACTCTATAATATTGTCAACAAACTGTTTCTGTTTGGCAATTTTATGATTATTGAATGATTATATCACATATTTATAAGGATTTCTACTGACAGAAAAAAGCTTCTGTTCAATGAGAGCCGGACGGCTATTGCAAAAAGCTTTACACCGGTGCCGAGTATCTGGCCTTCTGCTGTCAGTATAGAGCACCGTATTTTGAAAAACATTTACAACAAATTAGCGGTGTGGTATAAATAAATTAAGCGAGGTGTGCATAATGAAAACATTAAAATCCTTAAAAATTACTTCGATACTTCAAGCATTATATTGTATTTATTGTTTTGTGTCTACTCTTCTTGTTGTTATTGGAACTACTACCAGCACAGTTTTTCTTGCCAATATTGTACTTTTTCTTTTTTATTATTTTACAGTCCATTCAATAATGATTGCACCAATATGCTTTTTCATAAATTTATCGTATTTTTTACATGAGCGTAATGACCCTGAGCAAAAGAAAAAAATTGGTAAAAAATCAATATGGATATTTATTTGGCCGATTATAACAACTATCTTCTACTTAATAGCTTGTTTACCCTTTATAAAGGCCCTCTAATAGCATAAAACGAGGTAAAGTAAATGAAAACGAAAATCATTCTTTCTGCAATAATGGGTTTCTTTTTTGGATTAACGGGATATTATATTTTTCTTTTTATAGACATGAACCCGCCTTTTCAACTTTCAGTAGTGTGCGGTTTATCTTTTGCACTTTTATTGTTTCTGTTCTTAATTGCTTACGAGGAGTTTATGAACAAGCGATATGCCAGGTTTGAAAAGGAAATTACCTCTCCAATTTTCTACAAAACCAATGGCAATTTTATATTACACAACGGCAAAATTAAAAACGCTAATATTTATTTTTGTGACGATAGAATTGTTTTAATCTCTGTAGAAGAAAAACCGTTTGTTATGGAAGAAATTCTCAAAAGTAATATTTATATGATTCAAAGTGACGAGATTTATTTTAATATAAATACAAGCGACGGAAAATTTTATATTATCAAAACACCCGATGCAAAATTGGTTTTTAAAATGCTAAAAGAGAAAGATTGGATTATACAGATATGACCCAAGCTGAATTTATAAAATTGCTTGTAAGCAAAGGCATTCCGACGGATATTGTTCATTTTGAAAACTCCGTTGCAGACGGATACTATGTACTTAAAAACTATCACCGTTTGGAAGTCTTTTATCGTGAACGAGGAAAATATTACGATTGTATAGGGTTCCCTTCCGAAAGTGATGCGTTAGAACACCTGTCAGAAAGGTTGATTCTTAAATGAAAGGCCTACCAAAACGAAAACAAATCCGTATAGAAGATTATGATTACTCCACACCGGGTGCATATTTCATCACAGTCTGCGCCGCAAACCGGGAGAAAATCTTCTGGAATAGCGTAGGGGCGGATATCATCCGCCCGCAAAATGTGCCGTTATCCCCTATTGGCAAGATCGTGGAACGGGGAATTCTGCAAATTGCAGACCATTATGAAAATGTGGTGGTGGATAAATATAGTGTAATGCCCGATCACATTCATATGATTTTGTGTATTAAATCGGACATTGACGGGCGGATGGTATCCGCCCCTACAGTGTCAACGGTAGTTGGTTCTATGAAGCGGTGGGTTTCTAAGCAAGTTGGCAGACCAATTTGGCAGAAATCGTTTATCGACCGGGTAATACGCAACGATAAGGGTTATTGTGCTGTGTGGGAATATATCGAAAACAACCCCATCCAATTGGACACAGCATACGATATACCGGACTTTGAGAATATGTAAAATGTAGGGGCGGCTATTAGCCGCCCGTTTTCATCGTCCGTCATTCTGTGGGCGGCAGATTGCCGCCCCTACATTACAACATCGTACATATCCAACAAACCTCTCCATACACCACACTCGCCACCATGCCGTAGACGAGGACGGGATCGGCAATTGTAAAAAGCTTTACGCCGGTGCCGAGTATTTGCCCTTCTGCTGTCAGTATAGAGCACCGTAAATTTACAAAAAATTTTACATTAAATCGGCGGTGTGGTATAATGAAATAAAGTGAGGTGTAATATGTGAAAAAAACACTTTGCATATTTTGTGTTTTAACGACGTTTTTCTTGCTCTGCTCTTGCAAAGATGACAGTTCTCATAAAGCAAATGAATACGAATCAATGAAAACCTCTGCCTCCAAGGATTCCGTCAAAGAATTTGTGTCTTTACTGGATGATATGGAACCTAGTGGTCTTATAAGCGGCTATAAATTTTACGAAGAAACCTGTTACAATGTTACGCCGCCTGAGGTTGCCGCAAAAACCAATATAAAAATTTTTAAATTTTCTGACTCTTGCGCATCATTCGTTATGGTAGATAACGAAATTTATCCTCTTTGTGAGTCTTTTGGCGGCTATGGATTTGTCAATGCTATCCCTTGTGACTTTGATAATGATGGTAACAAGGATTTACTGGTAGCGTCTTCTTGGGGTTCAGGAATGCACCGTTCGATTATTTCTATATTTAACTCTGTATCCAAAGAATCTACCGTTATTTACGACACCTCAACCACCGAAACACCAGGAATCGATTTATTTGTCGCCACAGCCACCCCCTCTTTTTCCACCAAAGAAATTGAGGATTCGCCTGTCTATTTTCAAGTGTTTTCCGCAGAAATTACTATCAACGACATGGAAAAATATAATTTGGCGGATTTGTCTTATGTTGCAACCGATTTGGTGGGTTCTATTGAAATTGAGAACGACGCACCAATATTTAAGCCATATCAGAAATAATCAAAAGGCTCGCCCAACGGCAAGCCTTTTTTATTAGAATAAAGTTGTAATCCAATAAATCACACCGTAAATAGCGCTGGCGGTGATGCCGTAGACGAGGACGGGACCGGCGATCGTAAAAAGCTTTACGCCGGTGCCGAGTATCTGCCCCTCTGCCTTAAATTCGATTGCCGGTGACACCATCGCATTGGCAAAGCCGGTTATGGGAACAAGGGTGCCTGCTCCGGCATGTTTTGCGATATCGTTAAACAGGTGTAATGCGGTTAAGAGGGCTGCCAAAAATATGAGAGTTACCGACACGAGCATTTTTGAGACCTCTTGGATGATACCGAGCGTAGCATACAGTTCGAAAAGCAACTGACCGAGTGTGCATATCAGCCCTCCGACGACAAACGCCATGAAAAAGTCCTTTATTTTAGGTGAAGGCGGTGATGCCTTCTTATACATTTGTTTGTATTCGGTTTCGGTTATGTTCATATATATCATCTCCGAGATTAGTTTTCACAAAAACGGAAAAATAATACATTCAAAATTAATTTAGCGCTCCTATTCACATAAAAATCGGCACGACATAGTATGTTATAGAAGTTTTTACTTCCATTTTTCAAAGGAGGCTTTTATATGGCGGAAAACAATAGCTTTAAAGAAGCTGTTTGCATTGACGCCGGCAGAGTTTATGATTCCTGCTGTGACCGCGACTGTCTTGAGGATCTGAGATGTTATTTTCTCCCCGCAGACCAGACGCTGATCCAGCGCGCTTTAAGCGTTCGCGCACGCTCTGCCGAGGTCATCAACGTTTACATCGATGTTGAACCTGTCAGCTTTAACCGCGGATACTATTCCTGCGACCTTACATTTTTCTTCCTGGTTGAATTTGACCTGTTCATAACTCCGCATGCTGCGCCCACAACCATCAGGGGTATTGCCTATTTCAACAAAAAGGTGATTCTTTACGGCAGCGACGGCAATGTTAAAGTGTTCAGCAACAACATCACATTAGAGGATGCCATGGATATGCACATGGTACGCACCTCTAACACACCGAAATGCGTAGTTCAGAGCGTTGACCCGATACCGCTGTCGGCGCGTATCGGCGAAATTCGCGACTGCTACGAGAGCACCTGCTGTATCCCCAACTGTATATGCCAATGTTTGGGCGGTCAGGTAATAACCGACCTTGAGAACGGCACGCCTACAATTTTTGTAACACTGGGACTGTTCACGATAGTACAGCTGGTTCGCAACGTTCAGATGCTTATCCCTGTTTACGACTTCTGCATTCCCGAAAAGCAATGCGAAGACACGACAGACCATCCTTGCGATGTGTTCCGCAAGATACAGTTTCCGACCGACGAGTTCTTCCCTCCCCGACATAATGACACTTCGGGAGACGGATTCGGCTGCGGATGCGACACCTGATAAACGTTAAACTGCGAGTGTGAAAGCACTCGCAGTTACATAAATTACCTCTTGATTGGCGCTGCTCGGGTAATTTAAAATATTTTTACAGGGGGAAAACAAATGTTAGTTGATTTAAAACGAGGAAAACAACTTAAAATTACTCTTTCCGCAGTAGAAATATGTGATTACTTCGGCAGCTTTGAGGAAATGCGGTACGACAATGAAAAAACCAAGGCCGCGCTCGGAAATATTCTTCTTCGCGCGACCGACAGCACGGGGTTTGTACTTTCGGGCAAGCGTCTTTTTATAAAGGTTTTCCCTACCGCGGCGGGTGGATGCACCATATATTTCACTGTTGCAGGAGATAAAAAACGTTATCGCCGTATCATACGCTCATACATATACGAGTTTGAAAACTGCGAAAATATGTTGCTTGTGTGCGAACAGATAAAGCTTTTGTCAAGGCAAAACACCGAAATAAGCATATACAGTAACGGTGACCTCTACCGTATTATCATATCTGAAAATGTGGTCTGCCGCGCTTTGCTCGCACTCGGACCGGAATATGCCGACCGAGTTTTGACCGACTCATATGAGACCGAAAAAACAAAGGAGCACTGGCGCGCACTGTGCGTCAATACTCCTGTAGATCAAATTGCTTTATAATGCTTTTATTTCGGCAACGGTTGCATTTATATCACTCGAATTAAATACATAACTGCCCGCTACCAGTACATCTGCACCTGCGGCTACTGCGAGCGGTGCGGTTTCGCGGTTTATGCCGCCGTCAACCTCGAGCAATACTTTTAGTCCTCGGCGGGTTATCTCCGCTTTGAGGGCTTTTAGCTTATCAAGTGCCGAGGGCATAAAGCTCTGCCCGCCAAAACCCGGCTCGACCGACATAACAAGCACCATGTCACATAGAGGCAAAAACTCAAAAATCTCCTGCGGCTGTGTGCAAGGCTTAATAGTAAGACAACTTTTAATTCCATGCGCGCGTATTTTTTTCAGCGTATTCTCAACATCGCTTCCCGCTTCAAAGTGAAAACCGAGAATATCTGCACTGCGGGCAAACATATCAATATACCTATCGGGGCGGTCTATCATAAGATGCACATCCATCGGAAGACGGGTGTGTTTTTTTACTGCCTCGATGAGCGGAGCACCAAAAGATATATTCGGCACGAATATACCGTCCATAACGTCCATATGCAGCATATCCACGCCGCTGTTTTCAAACTGTTCTAAATAGTCTTTAAGCTCTAAAAAGTCGGCTGTTAGGACCGACGGAGAGATCATTGCCATATTCTTCACGCCTTTCGATTTAACCTAATTTTAATTCATAAACCCGCACTATGTCAAGCAATCGTTAAAACATACTTGTGATAAGCGACGATTTGTGGTATACTGTTTTAAAACTCAGACTACGGAGGACTGATTATGACAACAGAAAAAATCATAATTTCCAGTGACAGCACCACCGATCTAAGCCCCGAGCTTATCGAGAGATATAACGTAAAAATAAAGCCGCTTGAGGTCGTTATGGGCGATAAGAGCTACATAGACGGTGTTGAGGCAACCCCCGATGATCTTTATGCTTATGCAGAGCGCACCGGCACACTGGCCAAGACCTCTGCCACCGGTATCGGCGAGCATATCGAATTCTTTAAAGAAATGACAAAGGACGGCGCAAAGCTTATTTACTTTACAATAAGCTCTGCTATGTCGGCAAACCACAACAATGCACGCCTTGCGGCAGAAGAGGTTCCGGGTGTATACATCGTTGACACCAAAAACCTTTCGACAGGCGGCGGTCTTCTCGTTATCGCTGCAGCTGAGATGGCAGCAAAGGGCGCGTCGGCTGAGGAGATAGCAAAAACAGTATCTGAGCTGGCAGACTATGTTGACGCTTCGTTTGTCGTTGACGATCTTATGTATCTTGCAAAGGGCGGTCGCTGTTCGGCTGTTGCCGCACTGGGCGCCAACCTTTTGAAATTAAAGCCCTGCATCGTTGTAAAGAACGGTTCAATGGGTGTTGAAAAGAAATACCGCGGCAAATTTGCAGACGTTCTTAAAACCTATATTGCCGAGCGTCTTGAAAACGCAGACGATATTGATACCTCTCGCGTTTTTGTTACACACGCCGGTGTAGACGAGCAGGTTTTGGCGGACGCAGTTGAGCAGGTTAAAGCTACACTTTCGTTTGATGAGGTATTTGCCACCCGTGCCGGCTGCACTATTTCTGCACACTGCGGCAGAAATACACTCGGCGTTCTGTTTGTTCGTAAGAGTAAAGTGCAGTAACATTTACGGTGTTTTGACATACGATATAGAGAGGGGGCGATAAGGGATTCCCGCTATATCGGCGATAGCCATGGTCTATCCTCAGAGCACCGATAAAATGCCCCGTTTATATAAAAAAGCACCTGAAGATCAGGTGCTTTTATTTTTTAGTTTTCATCGAGCTGAGGGATTACCCGTTCGTCATTGAATATGTCTTCATCATCATATTTCGGCATATATTCTTCCGGTACGTCCAAACCGAGATCCAAACGCTTTTGAATGTCGGCGTCGGGATGCTGTTCATAATACGGGTCTATCATAAACTTTCTTACACAGTCAAATATATTAAACTGAATCAAATAAGAACGGAAAGCAGGATAAATGCATATATAAACAGTTCCTGCAATTGCGATACCTGCATGTGAGCCATAATATGCGAGAAGCACCAAACCGGCATTACACGCTATCAGCAAAACGAATATCAGTATATTGCGCTTAAAGTTTAAAAATACAAACTTAAAGCAGTTTTTATAAAGCTGAGAAAGGCGCAGCGAAAAGGTCACTATAAGAAGCGGCATATAATACTTCATTATCGTCAAAACAAACAGGCAAGCAACCGAAACACCGGTCATTATCGCATTAAAGATATTATCGCCTTTTGGGTTATAAAAAAGCCAAAGATCAGCTATAAGTACAGCAGTGATCAAAAGATTTATTATTCCTACAGCCAGACCCTGCTTCCAATTTTTCTTTACTGTATCAAAAAAATCAGACGCTCCGAAAGAGTGCTTTCCGCGTGAGATGTTTCGGGTAATGTTGGCAAGGCCTACACTTCCCAGTCCGTATGTAAGTATGGGAAGACAGCACAGATCATAAAAGAAGTTTGCCGTCACCAGCTTCCAGAAATTGCGAAAATATATCTCAAAAAAACGGATAAAACCTTTCTTCTGCGGTTCTTCCTTTGAGACTCCCGGTCCCTCTTTATTATAATTTATAAATTTAAAAAGTCCTGCCATTTATTTTTTCTCCTTATTGCTTGCGTATATAAGCTTGTCCTTGACCGATATCTCCTTATAACCGCAATAATATCCCAATGCGGCTATAAGCGGTATTGGCAAAAGCGTGAGCAACAAAATTGCGAATCCGCCAAGCGAGATATCAGCGGGAACGGTAGCATTGCCGAACGCCAGATCTACTATCGGGAACATATAGTAGTTGAAAATGCGGAAGATACCGAGCATGCCCGGAATCAATGAGGAAAATTTACTGATAAAGAGCAAAAGATACAAAAGAGCCGACGGTATTACGGCAAGACCGCCTATTTTCAAACCGCGAAGCGGATCGGGTCTTATATGTTCAAAGGCCGCAAGATTATTATCCCTGTCGCCGCGTTTCCACAAAATAGAATACACCATTCCGAAAAGGATAACAAATGTTAAACCGAAACTCAGCAATTTTACCCAATTCTGAGTGCTTTTTTTCATTTCCGTACGGTATATAAATGTCCTTACCTCGATACCTTGTTTCTCATATTCTTCAAGTTTTTTATCTTCACCGTCGGCATAATAATGGGTATAAAGTTCTTCCATTTCGCCGTCCTCGGTCTGCTTATAGGCAATATAATAATCCGGCTTGGTGGTGGTTCCTATTGCAATGGCGGTAAACGTCATATACAAAAAGAAGCAAACAAAATCCAAAAGCAGTATTGACACAAGACACTTTGCGGCAATAGAAATATTTTGTTTCACACTTTTCACATCCTAACTATTCGATATCAGTATATAAAAACACGGTATGCTTTTTGTTAATTCAATGTTAAGTTTTCGCGTATAATATATGCGGCTTTATAGATATCACCGCCACCCATAGTTATCAAAAGGTCGCCCTCTTGTGCAATAGAGCACACCTGCTTTGCAACCTCTTCAAACGTATCTATAACACAGGCGTCGGGCAGTTGTGAGGTTATATCCTGTGAGGATATGCCGTAGGTGTTTTGCTCGCGAGAGCCCATTATCGGGGTAAGGATGACCTTATCGGCGTGAGACAGCGCAGATATAAACTCGTTTTTCAACAGCGCGGTACGCGAAAAGGTAAAGGGCTGAAAAATAGCTATTACCCTCTTGTAATCAAGGCTTTTCGCAGCTTTTAAGGTTGCTTCTATCTCGGTCGGATGATGTGCGTAATCATCTACGAGTGTAACTCCTCCGCCGTCATATAAAAATTCAAATCTTCTGCCTGCACCGGTGAATTTCGACAGCGCGCTGTCGATACCCTCAACCGAAACACCCATATCGTACGCTACCGCAAAAGCGGCAAGGCCGTTATAGATATTGTGTTCACCGGGAATACGCATATGAAGTCTGCCTAAAGTATTGCCGTTTTTCTTTACATCAAACTCAAAGCCGAGGGAGCCTTGCTTAATATTATCGGCACTGTAATCGTTATCCTCGCCGATTCCGAAGGTTATCACTTTAGCGGATATGCCGTCTGCTGCTTGCTTTACAAGCGTGTCGTCACCGTTTATATAGGCGGTATGAGACATATTTATAAACTTATTAAAGGATGCTACAAGATTGTCCATCGTTTTGAAATAGTCAAGATGGTCATCATCAATATTAAGCAACACCGAAACATCGGGCGACATTTGCAGGAATGTATCCACAAACTCACACGATTCGCAAACCATATTCTCAGTCTTGCCGCTTCGGCCGTTGGTTCCGAGCAACGGAAGTCTTCCGCCGATGACCGCGGTAGGATCAAGGTTGTTTAAATATAAAATTTGTGTTATCATAGAGGTAACGGTGGTTTTGCCGTGTGTTCCGCAAACACCGATAACATTATCGAATTTTCTAGTAAGCGCGCCCAAAAGATGTGAGCGTTCCATTGTGGGAATGCCAAGGCGGCGAGCCTCTTCAAGCTCGGGATTATCCTGAGATATTGCGGCGGAATATACCACAAGCTCAGCCGTGTGAACATTTTCCGCACGGTGACCCATATACACCTCTATTCCAAGTGCGCGGATACGCTTTAGCGGGTCGCTTTCGTTATTATCCGAGCCCGACAGCACATAACCTTTTCCGTGAAGTATCTCGGCGAGGGGGCACATACCCGAGCCGCCGATACCTATCATATGCACACGCTTTATATTTTCTATTATTTTATCCTCTTCCCTAAGTTGTTTCATACTTTCCTCCCGGGGATATTCTTATTCTATTTCTATTATATTGCTTCTTTGGAAAAAAATAAACAAAAACTTTCTGATTTTCAGGACAGGACGGTATAATAATGCAAATTTCATTGCCTGATTATGTAAAAAAGTGTATAAACGTATTTAATAGCGCAGGCGTAGAGGCCTTTTGCGTTGGCGGAGCTATACGCGATATCATTATGGGCAGAGGCCAACCTCACGATTTTGATATCGCCGTAAACTGTCCGCCCGAAAAAACTATAGAATTGTTTGACCATACAATTCCTACAGGAATCAAGCACGGCACCGTTACTGTAATAGTAGATGAAAAACCCATCGAGGTCACTACCTACCGTGTTGACGGAAAATATACCGATTCTCGCCATCCCGACTCGGTAAAATTCACCGGCAACATTGCGGATGATCTGTCACGCAGGGATTTCACCGTAAATGCTATTGCATATAATGACAACTACGGCATCTTTGATCCGTTTGACGGTTGCGGTGACATAAAAAGGCGTATTCTTCGCACTGTCGGTGAGCCCGACGGACGTTTCAGCGAAGATGCGCTTAGGATAATGCGCGCATTTCGTTTTTCTTCCCAACTTGGATTTGAAATAGAAAGGCACACCAAACAAAGTGCTCTAAACAACTCACAGCTACTTTCCAATATCAGTGCTGAACGTATTGCAGGTGAGCTATATAAAATTCTGTGCGGCGAGCATATTATACACAGTACACCTTTATTTTTATGCGGTGCGCTTGAGCATTTTTCAATAAAGCGGTGTGATATAAGCCGAATAGCCGAACTGCCGTACGACCTTATCACACGATTCTGTGCGCTTTGCATCGTTTCGGAGAGCAAACCTGATATGATCTGTGACAGTCTTAAAGCGGATAACATACTACGGCGAAGTGCGCAGGCTGTGTGCGAACTTTACAAGAAGCCTGTTCCGCTTACACGTGCCGATATAAAACGCTTTATGGCACAAGCAGGCGCCGAAAACTGCGCCAGATATATTTCGCTTATATCTATGTTGCATAACGAAAATACCGATAACATAGCCGATGAATTTGACGATATACTTCAAAGCGGTGAACCTTATCTTTTAAAGCATCTCGCTTTAGACGGAAATGATATTACGGCACTCGGTATAGATGGCAGGGATATAGGTGCGGTTCTTAAAAAAATACAGAATGCCGTTATTGAAGACCCGACACTCAACACCAAAGAAAAGCTTTTAGAAACAATCACCAAATAGGTTTTCAGGTCATAGGATGTAATGATATTACTCCTATGACCTTTTTTGGTGGTGTTTATAATGACTTTTGCTATAATCGGCGGCGACGAGCGACAGATATACCTATACCGCAGACTTCGAGCAGACGGGCATACTGTACGGCTTTGCGGATTTGAAAAAAATGGTGGACATATACCCTGCGTTTCGGTAGCAGATGCACTTTTCGGCGCGCACTGTATCATTCTCCCGCTTCCCTCCTCAAAGGACGGAAAAACGGTTTGGATGCCGCTTTCTGATAGTGAAGTATACCTATCGGACATAACTGCTGCCGCCAGCAGCAAGGCGTTATTTTTAACGGCGGGGTTAAAACTTGGCACAGCCCGTGAATGCGATTATTTTGCACGTGAGGAACTGACTGTACTTAATGCTGCACTGACGGCCGAGGGCGCTATATCACAAGCTCTTTGTAACACACCTTTTTCCCTTATGGGGGCGCGATGTCTTGTTATCGGTTTCGGCAGGATAGGCAAACTGTTGTGTCACAGGTTAGCTCCCTTTGGTTGCAGTATAACCGCATCTTCCCGACGTGAAGAGGTCTTATCGTGGATAGACGCATACGGATACTGCCGACTCCATACCACCGAGGTCGGTGAGCATTTGGGTGACTTTGATATTATTTTTAACACCGTGCCGCACCCGCTGCTCAATGAAGACGAACTTAAAAGGGTCAAACCGGGAGCTATCATAATCGAACTTGCTTCACCGCCGTACGGAGTAGATCTCGATGCGGCAAAAAGACTGGGTGTCAACACATTGCTCGCGTCCGGTCTGCCGGCAAAGACCGCTCCGCAAACCGCGGCCGATATAATTTATGATACTGTTAACAACATACTAAAAGAACATTTTTGATGCGGCTCTCTTCGTGCACAGAGCCGTGTGAATATCGCACAAAGAACGGAGATTATTATGAAAGGACTTTCGGTAGGATACGCAATGTGCGGCTCCTTTTGCACGCTGCGGTATGCCGTTGACCAAATTAAAAAACTACGGGAAATGGGCGCCGATGTGACGCCGATCATGTCCCCTATCGTATACACGACCGACACACGTTTCGGCAAATGCACCGACTTTATAAACGAGGTCGAAGCACTTTGCGGCAAGAAGATCATACACACAGTTAAGGACGCCGAGCCGATAGGACCGAAAAATTTACTTGATATCATAGTGGCGGCGCCCTGTACCGGTAACACGCTCGGAAAGCTGGCGAACGGAATAACCGACACATCGGTGACAATGGCACTTAAGGCTCATCTTCGCAATGAAAAGCCAGTACTGCTTGCTGTTGCTACTAACGATGCACTGGGCGCTTCGGCAAAAAACATAGGTCTGCTTTTCAACAGCAAACATATATATTTTGTCCCTCTGTCTCAGGATGACCCCCAGAAAAAACACAATTCACTTATTGCAGACTTCAGTAAAATACCTGACGCAGTGAAAGCCGCCGTAAACGGCGTGCAACTACAGCCGGTATTATTTTAAAAACAGGGTGCAAAAAGCACCCTGTTTTTAGATCTTTATCACCTTTGACAATGCAAACGAATATATCAGCCTCTCGGTTACCGGTTTTGAAAACATCTTCTCGCATGCAAGAGAATATAGTTCAAGCTGTGACGCGTAGCGTTCTATGAGCTCTTCGGGCGAAGATACCCTATCGGTCTTAAAGTCAAGTACGGCTATGCCGTTTTCCTCTTCGATCACGCAGTCGATTACACCCTGTACTACTGTTTTTTCATCATCAGGAGTATCTATACCGTAAAGCTCGCCTACCGAAACTTCACTCATAAAGCGCATTTCCCTATGTAATTGACAGCACCCTGTCATACGGGCAAAAAGCTCACTTTGAAAAAATTTCTGCAATTCCTTTTTATCTATGGCATCAGCCTCTATGCGGGTTATAAACTCGCATTCAGTCAAGCGGCTAAGCTCTTTAGTGATATCAGCCGCGGCCGCAGTATAATCTGCAAACTGCATAAATTTATGAGTAGCTGTTCCTCGCTGAGCGGGGGTCAGCCCTGCCTTTGACAGGAATGCGGGACGAGCAGTAAATTCACCCACACGGGAAGTGTCCGAATGTGCTATATCCGAAACAGAGGTCTTGGCCACTACGCTTGAAAGAGATTTATACGGGTATTCAAAATTAAAGCGTGAAAGCAGTTCTTCCCTGTTCACCGATTCCCCTGCTTCTTCTATCTCCACAACTGCTTCGGTCTCGGTTACATCGGGAGTTCCGATAACGAGTTTTATTTTACAGTCAGGTGCAGATATAAGCTTTTCTTGTGGCAATGTTGCCTCGGCAATGGAACGAAGCTGTGTACATTCGGCATTTCGCAGCAGCGCATACATAAACCAATCGAGATAACCCGACGCCCCTGTCAGTATCTCATCCTTTGAAGCGGTAGCTATCTTTTTTGCGATATCCGATGCGCGCTTTATCGGGTCGGCACCCGAGAGCAACACGACAAGCCGTTCCTCTGCACGGGTGAGTGCGACATACATAACACGCAGTTCTTCCGAAATATTGCGCTTTGCAACGTTCTTTACTATCGCCTCGCGAGCGACGGTATTAATAAAACGGTTACCTTTTTGGTCAGCGACCTTAAAAGCGACACCTAATACCGAATCAGTAACAAGTGATTTCGTACTGTCGGAACGATTGAAACGTCTGAAACAGCCTGCAATTATACACACGGGATATTGAAGGCCCTTTGAACCGTGAAAGCTGACTATGGTAACGGCATTTTCTCCGCCCACACCGGCGGGGGTCTTTATCGAGGGACCTATTTTTTCGATATATGCTATAAATCCACGGATGTCTCCGCCGCCTTCAGAATAGTTTCTTGCATGATCAACGAGCAACAGAAGATTACTGCGGCGACGCTCGCCCTCATCAAGCAGACAAACGCTGTCAAGCAGGCCCGTTTCATCATAAAGCCAAGATATCAGCTGTTCTACCGACATAGTAACCGCTGCACGACGATAGCGAGCAAGCTCACAAAGCAGGTGCTTTGCACGCGCGTTTCCTGCATTGGCAGCTGCAAGGACTGCAGAGTAAAGCGATGTGTCACGGCCGCATAGCCTTATCTCAGCAACCTCATCTGCCGAAAAACCAAACACAGGTGACATCATAGTGGCCAACAACGGCACATCATGTGTTGGGTTGTTAATGACCTTAAGAAGCGAGATCACTGCCGATATCTCTCTGGAATTTATAAATCCTCCCGTATCAAAACGGGCGGGTATTCCCGCTTTTTTAAGCTCCTCCATATAGACATCCGAATGTCCGCCGGGGGAACGCAGCAAAATCGCAAAATCTCGGTAGGTTGCCTTTCTCAGGCCCTCTCCGTCACGCAGGAAGGGTGCTTCATTAACAGCGTTTTTTATATATGCCGCGATGTGCTTAGCCTCCGCGGTCTCGGTGCTGTCCTCTGAGTCGGCGGCGCTTATGATATGCACTTCGGTCTCAGGGACCGCCACAGGCGGAAAGGATGCGGCACTGTTCAGCACCTCCTCCTCGTTATAATCCACACCGCCGAACTGTTTAGACATAAGCAACGAAAAGAAATAATTAACAAAGCCGCAAATACCTGCGCGGCTACGGAAGTTTGAAGAAAGAACTATTTTCTTTTCGTCATCCTCATTTGCCTGTGCAAGGGGTACGTATGTATCCTTCTTATTCACAAAATTTTCAGGGTTAGCTCCGCGAAAACCGTAGATGCTCTGTTTTACATCACCAACCGAAAAAAGCTTTTTGCCGCAGTTTGACAGCAGATGGAAAAGCGTATCCTGCAAATCGTTGGTATCCTGATATTCGTCGACCAGGATCTCATCAAAGCCGTCACTTAACTCCACTGCCTTATCACTCATCACATATCCGTTTTCGGTAACATCGCACAGTAACTCAAGCGCCATTTGCTCGGTGTTATAAAAGGTGAGCATATTTTTCTCGCACATAAGTTCAAACAGGCGTGCAGAAAACCTTTCGGTTATATCGAGCAGTGTAATTACATACGGTGCTGCCGTTTGCAGTTCCTCTAAAACGGTTTTATCATCAGCTATCATTGAGTCACAAAAGCCCTTTGCCGCCGCTAAAAAAGATGAGCGCGCAAGGCGAACCTTTGATGCTGTAGGGTCGCCGTTGTGGCCATATACGGGCGACATTTCTGCCCCGGCACAAAGGCGAAATGCCTCATTCCTGTCAGAGTCTGAAAGATCACATATCTTTTTCGACAGCTCACATGCCGCCGACAGCTTGTCTTTATATGCATTCGAAAGCTTTTGATTGTCATCTATAGCCTCAAAAGCTTCTAAAAGCCGCATTTTTGCCGTTTTAAGCGCTTTTTTTGCGTCGGTAAGTGACGAATCCCTCCAAAGCGTTTTCATCGTTTTTGCGGCATTTTGGTACATATGTTTACAGCGCAAAAGCCAATGATCAGGAAAAGGTAAATGGCGGCTATACTCAAACACCGTAAAGATAGACTCAGCAAGGCGGCTGTCGCCATAGGTACAGTTGAGCGCCTCCAAAAGTGAGGTTATGCGTTCAGTCTCATTTTCATAATACTCCGCAAGTACCTCTTTTACCGCACTGTCATACAGCGGCATAAGTTCGGTACTGTCGGTAATTTTAAAATCGGGCGATAATGCAAAATGTTCAAAATTCTCACGCACCAAATTTATGCAGAACGTATCTATGGTGCAGATGTTTGCCGAGGGCAGCAGTAGTATCTGCCTGGCAAGATGAGGGTCTGTCGGATCTTTGCTGAGTTCCTCATTAAGTCTTTTTTCGATACGCTGGCGCATTTCTGCCGCGGCGGCATTTGTAAATGTAACTATAAGCAGGCGGTCTATTGAAGAGGGGTTTTCCCTATCACATAACATGCCGATAACACGCTCGACAAGCACGGCTGTCTTACCGGAGCCTGCCGCCGCTGTTACGAGCACACTTCCTCGGGTGGTTATGGCATCTGATTGCTGTTTCGTGGGTTTAAACATTATATCCACCCTCCTTAAATGCCTTTTCGAGCGCTTCACCGTCCAGTCGCAAGACCTTGTTGTGTGCGCGGTTTTCTATTCCGCAAACAGCCGCATAATCACAATATTTACAGGCGTCCTTATCCAGTCCGTCGGTCGGATCGACCAAGATTTCTCCCGCGCGAAGCGACATGTTCATTTTTACCAGCAATTTTTCCATATGGGCGAATATATCCGAAAACAGTTCGCCGTTTATATAGTCCTTATTTTTGTAAGGTGTGCCATCCTTTTTGTAACGCAGTCTGGGTATGTATTTGCCTGAATTTTCGGCGTCCATAGCCTCTATAACCTCTTTATCATCTCTAAGAAGACCGTTCATACAAAAATTGTTATCCTCACCAAGATGTTTTGAAGCTTCAAGATAAAGCACGCCTGCCGGAACACAATCTGAAAAGCGCTTACTTGAGAGGGCAGCATAAAGATAAAGCAGCATCTGCATATTAAGCCCGAAAAGCACATCGGGCAGGCAGAATTTACGCGCACCGGTCTTATAATCCACAACACGGATATACGCGCCGAAAGAATCCACTCGGTCGATGGCACCGCGAAGCGTTATCCTTCCGCCGTCAGGTGCGGGAATTACCGCCTCTTCAATATCGCCGTCGGCGCCGCCTATTTTAAGTTCACAAAAGACAGGTACAAAGCCGCTCTGCGCAAATTCATCACGTATGTGGCACACTACCTCAACAGTAAGTGATTTTATACACGATACAAGATACATAAAGCGATTATCACATATTTGGTCTATGCCCTGAATACGGGCAAGATATTCCTCTACTATGAGGTCGGTTTTTTCGCGTATTTCATCGTCGGTGAGTGCCGACACCCCTGCTCCCTTTTCGGTTATGAGTTTTTCAAGTACTTCGTGGACGATGGTTCCGCGTTGAAGCACGTCTATTTCTGCAGGTTTAATAACCTTAACGTGTAGTCCGTAACGGCAAAAATAAGAGAAACTGCAACGGAAATACGTATCTATTCCGGTAGCAGAAAGACGCATATTTTTGCCGAAAAGCCGTTCGCTTGTTTCACGCGAAAGCGTAGGTTGCAGATTTTGCTTATATCGCTTAGCCGATCTTATACGCTCGCTGTAAAGCGGAATCGATCCAAAAACATCAGAAAGAGCGTTGCAAAGCGCGGTGTTGCCGAAATTTCTCATAAAGCCTGTATATGCCGCGCCGGCAGTTTCAACACGGTCAGCGGTAAAGCTGTCTTTACCGTAAGTAAGAATATGGCAATTCGGGAACAACGACAGTATGTTCTCCACTACCGATGAAGGTTTTGCGGGCTTGCCGGCGCTATCCGAAGCCGAATAAGAAACATACACCCTATCGCTTGCACAGCAAAGAGTGGTATATATTAAATATTTTTCGTCTATAGAAAAGCCGAGAGTATAATCGGTTATCGGCAGACCGAGACGCAACAGTCTGCTACGTTCACTACTGCCTATAATACCACCACAGGACGCACTTGCCGGAAAGACACCTTGATTCATTCCAACTGCAAATACTATTTTGGGGTCACGCGGTTTGATTCGGTCAGCCGCGCCGAAGGTCACCTCGTCAAGCATTTGTGGGATAGTTCCAACCTCGGCTTGTGAAAGCGCAAGCTCAAAATACTCACTAAACATCCGAGGGGTACATTCGGCTGTACCCAGTGTATCACAAAGACTGTCAAGAATATTGATTACGGCATCATATGACTGGCGGTTAAGCTCGGCATCATCTGGCGGCAGTTCATCTATAAGCGCAGCCAGCCTATCTGCGACACTGCAGTCGGTCATCAATTTCCATATAGCTGTTGCCATCGCTTCAGCGCTTCCGTTAAAGGACGACTTAAGCGACAATATGGGAGATATTGCTCTGGTGCGAAGGTCGTTTAAGGTCTTCAGCTGCTTAATATCCGTATCATCAAATTTATCGAAACCGGAGGGACTCATAGTCCACTCTTTTTTCCAGTCCGCTCTATCTATTTTCCATATATAGACGTAGTTTTCGAGCATATTTATCTCATCAAGGGAAAGCCCTGCCAGCTCGGTTTTTAAATATTTAAGAATCTCGTCGGTAGAAAGCAAAAAAGAGGCGTTTATCGCAGAGCGTAAAAACACCGACAAAGGAAGATATGCAATACCGTAACGCTTGTCCGTAAAGCAGGGTATTTCATATCGGCGGCACATATGCTCTACTGCCGAACGGTACGTATCTTCACTGCGAGCGATAATTACAAAATCGCGGTAACGATACCCTTCGGTACGGATAAGGCGGCGTATCTCATTTGCAACAAATTCAGCCTCATCATATATACTGTCGGCAGCACAAACTGTGACGCTGTTCGCATCATTCTCATAAACATCCGTACTGCCTAAAGAAAGACACCTCTCCAAAGCGCAAAGTTCTTCTGCTGTAAAGTGCGGTTTGTTTAGGACGGTTGGCTTATCGATATCTACACCGTATTTTTCGGCTACAGATACTAATTTTCGCACCGTTGCGCCGACATTGGAAAACAGCGCCGCATCATTAGACAGATGTTCATCAAAACAGAAACTGAACGTAACATCGTCTGCTTGACGGATCACCTGTTCGAGTATCTTTATCTGAGCTCCTGTAAAGTTTTTAAAGGCATCGATATAAACCGTCTTTTCCGAAAAATACGCATACTGCGACAACTGCTTTTCAAGGTGCATCATATCGTCACAAGGGTCTACGTATTCGTTTTTAATAATTCCGTCATATGCATCCGTAACGAGGGCTATATCGCGCAGTTTTGCAGATAATATTCCTTTTGGCAAAGTGTCGGCACAGTTTTTTATATCTGCGCTGTCTATTCCGCAACGTTTAAACTCGTTTACGGTATCTATTACGCTTTCAATAAATTTGGTATTAGCGGAATATTTGCCGAGCAATGAAAGTTCGTCGGTTACCGATGAAACAGCACGGCTCATCAAAACGGTTCTTCCGCAATCCGACAGACGCTTACCCGCTATGCCGCCGCAAATCCTGCCAACCTCATCAATAAGTCGGGTAAAACTGAGGACCGGAACGCTTGTATATCTGCCGTCGCCCAAAATGCGCAGCAGTTTTCGCTCATAATCGAAGGAGGACTGTTCCGGCACTATAAGCACTATGTCCTTATTGCCGCCGTCCAGCTCGGTTTTTATTCTGTTTAGTACCGTGGTAGTTTTGCCGCTGTGCGCGCGGCCGAAAATAAACCGAAGCACGGTCACACCATCCTTTATATTTTATGTTCCTATTATACAACAAAACGAGTGACAAAAAAAGGACTTTACACACCAAAAATTAATTTTATTATTAAAAGCGCGACTGTTCCAACAATTCCGCCGGATGCAGAAATGCCTACGGTATAAGGATTTACCGGGATATATACGCCCGTAAAGCGACTGGTCAGATCAACAACAGCCAGCGCTGCAAGTCCGCCGAGTGTTATAAGAATCAGTGTTTTAAAGGGCTTTTTACAATTGAGCGCCAATATTATGTAAACTAAAAAATAAACTATTACTGCTACGGTTAAAACGGTTTCGAGGGTTTTCATATTATCACCTGTCCTTTCTTCTAACTTATGAAGAAAGGAACAAAAAAAGACCGACGGATATCCGTCGGTCTTTCGGTTTGTTTTTATCGAAGGGCTATTGCGTTTGCAACGATTACAAGCACAAAGAAGATCAAAGCGATATACTTTGTCCAACGACTGAGAACAGCATCAACCGTTCTTGCCTTGTTCTTAGACAGGAAAGTATCGGCACCGCCGGAAATTGCGCCGGTTATACCTGCACGACGACCCTGCTGAAGAATAACAACAAAAATTATTACGAGAGATATGATAAGCACAAGTGCGCCTACGATTACTTCAATTGCGTTCATATAATAAACCTCCAATTAATTCCTAAAGCAAAGGTTATGATATCATATATTTACTAAAAATGCAAGCATTTTATTTTCCGCAGCAACAATCGGCAAAAAGACGGTCAATATCAAGCTGTTTTTGCTCGCGATCTTTAATAAATTTCAACTTATTAAGCAGCTGCTCATTCATCGAACCATCATAGCATGCATTATTAAGTCCGCGTGTCGCCGCAACGTGAAGCGTGCTTCTCAGCATACCGTCAGCAAGGAGTATGTCATCCTCGGGAACGATACGAAACAGTGTCAGCGAGGTTTCGTTGATCGCAAATACAGAAAAGCCAATCACTTCCCGTCCGTCGAAAGCCGCCATTACGTTTTTATGTTCAGTATTCTCAATGCCACACTGCTTGCAAAGCTTTTGTGCCAGCATAGCATCTTCTACAATTTTAATTTCAAGCATTTTCGTTTTCCTTCTTTACAGATACGTTTGTTAAATGACGCATTTCCTTTTCGTTAAGAGGACGCCACTTGCCCTGCGGCAACATGCCGAGCTTGACTCCGGCGATCTCGGTACGCTTAAGTCTTAACACCTCAAGTCCTACCGCTTCGCACATACGCCTTATCTGGCGGTTTCTGCCCTCGTGTATTACAAATATAAGAACCGTACGGTCGGGCTTGCGCTCTATTACGTGGACATCACATGGTAGTGTTGCTCTGCCGTCGAGCACTATTCCCGTTGCGAGCTTGTCCACCATATCGTTGTCAACACTTCCGCGCACGGTTACGCGATAGGTCTTGTTGACGTGGCTTGAGGGATGAGTGAGCTTATTTGAAAACTCGCCGTCGTTAGTGAGGATAAGCAGGCCCTCCGAATTACGGTCAAGCCTGCCGACCGGAAAGACGCGCACACCGACATCCTCGACCAATTGGGCAACGCATTTACGGTCCATTTCATCGTTAAGTGTCGTTACAAATCCGCGCGGCTTATTAAGCATTATGTAAACCTTTTCTTTTACGCTTACAACACGCTTACCGCTGACTGTTACCTTATCACGGACGGGATCAACCTTGTCACCGAGCATTGCAACACGGCCGTTCACACGTACTCTGCCCGCAGATATAAGCTCCTCTGCCTTTCGGCGAGAAGCCACACCGCATTCCGACAGATGCTTTTGTAATCTTATTTTATTATCTTTCATTTTATATCATCGCCTTAAGGAGCATTTTAAAAATTTTGCATATATCTTTAAGTGTGTTTTCTTCTGTTTTAACAGGTGCATTTTCCGCCGCAACGATGTCAGCCGATGCGACGGTCTTACCGTCTATCAAATAATCCACCCTACCGACAAAATCGCCGCTTTTGACACCTGCATAAACAAAGGGTGGCAGATAGACCTTTTTTTGCAGCCGCTGCCATTCCGATTCGGTGAGTGACAAAGTAACCACGCCTGTTTCGGTTTTGATATTTTCGTTCGTACTGCCTACAACATTTACCGTGTCGGTCACATTTGCATCGGCAGTCCGCTCGGATAACTGTGAAAAACCGTAATCAAGCATATTCTTATGGTCACGCCAATCGTTAGGGTCACAAAGTGTTACTGCTATTACACACGCCGTACCGCGCTGTGCGGCTGTAACAAGGCAACGACCGGACTTTTTGGTATATCCGGTTTTAACACCTATCAGTCCGTCATATGACAGCAGAAGTTTATTGTGATTTTTAAGGGTACGCTTGTAGGGCGGGTTACCATAGCATAAAGTGGCATACATACTGCTTGATGCTTTTCTAAATTCCTCGTTCTGCAAGGCATAACGAGCAAGCTGCGCCATATCAAGCGCCGTCGAATAATGACCTGCGGAATCAAGTCCCGAAGGGGTCTCAAAATTGGTATTTTCAAGACCTATTTCGTCCGCCTTCTCATTCATCATAGCGACAAAATCCTGCACGCTTCCGCCAAGCGATATTGCTGTAGTGTTCGCGGCATCGTTACCTGAGGCGAGCATCATACCGTAAAGCAGATCACGGTATGAAACCGTATCACCCGCCAAAAGCCCCATAGAGGAACCTTCAACGGTAACCATTTCGGGCGTTGTGACAATCTGTTTATCCATGTCGCCGTTTTCGCACAGCAAAAGCGCCGTCATTATCTTGGTCGTACTCGCCATAGAAAGCTTTTGACTGCTGTTTTGTTCCCAAATTATCTCGCCGGTGGTGCCGTTTATTACTACAGCACCCTTGGCAGAGGTCTCAAGACCCTGTGCATCAACAGGAAGAAAAAAGATGAATGCCAATATAAAAAGCGGCAAAAACAGCCTTTTCACATAATCACCCCGAAAAGCTTTTATATGAAAAGGATATTTTGTTTTTATGATTTATATTACAGGTCTTTAATTTCGGGTATCTTCCTTGACGAGGTTGCATCATCAATTATCGCTTTAAGTTTATCGATTATCTCGGGCAATGCCTGAAGCGCACGGTCAAGCGTTGTTACCTCGTTATTCACCGGAATGAACTTTACGTTGCCTGACGACATTGCGATAATGCCTATAGGGGTTATGGTTACACCGGCACCGCCGCCACCGCCGAAGGAAGTTTTTTCACTTTTTGAGGGGAAATCAGTACCACCGGTCGCAAGCCCGAACGAAACCTTTGAAATGGGTATTACGGTATTGTCCCCCACCGTAACCGGAGTGCCGAGTATTGTATCGGCATCGACCATAGTACGAAGCTTGTCCATAGTGACATCTATTATTGCGTTAATGTTATTCTCACTCATTTTATGTCCTCCGTTAATAGATTCCATGCATATTATAGACTTAATTTCCAAATTTTATGTGGAAAATTATTCCTGTGATTCTTCTGCCAACTCATCCACCATCAGTTGCTCGCCGAGGTCGGGTTCTGCAGCTGCATCCTTACCCGGCAAAGGCGGCAACTCGGACAGCGAGGAAACCGAAAAGCACCTAAGGAAATTTTTTGTTGTTTTATAAAGCAAGGGGCGTCCCGGAAGTTCAAGTCTGCCCGCTTCTTCGATAAGGTTTTTTTCAACGAGGGTGCTTACTACGCCCGAACAGTCGACTCCTCGAACCTGTTCAACAAACGCTTTGGTCACCGGTTGGTTATAAGCAATGACCGCCAACACCTCAAGCGCGGCCTGGGAAAGCGGCGCGCGACGGCGCATATCGAACGCTGTTTTGATGTTATCTTCATACTCCTCACGGGTTGCAAGCTGATATGAGTTGTCTAGTCTGAGAAGTTTTATTCCGCTTCCGGATGAATCAAGACGCAAAGAGAGTTCCTCTGCTGCTTTTTCTATATCCTCCGGCTCAGCATTCAAAGCGTTTGAGAGATGGGCAATGCTTATAGGCTCTCCGCCCGAAAAGAGCACCGCTTCGAGCACGGGAACCAACTCTTTTATTTTCATTTTTTACCCCTCCTAAGGCTGATCTCGGTGTCGGCTTTATCGGTATTTACCTCAATTCGGTTGGCTTTACAAAGCTCCAGCACCGCTAAAAAGGTAGCTACCAGCTCCGAACGGCTTTTGCAGGATGAAAGCAGCGAAGACATACGCTGTTTTCCGCCGCCTACAAGACGGCGCATTACAAATACGATCTTAGTTGAGACCGCAACTATCTTTTTTGCTACTATTTTGGTAAAAGCAGTCGTCGGCGGAGGCAGACGGCGCATTCCTCTGCCAGCTGCCGAAAGGTATGCTGTATAAAGCACGCTGCTGTCATGGACGATCTCGTACGTATTGTCAAAATCGATCTCGGCAGGTTTTCGTACAAAGGTAGAAAATCCTCCGGTCATTTTCGAGAGTTTGTCTGCCATTTCGCGGCAAATGCGATATTCGATGAGTTCGCCTGTAAGTTCCTGCTTCAGAGTCTCTATCTCATCATGACGGGGCAACAGGCTTACCGTTTTCATATGTATCAGGCGAGCCGCCATTTCAAGAAACTCGCTTTGCACGTCCATATCTGCCTCGCGCATTGCATCAATATGCGCCAAATACTGTTCGAGCAACTCGGCCACCGGAATATCGTATATATTCAGTTTGTTGCGTGATATAAGCTGAAGCAGCAGGTCAAGAGGACCCTCAAAACATTCCAGCTTATAAGAAAGTACTGTTTCCATTTGATCACCCGTAGCCTAACCAAATATTGCTTGTGAAATACTATATATTGCGCTTGTTACTCCGCTTGCGAGCGCAGAAAGACCGTTGCCGAGATTAAAAACATAAAACAATAAAATGATTATCCAAAACGAATAACGTTCGTAGCGCATTATCATATAGTAATACTTATCAGGAAGCACCGAGGACAGTATTCTCGAACCGTCAAACGGTGCTATCGGTATAAGATTAAACAGTCCGATGTAAATATTATAAATTACAAGATACTGCAAAAAATACCATAATATCATCGCAACCAGGCTGCCTGTGTTTACAGCCCAGTTAAGCACCGGTGCAAAAAACAAACCTATTATAAAAGCCACTATAAAATTAGAAAGCGGACCCGCCAATGCAGTTATCGCCATATCGCGCTTGGGGTTGCGGAAATTATACATATTGACCTGAACGGGTTTTGCCCAGCCAAAGCCGAAAAATATAATACACAATGCACCCATCCAATCAATATGCGCCATTGGATTAAGCGTCATTCTTCCCTGATATTTAGGGGTGTTATCACCTAGCTTTATTGCGGCAAAACCATGCGCCAGCTCATGCAGAGGTGACACAAGGAAAATAAGTATGAGACTGGCCATAAGTGAGGACAGAAGCTCATATATTGAAAAATTCCCGTTCATTAAAATTTGAAGCACATATAACAACTCCATTCTATACTGAAATATTATACATCAAAATAATAAAATTTACAATAAGAAAAAGCGGCAGAAAAACTCTGCCGCAAATCAAAAAGTATTAAAGCTTTAATTCTTTTACCTTCTGCTCGATTATTGAGCTGAACCAACAGTAGATAGTCTCGCCAAGTTCTTGATATATAGGATCGCCGTCGTGTGAGCAGAGCATAGCAAAGGTCTGCCCTATTCTGCGCACGACATCGGTTCCTCGGCGGTAAGCAAGAAAATAAAAAGAGAACGCGCCGGTATCGGAAGAATAAGTATAAAGCTCGGGAGCATCGCGCCTGAGTGTATCTAAAAAACTTTTTTGTGCTATGCCTGCTACCGAATCATCCGAGCAAAAACTTTCAAACCCAACCGTAACGGCAAAGCTAAGCAAAAGCAATCTCTGCATCATCATATGGCTATCATCGTTTTCGGTATCAGAAAACGAGGTTTTGCCTGCCTTTATATACTCGGCGGCAATTTCCCTTCCAAGCAATTTCCCCGCGGCGGAATCAGCCGCAGCCGCTTTGACTGCAGCAGCTTTTTTTGCCGCATGCTGCCTGACCGTTTCCGAGGGTCTTTCGCCTACAATTTTAATATCCTTATCTTCGCACAAATCACTCACCCTTTTTGATTTATACAGTCTTCTTTATCTCTTTCAATGCCTTTGCAAGCTGATCGGGGCAGGAGGTGTTTTTGAAGCCGCATTTTATATTTTCAAGGCGCGATATTACATCATCAACCTTCATCCCGGCTACAAGTCCCGAGATTCCCTTTGTGTTACCGTTACAACCGCCCTCAAAGCTGACATTTTTGATAATATCGCCTTCAAGCTCGATATTAATAGTACGAGCACAAACTCCTACTGTTTTATATGTGTAGATCATTAAATTTATTCATCCCTTTTAAATGTAACGCTTTTAAACTTATCCCTCATATAGCGGCTGACATCCGCAAACACGTCCCTATAGCAGCACTCTCCGTTCGGGTGGGTACATTCACCGAGGTCGTGCTGACAGCGGCTTACAGCCAATGGTCCGCATATTGTTTCAACCACCTGGAGCAATGTTATATCCTGAGGCGCTTTTGCCAGCGCGTAACCGCCCTGAGCACCTTTATATGAGCGAACTATGCCCGCCTCCATAAGGCGGCGAAGTATCTTAAGCGTAAAGCAGGGCGTAACGCCGGTGCTCTTCGCTATAGTACCGGCATCCACCTTATCTTTTTGTTCGGACAGACAGGTAACTATGCGTATGGCATAGTCAGTCTCATTAGTCAAAATCATACTCTATCTATCCTTAAATTTGTTGCTGCGTACAGGATGACGCAGTTTGCGAAGCGCCTTTGCCTCTATCTGACGGATACGTTCACGCGTTACATTAAACTCACTGCCCACCTCTTCAAGAGTATGACAGCGGCCGTCATGCAGACCGAAGCGCAGGCGAATGACTGCTTCCTCACGGGGGGTAAGGGTGCGCAGAACTCCGTCTATATCTTCGTTTGTAATGGTCTTCAATGCCGCTTCATCAGGCGCAAGAGCGTCTTCATCACGAATGAAGTCCTGCAGGCGGCTGTCCTCCTCGGGACCAATGGGAGTCTCCATCGAAACCGGCTCCTGTGCGACGCGCATTATCTCTCTTACGCGTTCAACAGGAAGACTCATCTTTTCTGCAATAAGCTCCTCGCTCGGCTCATAACCGTTTTCATGCAAAAGCTGACTTTGAACCTTCTTAAGACGGTTTATGGTTTCTACCATATGGACCGGAATTCGTATAGTTCTGGCCTGATCAGCGATCGCACGGGTAATGGCCTGACGTATCCACCAGGTAGCATATGTTGAAAATTTGAAGCCTTTGGTATGATCAAACTTGTCCACAGCCTTAATAAGACCGACATTTCCTTCCTGAATAAGATCAAGGAAATGCATTCCTCTTCCTACATACTTCTTAGCAATGCTGACTACCAAACGCAGGTTAGCCTCGGTCAATCGTTTTTTTGCAGTTTCATCGCCTATTGCTATCTTTTCGGCAAGCTGTATCTCCTCATCAGAGGAAAGCAATGGAACACGGCCGATCTCTCGAAGATAAACCTTGACCGGATCATCAAGAGAAATGCTTTCGATAACCATATCATTATCAAGCTGATCCGCATCTAACTCTTCGAGTTTAAGTTCATCCTCGGTAGGCTCCTTATCAAAATCGATATCAAGCAGAGGCGGCTCGCTTATAAGCTCTTCAAGATCCTCGGGAGGAGTGCCGAAATCATCATAATCGCGCTCTTCCTCGGTTTCGGTATGCTCGGTTTCAAGCTTTACGTTTTCTTCTGCAACGGTTGCCTTTTCTTCCTTTTGTTTTTTGGTACCCATATTTACTCTCCCTTTTTGTTTCGGGCGATCTGCTGCATTTTTTCCGCCCAATCATCTATCGACAAATCCTTGTCGTTGTCGGCATTTACCGCTGCATTCTCTTCTAATATTACCTTAATGCAATCGTTTAATACCGTTTTTGCGTTTTTTTCTGCCATAACGCCGTTTTGCAACGCTACTAAATAACCCATTTCCGCAGGTGACAGCCTGTCCCCCAGCAAGGTCAGATCAACAACCGGCTGACCCTTGTCTAACAACTCGCACAGATAACCCAATATCCGCTTATTAAGCGCAGTTATCATATCAGCGGGTGTTAGCCTGCCTTTGAGTGCTGAATAAAGGTCGGGGTGAGACAGCAGTATTGCTATCACGGTCTCCTCTGCCTTGGCGGCACGCGGAAAACGGCGCTTATCGGGGTTAAGCTCATCTCGATTGTAGCGCGGTGTTACGACATCCCGTATTTCCTTTTTATGCTCCGCCCTTGCGGTCTGCTTTTTCAGGCTGCTTATCTGTGCAGAAAGTGCGGTTTTTGAAACACCGTACTTATCTGCAAGACGGCCGCAATAAAGGTCGACCGTCAGCGGATCTTGCACGCCCGCTAATATCTCAGCAGCACGTTTAAGGTATTGAAGTCTGCCGTTATCTGTACCGATATCAATACCGTCAGCAGCTGTAAGCAGCTTATACTCGATGTCGCTTACTGCGCCCTCAAGCAATGCACGGAACTTTGCCGCACCGTTCTTTTTAATAAACTCGTCGGGGTCCTTACCGTCGGGAAGCAACACAACCCTTATGTTTATACCTGTGCTTTGCAGTACATTTCCTGCTCGGCGTGCCGCCTTTTGACCGGCTTCGTCAGAGTCCATTATAAGAACTATTTCTTTTGTATATCGTGAAAGCAGCTTGGCTTGTTCATCGGTAAAAGCGGTACCCAATGCCGCAACGGCATTTTCAAACCCTGCCTGATGAAGTGATATA
>JAZOCW010000009.1:0-2826 GCA_045596705.1 Acutalibacteraceae bacterium
ATATGCTACATCAGCATAGCCATAGGTATACATATAAGTAAAGAAAATAGCCGAAAAGAATGCAAGTGCGGAAATGATCACATATCCCAGAGGGGATGCGAAATACGCCTTGAACTCGCGTTTGAATATTGCAGACATTATTCGTTCTCCTCCGTTTCTTCGATTATTTCAATCTCTTCTGTTTTTTCTTCCGCCGGTGCTTCCTCATTAGCGAAAAGTCTCTCGCTGGAGGCGGTCTCATCAGTCAGGCGCAGGAATATCTGTTCGAGAGTGAGTGCGCTGCCGCGCATAGAAAGTATCGGCCACTTGCGCTCGCTGAGCCGTTCAAACATAGTGCGGCGGATATCGACACCCTCCTGCGGGATTATCTCATAATCTACCGAGCCGCCCTCGATGCAGCCAAGCGAACGAACCGCCTCAACCGCGGGAAGTGCCTGCAACAGCTTGGTAACCTCTTTTTCGGGACCTGCTATGCGGACCTCAATAGAGCGGTCGGACGAAATGCTCTTAGAAAGCTCGTCGGGAGTACCGTCTGCAACGATATGACCCTTGTTAATAATGATTATTCTGCCGCACACCGCCTGTATCTCGGACAGAATGTGGGATGAGAGTATTACGGTATGATTTTTACCCAGACGGGTTATGAGATTGCGTATCTCGATGATCTGCTTCGGGTCAAGACCGACCGTCGGCTCGTCCAAAATGAGCACGTCGGGATTGCCGACGAGCGCTTGCGCTATGCCCACACGCTGGCGGTAACCCTTTGACAGGTTCTTTATAAGCCTGTTTTGAACATTGTCTATCAGAACAAGACGGCATATCTCGTCAATATGCGGTTTGCGCGGAAGCTTTACTTTCTTTAGATCAAAGACAAAGTTTAAATACTCCCTTACAGTCATATCTGTATAAAGAGGCGGTATTTCGGGCAGATATCCTATTCTGCGCTTTGCCTGCTCAGGGTTTTCAACAATATCATATCCGTCAATACTTGCCTCGCCCTGTGTGAGCGACAGATATCCCGTAAGGATATTCATTATCGTAGATTTACCCGCACCATTGGGTCCGAGGAAGCCCACTATCTCTCCGTCGGCAATGCTGAAGCTCACATTATCTACGGCAAGATGACTTCCGTACCGCTTGCTGAGTCCGGTAACTTCAATCATTCTTTTTACCTCCAAACTGCCCGTTACCGAGCATACTTCTTATAAATGTTAACAAACAAATTTATTATAATTGTAAACTGTTTTTTAACAAATCATATTTATTATACAATCCTTTTACCGTTTGTGCAATATTTTATTGACACAAAACCGACAATATCTTAAAATACTAATATATATTAAAAAGGAGAGGTCGTTTTGGCAAAGATTAAACCGTTTTGCGCGCTGCGCTACACCGAAAAAGCAGGAAACATAAAGGATGCCTGCTGTCCGCCGTATGATATTATAAGCGAAGCGGAAAGAGCAGAGTATTTTAAACTGCCCCACAACATAATTAACCTTGAGCTGCCCGGTACACGCGACGAGGACTATGCCCGTGCAGGGGAGACCCTCAACGAATGGATCGAAAACGGCATATTGGCAAAGGATGAAAAGGAGTCAATATATGCCTATGAGGAGGAGTTCTCGGTCGGCGACAGACGCTATGCTTTCCGTGGTATCGTCTGCTTGGTAAAGCTGCATGAATTTTCAGAAAACGTAGTTCTTCCGCACGAGGAAACCCTCAGCAAGGCTAAGGAAGACCGCTTCCGCCTTATGAACGCCACAGGCTGCAATATAAGCCAAATATATTCGCTCTACCGCGACACCCTCGGCGTAACCGCCGACACGGTATCCGCAGCTACCGCAGGCGCCCCCGAAAACGAGTTTACCGATGCGAGCGGCGTGACCCACCGCATGTGGCAAATATCCGACAGCGAAGTGATAAAAACGCTTTGCTCCCAGTTTGCCGACCGTAAGCTCTACATAGCCGACGGACATCATCGCTACGAAACCGCACTGCGGTTTAAAAAGAGCCAAAACGGCGCAGGCAGCAGCGACTATGTGCTGATGTTCCTTATAGATATGGAAAACGACGGACTTGTAGTTTTCCCCACGCACCGCATCATCCGCGGCATAGACAACTTCTCGACCGAGGCGCTGATAAGCGGCGCAAAGGATATCTTCGAGGTTGAAAAGCTTTCTTCAAAAGATGAGATCTCAAGCCGCTTGAAAGAGGGCTACGCCGAGCTTAAAAAGGTCTTCGGCTTCTATGACGGAAAGGATTCATATCTTTTCTCGCTCAAAGATACATCCGCAATAAACAGCTTCCTGCCCGATTCTTCGGATGCGCTCAAAAACCTTGACGTTTCGGTACTGCACTGTCTGTTGCTCGAAAGAACCCTGCATATCGACAAGGAAAACATGGCAAAACAGATAAACCTGACCTATACACGTGACGAAAACGAGGCCTTTGCCGCCGCCGAAAGCGGAGCAAACGGATGCTTTATAATTAACCCGACCCGAATAAACGAGATAGCCGCCGTTGCCGCCGCAGGCGAAAAAATGCCGCAGAAATCTACCTATTTTTATCCCAAACTCATAACCGGACTGGTAATGAACAAAATATTTTAATAAAGCTTTTCGCCCTCCGACATCGGAGGGCGAAAAAAATGTGTTGACAAAAGCATTTTCTTATATTATAATAAATCGGTCCCTGACAAATGGCGGTATAGCTCAGTTGGCTAGAGCATTCGGTTCATACCCGAAGTGTCGTTGGTTCAAGTCCAATTGCCGCTACCAGGCCCGGTGGTCAAGAGGCCTAAGACACCGCCCTTTCACGGCGGTA
>JAZOCW010000010.1:0-6809 GCA_045596705.1 Acutalibacteraceae bacterium
TGTGCTTTGCCTGCCAGGTCGCCTCAGCGGGGACAACACCGAATTTGTTTGCAAGCTCGTTTTTTGCGAGAACTATTCCGTGACGTTCCTCGGTACTGCCGCAAACGGCTATAGGGCAGTTCTTTATTGTAGGATTATCAAGAACGGCTACCGAAGCAAAAAAATTGTTTAAATCGCAATGAAGTATTACCCTTTCCACAGTCACACCTCCTTTTTGAACAAATGTTCTTGTAAAAAGAATAACACTTTTTGCAGTCTTTGTAAAGTGTGATTTATTGACAATTTAGAGTTTATATGGCATCATATTTAAGAAACGGCGGTGATTTAATGATTTACGACATTTGCATAATCGGCGGAGGCGCAGCGGGACTGATGGCGGCTGTTACTGCCAAGGAAGTAAACCGTAAGCTTCGGGTCGTTGTGCTTGAACGGCTTGACCGAGTTGGCAAAAAGATATCGCTTACCGGAAACGGCAGGTGCAATATTACCAACCGATTTATAGAAACAAAAAATTACCACGGTAAAAATCCTCAGTTCACAAAAGGCGTCTTTTCACAATTTTCGGTAACCGAAACCGAAGAGTTTTTTGATAGAATCGGCGTGCCGATAATTTATGAAGGTGACAAAGCGTTCCCCTCCTCCCTGCAGGCGGCAAGCGTTACCGACGCGTTGCGTTTTCGGTGTGATGAATTGGGTGTGGAAACACGTTGCAAAGAAAAGGTCAATGACATTAAAAAACAAGGTGACTTTTTTAATATTTACACCGAAACAGGGGCTGTTTGTGCAAGCGCTGTTATAGTTGCGGCTGGTATGCTGTCGGGCGGTGAACGGCTGGGTTGCGACGGCTCTGTAATGGGAATACTAAAACGGCTCAGTCTTAATGCCGTTGCTCCGAAACCGGCTATCGTACAACTCAAAACCAACGTAGATTTCGTTAAGCAGCTTAAAGGAATCAAGGTCAATGCCGACGTTCTACTGACACGTGACGGACACATTGTTCGGCATGAAAACGGAGAAGTACTGTTTTGCGATTACGGTCTTTCGGGACCGCCGATATTACAGCTTTCGGGCAGTGCGCGCGAAGGCGATGTTGTTTCGCTTGATCTAATGCCGAGTACTGATATGACCGAGCTTGAGCAAAAGCTTTTTCTGCGCAAGAAAAATCTGTCCGCCAGACAGAATGATGAGTTTTTATCGGGACTTATTAACAAGCGGCTCGGTCAGGTCGTCCTAAAGCGGGCGGGACTTAAAATGACCGACCCCGTTTACGGACTTTTACCTGATGATATAAAGCGAATTTGCTGTAATATAAAGGCTTTTAAAGCAACGGTTACCGGTAACACCGGTTTTGTAAACTCCCAGGTCACAAGCGGTGGTATCCTGACCGATGAATTTGATGAAAATACCTTGATGTGCCGTAAGATATCGGGTCTTTTTGCCGCAGGCGAAATACTTGATATTGACGGTGACTGCGGAGGATATAATCTGCAGTGGGCATGGTCAAGCGGGTCTGTCGCTGCAAAGGCCGCCAATAAATTCGTTGAGGCTTTGAAATGATCATAATTAACAATATAAACCTACCGCTTGAATTTGATTTTAGCGATTTAAAACAGGTAGCGGGAAAACAATTAAAAGTATCTCAAAATCTAATAAAAACTGCCTCACTTTACCGAAAATCAGTAGATGCAAGAAAAAAGGACGATGTGCATTTTTGCTGCTCTTTATTAGTAGAACTCGTTTGTGATGAAGGTAAAGCCGTACAGCGTTGCAAAAAAGCACAAATATTCAAAACTGAAGAATACACTCCACCTATGCCGATAAAAGACAGCCGTATGCGTCCTGTTGTAGTCGGCTTCGGTCCTGCAGGTATGTTCGCAGCGCTTACTCTGGCAAGAGCGGGGCTCAAACCGATAGTTATAGAGCGTGGTGAGCCTGTAGAAAAACGCACAAAAACCGTAGAACGGTTTATGAACGGAGGCAGTCTTGACTGCGAATCAAACGTACAGTTCGGCGAAGGCGGAGCCGGAACATTTTCCGACGGAAAGTTGAACACAGGAATTAAAAACGTCCGTTGCAGGGCGGTACTTAAAGAGCTTGTACGGTTTGGTGCTGATGAAAAAATACTCACCGATGCAAAGCCCCACGTAGGCACCGACAGACTGGTAGAAATCGTTAAAAATCTGCGAAATGAGGTAATTTCCCTTGGCGGAGAGGTTGTTTTTTCCTGTCGTTTAGACGGTTTTATTATAGAAAACAGCAAACTCTGCGGCATCAAAATAACCAAAAACGGAAACAAGGAAACGCTGCGGTGTGACAGCGTTATTTTAGCTATCGGGCATTCCGCACGTGATACTTTTGAAATGCTCAAAAAAAGCAATATTCCAATGGAACGAAAGCCCTTTTCGGTCGGAGCGCGAATAGAACATCGACGCGAAGATATAGACAAGGCGCTTTACGGTGAATTTGCCGGACATCCTGCGCTCGGTGCGGCCGATTACAAGCTTTCAGTCCACCTTGAAAACGGCAGGGGCGTTTACACATTTTGTATGTGCCCCGGAGGCGAAGTAATAAATGCTTCCAGTGAAGCAGGAGCCACCGCTGTAAACGGTATGAGTTATTCGTCGCGTGACGGAGTAAACTCCAACAGCGCGGTCCTTGCCGACATACGTCCCGATGAGCTTGAGGGGGACGATGTGCTTGCCGGTATGTACATTCAGCGCGAAATAGAAAAAAAGGCTTATGATGTTGGCAACGGTGCCGTTCCGGTGCAGAGTTTTGGCTCGCTTATCGGCGGAAATAATGAGGTTGGTACGGTAAGTCCTACCGTAAAGCCGAATACTGTTTTGGCAAATATGCACGATGTTCTGCCAAGTAATATAGCCGACAGCCTTGTGCTGGGAATACAGCAGTTCGGTAAGAAAATAAAGGGTTTTGATTCTCCTGACGCACTCCTCACCTTCCCCGAAACGCGTTCTTCCTCTCCTGTCCGTATACTGCGGGGAGAAAACGGTTGCAGTGCCGTTTACGGGCTTTACCCTGCCGGAGAGGGCGCCGGATATGCAGGCGGCATAATGTCAGCCGCTGTAGACGGCATTAAAGCTGCTGAAATGCTTATTGAAAATCTTAGATAGATCTACCGAAAAGTTCAGCGCAAAAAATGTTAGGCACCGAATACTCTTCAAACAGATACTCGATCTCGCTCGGAGTTACCGCCGGAGCATCATCGGATCTTTCGCAGGGGATAAAAACCGATATAACTTTGCTTGATTCTAACAACACTGAAACGCCGCTCATCAGAGCGGCGATTTTTTTATAATCGCTTTTCACAATATCTCCCCGTGCTGACAAGCGCACCCCGTTTTCGGTTTCAAAAAACTCAAAACACGCATTTCCGCCTACGCAAACCGAAGACACTAAGCTGCTTACAAGTATTTCATAAAGGCGAAGGTTTATGACCCTAACCGTTCCGCAGCTTATCTCTGTGGAAAGTCTTGTACCGGTACCTGCACAGCCGATCACCGCCGCACCGAACAAAGAATCTGTAAGTTCGGGCATATAGGCAGCTGTTACATATGCATCCGTAAGCTTTACCCCCTCATAAAGATATATTTTTTTTAAACCTTCGCGATGTTTTTTTGTAAAACCGTCACGAAGGATATTTTTTTGTATAAGGGTTCTTAGCGCAGCAACATATCTCATAGTAGACGTGGGATGAAATTTCATATAATCTCCTTAAAAAGCGGTATGAAAAATGCATAAAATTTAATAATTACGGATAAAATGCGATATTATGTTAAAAAAAAGACAAAATGTCTTGCAAAAACTTGTTTTTTAGGTTAAAATACTTGTGTAAAAAAATTAGGAGGTTTTTCCAATGGTTAAAGTTGCTATTAATGGTTTCGGACGCATCGGCCGTCTGGCTTTCCGTCAGATGTTCGGCGCAGAAGGCTACGAGATCGTAGCTATCAATGATCTTACCAGCCCCGCTATGCTTGCTCATCTTCTTAAGTATGACTCAGCACAGGGCCGCTATGCTAAGGCTGACACAGTTGCTGCCGGTGAAGACAGCATCACTGTTGACGGTAAGACCATAAAGATCTATGCAGAAAAGAACGCTGCTGATCTGCCCTGGGGCGAGATCGGTGTTGACGTTGTTCTTGAGTGCACCGGTTTCTACACCTCTAAGGCTAAGGCACAGGCTCATATCGATGCAGGTGCTAAGAAGGTTGTTATTTCTGCTCCCGCAGGCAACGATCTTCCGACCGTTGTTTTCGGCGTAAACGAAGACACTCTTACCGCTGATGACACCATCATCTCGGCTGCTTCCTGCACCACCAACTGCCTTGCTCCTATGGCTAAGGCTCTCAATGACTATGCGGCAATCCAGAGCGGTATCATGACCACTGTTCACGCATTCACCGGTGACCAGATGGTTCTTGACGGCCCCCACAGAAAGGGTGACCTCCGTCGTGCACGTGCTGCTGCTGTTAACATCGTTCCGAACTCTACCGGCGCTGCTAAGGCTATCGGTCTTGTTATTCCGGAGCTTAACGGCAAGCTCATCGGTTCTGCACAGCGTGTTCCGGTTCCGACCGGCTCCACCACTCTCCTTGTTGCTGTTGTTAAGGGCAAGGATATCACTAAGGACAGCGTTAATGCTGCTATGAAGGCTGCATCTTCTGCTTCCTTCGGCTACACCGAAGAAGAACTCGTTTCTTCCGACATCATCGGCATCACCTACGGCTCTCTCTTTGATGCTACCCAGACTATGGTTGCTAAGATCGATGATGACACCTATCAGGTACAGGTTGTTTCCTGGTATGACAACGAGAACTCTTACACCAGCCAGATGGTTCGTACCATTAAGTACTTCGCTGAGCTTGCGTAAGAAAAATCTTACAAAAATGAACCGCTCTGCTCCGGCAGAGCGGTTTTTTATTTATATTCTTACTTCATTTTCTATCATCAGCAGGCGGTTGTATTTTGCAACGCGCTCACTTCTTGCAGGTGCGCCGGTTTTTATTCGGGTCGCATTAATGGCAACTGCAAGATCTGCTATCGTTGTGTCTTCGGTTTCACCCGAACGGTGTGATACGATTATCTGATAACCGTGGTGCTTCGCAAGCTTAATTACATTAACCGTTTCGCTGAGCGTGCCTATTTGATTAGGCTTTATTAAAATACTGTTTCCCGCTTTACAGGTAAAACCCTTTCTAAGACGTTTTTCATTTGTTACAAACAAGTCGTCACCAACCAATGCTACATCGTTTGTCAACACATCGGTCATACGTTCCCAGCCTGCCCAATCGTTTTCGCCTAAACCGTCCTCTATTGAAATGATGGGATATTTTCTTATAAGATCCTTATACCAGGCTATCATCTCTGCAGAATCAAGTTCTTTGCCGCGTTTTGGCATTTTATATTTGCCGTCTCCCTGTGACCATTCGCTTGCGGCAACATCCAAGGCGAGCTTGATCGAGTCGCTGTATCCCGATTTATCTACAGCCTCTAAGATCAGTTCAATAGCAGCAATATCATCGGGAAGATCGGGTGCAAAGCCGCCCTCATCCCCCACTCCGGAGGAAAGACCGCGCTCTTTAAGCATGCCGCCCAGGGTATGGTATACCTCACTGCACATACGAACGCCTTCGGCAATTGTAGATGCCCCTATGGGAACGATCATAAATTCCTGAATATCGATATTATTCGCCGCATGTGCTCCGCCGTTTAAAATGTTCATCATCGGGGTTGGTATCCAGCTACCCGAAAAGCCTCCGATATAACGATAAAGCGGTATTTTATATGCGGCGGCGGCCGCCTTGCACACCGCAAGTGACACCGCAAGTGTGGCATTTGCTCCCAGACGGGACTTATTCTCTGTTCCGTCAAGATCGTTTAATGCAGCATCTATTCTCCCCTGCTGTGACGCATCAAGACCGCATAAATTCTCGTTTATCTCACCGTTTATGTTTGCTACGGCATTTAACACTCCGCGGCCGCAATAGACCGATTTATCACCGTCGCGCAGTTCGTGAGCCTCATACTCACCGGTCGATGCTCCGGAGGGTGAAATAGCAAAACCCTTAGCACCGCAATCCAGTTCTACACAGGCTGCAACTGCCGGATTACTTCGCGAATCAAGCAGTTGATAGCCTGAAATTTTTGTTATTTTTGTTTTCATACTTTCTTACCTCCTTAAATTTTATTCTTTCCCGCTTTCAGGCAGAAAAAACTAAAATAAAAAACATTATTTTTTTGTATTTACCGTCTTTTAATTTTTATATATTTATGTTATAATATTACTAAATATAGTTTGAAGGGATTTTTTTGATGACTGAAGGCACAAGCGGCAACAACATAATTGCCGGACGCAACGCGGTAATGGAGGCTATTCGTTCGGGTCGTGAAATTGACAGACTGGTGGTTGCACACGGCACCGAGGGCGGTTCGGTTACCGCCATAATTGCTAAATGCAGGGCGAGGGGTATCCTTATAAAAGAGGTTTCTCCCCAAAAGCTTGACTATCTTTGCGGCGGAGCTGTTCATCAGGGTGTTGCCGTTATGATAGCATCGCACGAATACTGTAGCGTTGATGACATTTTAAAAACAGCACAAGAGCGTGGAGAGTCGCCTTTCATAATAATTTGCGATGAAATCGAGGATCCGCATAATCTTGGAGCGATCATCCGCACTGCCGAAGCCGGCGGTGTGCACGGAATCATTATTCCCGAGCGAAGAAGCGCTTCGCTCAATATGACGGTTGCTAAATCCGCAAGCGGAGCACTTGAATATATGAAGGTTGCCAGAGT
>JAZOCW010000011.1:0-52921 GCA_045596705.1 Acutalibacteraceae bacterium
GATTGAGGTCGAATAAGGCGAAAGCAGACCGAAATGCAGAATAAGAGGTGTCGGCTTTATTTAATGCAAATGAGTTAGCACCAACTAACATATAGAACAGGAGAAGGAAATGGAAATCAGAATTGCGCTTGCCGGAAATCCGAACAGTGGTAAAACAACCCTGTTCAATGCACTTACCGGCTCTAACCAGTATGTCGGCAACTGGCCCGGCGTAACAGTTGAAAAAAAGGAAGGAAAGCTGAAAAAGCACAGCGAAGTTACTATAACTGACCTCCCCGGCATCTACTCGCTGTCGCCTTATACCCTTGAAGAAGTTGTAGCAAGAAACTATCTTGTTGTGGAGCGTCCTGAAGCAATACTGAATATTGTTGATGGAACAAATATCGAGAGAAATCTTTATCTCACAACTCAGCTTACAGAACTTGGCATCCCGGTCGTTGTTGCCATTAACATGATGGATATCGTCAGAAAAAACGGCGACAAGATCAACACTCAGCTGCTAAGCGCTGAGCTCGGCTGTGAGATAATTGAGATATCCGCCTTAAAAGGCACGGGTATCTTCGAAGCCGCCGATGCTGCTATCGTTGCCGCCAAGGCAGGAAAGCCCGTTCCTAAGCATACATTCGCAGGCAGTATTGAACACGCTATTGCACATATTGAAGAGGCCGCTATACATAACATGCCCGAGGAACAGCAAAGATGGTATGCCGTTAAGATCTTCGAGCGCGATGAAAAGGTTCTTGAGCAGCTCAATCTCGACAAGGCCGTGCTTGATCACATTGAAGCCGACATTGCAAAGGTAGAGGCTTCGCTGGACGATGATGCCGAAAGCATAATAACAAACGAGCGTTATGTCTATATCGGCAACCTGATGAAAAACTGCTACAAAAAGAAAAATTCCGGCGGTCTCAGCACATCGGATAAGATCGACCGAATAGTTACCAACCGTATTCTTGCACTGCCTATTTTTGCAGTGGTTATGTTTTTTGTATACGCTATCGCAATGGGTAGCTGGCCTATATCTATCGGTACGATCGGCACCGACTGGGCAAATGATGTTTTGTTTGGTGAATGGGTGCCCGGTATTTTTGATTCTTTACTCACCACGCTCGGTGTTGAGGGATGGTTATATGACCTGATACAGAACGGTATAGTTGCCGGTGTAGGTGCAGTTTTAGGTTTTGTTCCACAGTTGCTCGTGCTGTTTTTGTTCCTTTCAATACTTGAGGACTGCGGATACATGTCCCGTGTTGCATTTATTATGGACCGTATATTCCGCAAGTTCGGCCTTTCGGGCAAGAGCTTTATCCCCATGCTGGTAGCTACCGGTTGCGGTGTTCCCGGAATAATGGCTTCGCGCACCATCGAGCAAGACCGCGACCGCAAGATGACCATAATAACCACCGGATTTATACCCTGTGGTGCAAAGATGCCTATAATAGGACTCTTCGCGGGCGCCGTATTCGGCAACTCTCCCCTCGTTGCTACCTCGGCTTTCTTTATTGGTGTTGCCGCGGTTGTTGTTTCGGGTATAATGCTTAAGAAGTTCAAGTCGTTCGCAGGAGATCCTGCCCCGTTTGTTATGGAACTGCCTGCCTATCACGCACCCGTCGCATCTAATATATTCAGAGCGACCTGGGAGCGTGGCTGGTCCTTTATTAAGCGTGCAGGAACTGTTATTTTACTTTCATCCATCATTCTTTGGTTCTTACAGGGCTACGGTTTTGTTGACGGTGCCTTCGGCGCTGTAGAGGATAACAATCACTCGTTGCTTGCCGCTATCGGTAACGCCGTTTCTTGGATTTTCTATCCCATCGGCTGGATGGGCGACATGGCTTGGAAAGCAACCGTTGCCACGGTTACAGGACTTATAGCTAAGGAAGAGGTCGTTATGACCTTCGGCACACTCTACCAGCACGCCGAAGAACTCAGTGAAAGCGGCGAAGAGATATGGGCGCTTATAGGTGCTGATTTCGGCGCTGTGACCGCGTTTAGCTTTATGATATTCAATCTGCTTTGTGCCCCCTGCTTTGCGGCAATGGGCGCTATTAAGCGTGAAATGAACAACGGCAAGTGGACCGCCTTTGCCATAGGTTATATGTGTGTATTCGCCTACGCTATCTCGATGATCGTATACCAGCTCGGCGGACTCTTTACAGGCGAGGCTTCCTTTAATGTGTTCACTGTGATTGCCGTTCTCGTGCTGGCCGCAATCATTTACCTGCTTGTACGTCCCGCACCAAAAAGCGTGTCACCGCTTAAAATGCGAAGCACTAAAACCAAGTAGGTGATACTATGAACTGGCCTACTATTATAATCGCTTCCCTTATTGCGGCATTGTGTATAGCTATTGTTGTAAAAGGGATAATAAACAAAAAGAAAAACAAGGGTTCTTGCGGTTGCAATTGTGCAGGCTGCAGTTTTAAGGATTCTTGTCACAAGTAAGCAACTAAATAGTAAAAGAACTCCGACAGGCTCTTCTGTCGGAGTTTCTTTTGTTAATCCGCATCTTCATCAAGTGTTTCAAGCAGGTAGCTTACAGGGCGGAAACCGTCATTACAGGATATCATGGCGGATCGCTCGTTCTTCATCCAGCCATTGTAAAAGTTGCCGCCTCCGTGAGACAGCGCCATAACAAAATGCGACATACATTCCCACGCCGTATTACAAAGTCCTACGGGCTTCTCCCACCCGTTGGCAATAAACACCTGACCTATTTTCATATCACAGGCGTGTTCTATCGGGTTTTCGTACCTTTCCATTAAGTCAGGATATACCGTTCTTCTCATCACGGTTATTTTTACTTTTTTCATAAAACCCATCCTAATTTATAATATCTTCAATATCATTATACAATATGATCAAGGCATTAGCAACACCGTTTTACCGAACAGCAGCCTAAAACTACCGAACACTTTAAAACTATTGCTAACATTCTTTTATAAATGTTAATATGTTTTTGCAAGGAGGTATTTTATGAAATGCACAACAATAATAAACCCTGAGCGCGAGGAGGTGTTGATATATGCACGTGAAAAAACAAAGCTTATAGAAGATATTGAACAGCTAGTCTCCGACCATGCTTTTGAGCTTGTAGGCTATAAAGACAGGTGTGCGACAATTCTCAACGCGGCGGATATCTGCTGCTTTATAGTTGAGGATAACAAGGTTTACGCTTTATGCGGCAATGAGCGCTTTCAACTAAAAAGCCGACTCTACCGTCTTGAAGAACACCTATCTCATAACTTTGTAAAGATCAATCAGTCCTGTATTGCCAACATCAAAATGATAAAGCGGTTTGACGCTTCTATCTCCGGCTCGCTGATAATCACCTTCAAAAACGGATATACCGATTATGTTTCAAGACGCAACTTAAAATATATTAAAGAAAGGTTAGGTTTTTAATTATGAACAGATATTTAAAAGAATTTTTACACAGAGGACTTATGTTTGGAGGTTTTGGTCCTATTATACTGGGAATAATTTATATGATACTCTCGAACACATTAACCGATTTTTCGCTGGACGGCGGACAGATCTGCCTCGGCATCATTTCAATATATCTGCTCGCTTTTCTGCAAGCGGGAGCCAGTGTCTTTAACCAAATAGACAGTTGGCCCTTGCCTAAATCTCTGCTATGCCATTTTTCCGTGCTTTACTTAGCTTATGTTTTCTGTTATATTATAAACACATGGATACCGTTCGAGGCAACGGTACTGCTCATTTTTACTTTGATTTTTGTGGTTATATACTTTGCTGTCTGGACGATAGTTTATTTTTCCGTAAGGTCAATAAGCAAGCGCTTTAATCAAAAATTAGGTTAAAGGTTATAACTATCTCCGCTGATGGCAGAATAATATATCAAGAGGCCCTAGAAGGAGATAGAATATGTTTATTTCAGACAACATTAAATTCATAGGCGTAAACGACCGTATGCTCGATCTGTTTGAAGGTCAATATCCTGTACCTAACGGTATGTGTTATAACTCATATGCCATATTAGACGAAAAGATAGCAATTGTCGATACTGTTGATGCAAATTTTACAGAAGAATGGCTTAATAATATTAAGGGTGTGCTAAACGGCAGAAAACCGGATTATCTTATAATTCAGCACATGGAGCCCGACCACTCGGCAAATATAGCTAACTTTGTGGAACGCTATAAGGATATAACCATCGTCGCATCGGCAAAGGCGTTTTCGATGATGAAGAACTTTTTTGGTACCGACTTTTCAGATAAACAGTTGATCGTATCTGACGGAGAGACACTGTCACTTGGCAAACACGAGCTTACTTTTTTCACCGCACCTATGGTGCACTGGCCCGAAGTAATCGTCACATACGACAGCACTGATAAAGTCCTTTTCTCTGCCGACGCATTTGGAAAATTCGGCACATATGATGCAAAAGAGGAATGGGCAGACGAAGCAAGACGGTATTTCTTCGGTATTGTCGCCAAATACGGCGCACAGGTTCAAAATCTGCTCAAAAAGACAGCGTCGCTCGATATTGCCACCATCTGCCCGCTGCACGGACCCGTTCTATGCAAGGATCTCGGTTACTATTTAGACCTTTACGATACCTGGTCAAGCTACCGTGCGGAATCAAACGGTGTCGTCATCGCATATACCTCTGTTTATGGGAATACTAAGAAGGCGGTTTTACAGCTTGCAGAGATGCTAAAGGCAAACGGATGCGACAAAATAGTTTTGCACGATCTGGCAAGATGCGATATGTCCAAGGCTGTTGAAAGCGCATTCCGCTACAGCAAGCTCATTCTTGCAACCACCACATATAATGCGGATATCTTCCCGTTTATGCGCGAATTTATCTGCCATCTTACCGATCATAATTTCCAAAACAGGACGGTTGCATTTATCGAAAACGGCAGTTGGGCACCTTGTGCTGTCAAGCTGATGAAAAGCGCGCTTGAAAAGTGTAAAAATCTGACATATGCAGATGCTTCCGTAACGATAACATCTGCTCTAAGCGAAGAAAGCATCAAGCAGCTACAGGCGCTTGCCGCCGAACTTTGCGAATAGTGCCAAGCAAAAAATCTATAAGGAGGTTTGTAGCATGAAATACGTTTGTGACATTTGCGGTTGGGTATACGATGAGGAGCTCGGCGATCCGGATAACGGAATAGCCCCCGGCACCAAGTTTGAAGACCTGCCCGAAGATTTTGCGTGCCCGCTTTGCGGCGTAGGCAAGGACAGCTTCAGCGAAGAGTAATATTCAAAAGTCTTTATCGTTTAAGCACAGAAAATATCGGCTCCTATCGGAGCCGATATTTTTTATATAACGAGCAAGCCATACCCCGACGCTTCCCTTTCGGCTGACGGTGTGTTATAATAATTAAGATCACTAAAAATAAAAGCGAGGAAATGGTAATGATCGATTTTAATAAAACAGAAGAAACCGTACTTCACAATTTTTACGGCGGCGAGGGTGATATGATTGCCCGTATGTTCACCGACGATATGAACCGTATTTTAAAGGCTAAGCTCGCCCCCGGCTGCTCCATCGGACTGCACCGCCATGAAACCTCCAGTGAAATTATCTTCATTCTGTCCGGTGTTGGCAAGGTAATACTTGACGGACATGAGGAATCGCTCGAAGCGGGAGCCTGTCATTACTGTAAAAAAGGTCAGCAGCATACACTTATAAACTGTGGCACCGAAGATCTTATCTTCTACGCCGTTGTTGCACAGCAATAACGGCAAGATTTTGGAGAAACTAACTGTGAAAAAAACAAAAGGATTGATCATATTGCTTTTAATATCACTTTCACTGTTCGGCTTAACCGCTTGTCAGGACGGTGGGAATAATTCCACCTACGAGCAAATAACACCACAGCAAGCCAAAGAGATTATGGATACCGAGCAAGATTATATTATCATAGATGCCCGTACACAAGAAGAATTCGCCGAGGGACATATTGAAGATGCGATATTAATTCCCGAATACGAGATTAAAGACAAGGCAGAAAAAGAACTGCCCGACAAAGATGCTTTAATCCTTGTTTACTGCCGTAGCGGTAGACGAAGCAAAATCGCGTCAGAAGAACTTGTAAACTTAGGCTACACCAATGTAAAAGAATTCGGCGGTATTATCGACTGGCCGTATGATATAGTGAAGTAAAGGAGAAAACAAATGACGAAATACGATGTTGAGGTGCGTGAACGCTTTGGAGAAACAGATGCCTATAAAGAATACGCGGAAAAGACCGCAAACTATACCGCAGACAAATGGCAGGAGGTAAACGATGGTTTAATGTCAGTCCTCGCCAAATTTGCCGAGTGTATGAATAACGGCAACACCGCCGACTCTGTTGAAGCACAGGCGCTAGTAATTGAACTGCAAGAGTATATAACCGATAATTACTACACTTGCACTAACGAAATTCTATCAGGACTCGGCGAAATGTATGTCGCAGATGAACGCTTTAAAAATAATATCGATAAACACGCTGACGGTACTGCAGAGTTTATAAGTGTTGCAATAAAAGTTTATTGCAGTAAATAAAATCTATTTTTAAGGAGAGTTACGATGACCTTAAAACTGTTTATCTCAGCAATAACAAAATTTTTATTAGGCATAGGCTTAGTAGGTCTTCTCATATTCTTGCCCGCAGGCAGTCTGTCTTTTTTTAATGGTTGGTGGCTTTTAGGAATTTTGTTTATTCCAATGTTATTTGCAGGAATTGTAATGATGCTCAAAAACCCCGACCTATTAAAAAGCAGACTGAACGCAAAAGAAAAAAGGCAAGAGCAAAATCTTGTTGTGAAATTAAGCGGTCTTATGTTTGTGGTTGGGTTTGTTGTTGCAGGGCTTGGCTTCCGCTTTAACCTATACACCTTGCCAAAAGGTGTCTCACACGGTGCGGCGGTGGTGTTTTTGGCGGCATACATTCTCTATGCCGAGGTGCTTAGAGAAAACACATATTTAAGCCGTACTATCGAAGTACAGGAAAACCAAAAGGTAATAGATACCGGACTTTATGGCGTTGTCAGACACCCAATGTATAGCGTAACCTTGCTTTTGTTTTTATCAATGCCGTTGGTGCTCGGCTCGGTATATTCGTTTTTAATTTTCCTTGCATATCCTTTTATCATAGCAAAAAGAATTAAGGACGAGGAAAAATTCCTTGAAAAAGAACTCGACGGTTACCGTGAGTATAAACAAAAAGTCAAGTATCGCTTGATACCGTTTGTTTGGTAACAGTAAAATAAAACCCATTTGTAAGGATGAAAGCGATGATTATTATAATTACAGGTGCTTCGCACACTGGCAAGACTGCTCTTGCTCAAAAACTACTCGAAAAATATACATACCCATATCTGTCAATAGACCATCTTAAAATGGGTTTAATTCGTAGCGGAAACACCGAGCTTACACCTTTGAGTGATGACAGTGCCTTGACCGAATATCTATGGCCGATAGTTCGCGAAATAATTAAAACTGCCATAGAAAACAAGCAAAATCTTATTGTTGAGGGTTGCTATATTCCGTTCACTTGGCAAGATGATTTCGATAAGGAATATCTCGACAGCATAAAATATTATTGTCTTGTGATGAGCGAGAATTATATAAGAAACCATTTTGATGATATTAAGAAATTCGCCACAGTTATTGAAAAACGCATTGATGATGACTGTTCGATTGACGGCTTATTGCAAGATAACTCACAGGTTTTAAACGCATGCAAAAAGCATAATGTAAAATATGTGCTTATTGATGATGAATATAAAATAAATATTGATTTATAACCAAACAACCGCTGAAGCGTAAAAACTTCAGCGGTTTTAATATTACTTATCAAAAGAAACAGGTTTAGTATCGTTTGTTGCAAATGCGTTAGGACGTGGGTCTGACATAGAGAAATACATTTTAGCGGCTTTGATTGTGCCAAAATCACGGTTAGAGCCTGAGTTCTGTACCTTGTTAAAGGCATCTCGGAACATCTGGTTGTGCGCTTCCTCACGGTTTAAAAGGAAGTCGATATGATTGATGCCGTCTTAAAAAGAATCGGGTACAAGTAATTTAAAAAGCTTCTGGGAGCGTTTGTTCTGAGCAGCTTTTTCAGATTAGTAGAATTCAAATTTTGACCCGCAGTAAACAAAGAAAAGGATTTTTGTGGCGGGGAAATGTGTAACAAAACTGTGGTCAAAAAATCGTGAATTTTCTAAAAGTGGGGAGAAAGTGTTTAAATGGCAATAAAAAACGACCTAAAGTGGAGAATAAATCTCTGCTTTAGGTCATTTTCGTGGTCCGAGTGACAGGGATCGAACCTGCGGCCTGATGGTCCCAAACCATCCGCGCTCCCAGCTGCGCCACACCCGGATATCTATTCAATTTTTCTTATTTTTGCGTAGAAGTGGGACAAACTGTGGTCAAACGCAAATTCCACGCCGTTTTTCGTTTTTATAAAGTACCGAAAGTCCGCATAAACAAAGGGTTTTCGGGACTTTCTTGTTTTTACGGCATTTCGTGCCGGGCACGCTCCCAAATCAAGCTCGCTACCAACTGTGTCACACCTCGTTGTATTTCAGTCTTGCAACACAAAAAATGCTTTCAAAACACGCGGCGAGGTATCTTTGCCACATTACAAAAAGCGTATGTTTTATAACTCTTGCAAGGAATGATTATAATACACCAACCTAAAGTTTGTCAACATTCTTTTGTTGAAATATCTATATAATTATAGTATAATTTATTAATAATGCGAATGATTGGGGCTTTTTATGAACATTCTTTGTATAGGTGATGTTTGCGGTGGTGTCGGATGCGAACATCTTTCCCGCGTGCTACCAGACTTGAAACGTGAATACCGTGTTGACTTCGTTATTGCAAACGGTGAAAATTCTGCCGACGGAAACGGTATCCACGCACACTCGGCACAACAACTTTTTGATGCCGGTGTCGATGTTATAACCGGCGGAAACCATTCTTTCAGACGCAGAGAATTTTTTGACACGCTTGATGAGAACCGATACATTCTGCGACCTGCAAATATGCCTGCCTCTGCACCCGGAAAGGGCTATGCACTTTTTGACTGCGGACGCACCTTAGTCGGTGTTATCAATCTGCTTGGTACTACCTATATGGAGAGCATGGACTGCCCTTTCAGAACCGCCGACACGCTTGTCAAAAAGCTTAAAGATGAGGGTGCTGACATAATAATCGTCGATTTCCACGCCGAGGCTACCAGCGAAAAGCGAGCCATCGGTTTTTACCTTGACGGACGGGTCTCTGCCCTGTTCGGCACCCACACACATGTTCAGACCGCTGATGAACAAATTCTGCCCAACGGCACCGGATATATAACAGACGTTGGTATGACCGGACCGATACAATCGGTTTTGGGCGTAAAGCCCGAAATCGTAATTTCGAAATTTTATGACCGCTTACCGGTGCGGTTCGACCTCTCCTCAGGAGAGTGCATGCTTAATGCTTGCGTTTTTTCTGTGGATGACCGAAACGGAAAGTGTCTTGATATTAAACGTATAAAAGTATAAAAGAAAGGATGAGTTTTATGCGCAGATGCAGTTTTTTATGTATGCTTCTTTGTGTTTGCATCATACTTTGCGGTTGCAGCAAACCGGAAGACAACGATTCCGTATCAAGCAGTTCTGTTCCCACACTCGACAGCAACCATACCCTGCACCTGCTCTACAACGAAACCGATTCCTTCAATCCATACGCCGTAACCACCAAAGAAAATCAAGAACTCTGTTACCTGCTTTATGATTCGCTTGTAACCCTTGACAGTTCGTTTGAGCCGGTTTATAAGATCGCACAGACTATCACGGTAGAGGGCAAGACCTGCACAATAAAATTAAAAAGCGTACTGTTTTCAGACGGCACACGTCTTACATCTGAAGATGTTATATACTCGATGAATCTGGCTATTAACTCTGCCACCCGCTATGCTTCACAGCTTAAGACCGTAAAATCTAAAAGCGCACCCACCGGTGACACGGTCGTTATAGAACTTACCAAGGCGGACCCGTTTTTCGCCAACCTGCTTGATTTTCCGATTATAAAAAGCGGAAGCGAAAATCTTAAAAGTGAAGACAACATTACCCTTCCCCCCGTGGGCGCCGGACGTTATGTAATTAATGGCAATATACTTACCGTTAATCCCAACTATTACGGCGGAGAAGTTAACATCAAGAAAATTGAACTCAAAAATGCTCCCGGAAGCGAATCCATAAACCATTTTGTTTCTGCCGGTGTTGTATCGATGTGCTACAGCGACTACAGCGATAACACCGTGCCTCGTATGAGCGGACTTAAGGTAAGCGTGCCGCTTAATAATATGGTTTATCTTGGAATAAATATGTCCCATTATTTACTGAAAGAGCCTTACCTAAGATATGCTATATCTGCAGCGGTTCACCGAGATGAAATAGTCAAGGAAGCCTACTACGGAAACGGAACCTCTGCAGCAGGGCCATTTAACCCGCTTTGGAAACACGCAAAGGGCTTTCAGACACTCCAAAATACGAGCAACACACAAATAAGTGTTGTGAATTTAGAAAAAATAGGTTATAATAGTATAGATAATGAGGGATATCGCGTTAACTCTGCTAACAAACGCATAAAGCTTTCTCTGCTTGTGAACTCTGACAATCAGGCAAGGCTTGCCACCGGTCGACTGCTCGTGCAGCAGTTAGCGGCGGTAGGAATACAAGCCGAATTAGTTGCGGTAGACTATGCGACATATCTTTCACGATTACAGTCGGGCAGCTTCGATTTGTTTTTAGCCGAGGTCAAGCTCACCTGTAATATGGATCTTACTGAGTTGGTAACACCCGGCGGCAGTGCGGCCTACGGAATCGTCAAAACCGAGATTCCGGTCGCTACTCCAACCGACAGCACCGACTCGGCCTCATCCGATACCTCGTCAAATATCACCGAAGCAGTGCCTTCGGGTATAAACCTTACCTCTGCAGATGCGGTCAAGGGCTACTACGATGGCAGTTACACACTGGGAGACGTTGCGACTGCATTCCTCTCCGAGATGCCACTCATCCCCATTATGTATCGCAGTGGAATCGCGATGTTTACCCCTGAGATAGAAAGCGCACCTGAGGTATCGATCAGTGACTTGTTTATTGATATAAATAATTATTCTTTCAACAATTAGGAGGTTAATTATGATTGCTTATGAAACGATTAACGGTACGGTAACCATCTCCAACGAATATATGACCAAGCTTATCGGTCACGCGGTTACCTCCTGCTTCGGCGTTGTAGGAATGGTCCCCTGCGGCGGAAAACAGAAGCTTTTAGGTCTTGTTTCTAAAAAGGATTATCTTGACCGCGGAATTGCTGTTAAGGGCAATATAGACGGTATAGATATTGAACTTCATATCATCGTATCCTATGGTATGAATATCAATGCTATCGCAAAGAGCATTGTTCACAAGGTTAAATACGCGGTTTCCGAAGCAACCGGAATAACCGTTAATAATGTTGTCGTTAAGGTTGACGGCATAAAAGAATAGACAATTGGTGTCTTTCATAAAGGAGTGTTTTTATTTTGCTAAACGGTAATGCTTTGCGCGATGCAATAATATCCGGCGCTAATAATATAGCAAACTGTAAACAGCGTGTTGATGAGCTTAACGTATTCCCCGTCCCCGACGGAGATACAGGCACCAACATGTCGATGAGTATAGGCAACGCCGCACGCGAGCTCTCCCGCCTTGAAGGCGAGAGCGTTTCCAAGGTTGCAGATGTTGCCGCCTCTGCCCTGCTTCGCGGTGCGCGAGGAAATTCCGGCGTTATAACCTCACTTTTGTTCCGCGGATTCTCTAAGGGACTTAAAGATGCAGACGAGCTTACTCCCGAAAACGTAGCTGCGGCTTTCAAGTTTGGTGTTGAAGCTGCCTACAAGGCTGTTATGAAACCGACCGAGGGAACAATACTTACCGTTGCGCGCGTTGCTTCCGAGTATGCCGCCACCGCGTTGGACGAAGGCAAGAGCGCTATTGAGGTTTTCGGTGCTGCACTTGACGGTGCACACATCGCCCTTGAGCAGACTCCCGAATTGTTGCCCGTGCTTAAAAAGGCGGGCGTGGTGGACGCAGGCGGTAAGGGCTTCTGTGTAATACTTGAAGGTATGTATTCGGTGCTTAAGGACGGCAAGATGATCGAATCCAACACCGCTTCGGGCGCGGAGCAGGAGACCAGCGAAAACCGCAATGCTGCCGGCGATTTTGAGACCGAGATAACCTTTACCTACTGCACAGAATTCATTGTCAACCGCAACCCCGAGGTTGAAAAGGAGCCTGCAGAGCTGCGCGCTTACCTTGAAACCATCGGTGACTGTGTTGTTGTAGTAGACGACGAAAGCATTATAAAGGTTCATGTGCATACCGATCATCCGGGCAACGCTATTGAAAACGGTCTCACCTTTGGACAGCTGGTTAATCTCAAGATAGAGAATATGCGTGATCAGCACGAGCGTGCTAAGCACGACCAGAATAATAAAAAGAAGACACCCGCACAGAACAGCACCCGTACCGAAACCTACACCCCCGCAACACCCGAAAAGCCGGTCGGATTTGTTTCGGTTTGCGCCGGCGCAGGAATTGAGGAGCTTTTCCGTGACCTCGGTGTCGATAGCCTTGTCAGCGGCGGTCAGACAATGAACCCCAGCACTGACGATATATTAAAAGCTATTGAGCTTACACCGGCAGAGACTGTCTTTGTTCTGCCTAATAATAAAAATATCATTATGGCTGCAGAGCAGGCTATACCGATAAGCACACGCAAGGTAATCGTTCTGCACACGCGCACCATTCCCGAGGGAATTTCGGCTATGCTGGCCTATGATCCCGATGCGTCAGACGATGACAACGCTATTAACATGCGTAAGGCTTACGAGCGCGTAGGCACCGGTCAGATAACCTTTGCCGCAAGGGATTCCGAGTATGAGGGTCACCAGATCAAAAAAGGTGAGCTTCTGGCTCTGCAAAACGGAAAGGTATCCTTTACCGATACCGATATGACTCACTGTATACAAAAGCTTACACGTCAGATGTTGAAGCGTGATTCAAGCTTTGTTACCGTACTTTACGGCGAGGATGTTACCGACGAACAGGCAGCCGTTATTGAGGCGGGTCTTAACGAGAAATTCGGAAATAAGGTTGAATTTACCTTTGTTAAGGGTATGCAGCCGATATATTACTTTATCATTTCGGTGGAGTAGAATGGATAAAAACATTCAATATTTAAAGGGCGTTGGCGAGAAAAGGGCACAGTTATTTGCAAAGCTGGGTGTCGACTCGGTCGGCGCCCTTTTGCGCTATTATCCGCGCGGATATGTTGACTATAAAAACCAAAAACAGATCTTCGACTGCGAACTCGACAACACGGTATGCGTACGCGCTAAGATAATCACACCTATCGAAGAGCGAAAGCATCGCAAGGGTATGACTACATACCGTTTTGCTGTAGCGGATGAATCGGGTCAGATGACGGTTACACTTTTCAACCAACAGTATCTTGCCAAGAAATTAAACCTTGGCAGCACATACCTATTCTACGGTAAGATGGGCGGAAACCCATTTTACCGAGAGATGTCATCCCCTGAGATACACGAAGAAAACTATGCCGCTATACACCCCGTATACCGTTCCTGCGAAGGGCTTAATTCCAAAGCTATCGAAAAGGCAGTAACGAATGCGTTGGGCGCATCTTATGCCGACCCTATACCTGAGCAGTTGCGCGATAAGTATAAGCTCTGTCCGCTGGATTATGCGCTTAAAAATATACATTTGCCCTCATCTACGCAGGCGCTCACCGCCGCCAGAAGACGGCTTATGTTTGAAGAACTTTTCTTATTACAGACAGGCTTGGCTCTCATACGAAGAGGACGGAGTGAGGGTGCAGGAATAGTGCTTTCAAAGAATTGCACCGAGAATTTTCTCACACTTCTACCCTTTTCGCTCACATCGGCTCAGCGCCGCGTGATCGACGAGTGTGTTTCGGATATGCAAAGCGGCAAGCGGATGAACCGCTTAGTGCAGGGTGATGTCGGCAGCGGCAAAACAGCTGTTGCGGCGGCGCTCATTTACAACTGCACCGTCAACGGATACCAATCTGCGTTAATGGCTCCGACCGAGATACTCGCTGAACAGCACTACTCTACCCTTTGTCGTATGTTTGGCGAGAAAGCCAGGGTCGCCTTGCTTACCGGTTCACTGAAACGTACCGAAAAAGAGCGCATAAAGCGCGCACTTGCCAATGGTGAGATAGATGTTGTTGTTGGCACGCACGCTCTTATAGTTGATGATGTTCGGTTTAAAGATCTCTCGCTTGTAATTACAGACGAGCAACACCGTTTCGGTGTGCAACAGCGCGAGCGATTAGCAAGCAAGGGAGAGCGACCGCACACCCTCGTTATGTCGGCAACTCCGATACCGCGCACACTTGCTCTTATTATCTACGGAGATCTGGATATAAGCATAATAGACGAGCTGCCTGCAGGCAGAAGTCCTGTTGAGTCATACGCTGTCAGCTCGGCATTGCATGAGAGAATATATAAATTCATTAAAACTGCGCTTAACGGCGGCAGGCAGGCATACATAATATGTCCGCTGGTTGAGGAGGGAGAAAACGCCCTCACCTCTGCCGAAGAATACTACAGTAGGTTGCAAAGCGGCACCTTCAAGGATTACCGGCTGGGGCTTTTACACGGAAAACTCAGTCCACGTGACAAGGATGCGGTCATGCGCGATTTTGTAAACGGAGATATTCAGTTACTTGTTGCCACCACGGTGGTCGAGGTTGGTGTCGACGTGCCGAACGCATCGGTGCTGGTTATTGAAAATGCCGAACGGTTCGGGCTGTCACAACTGCATCAGCTACGTGGGCGAATAGGTCGCGGACAGCACAAATCGACCTGTATTTTAGTTTCGGACGACACGGCTGATGTAACCCGTCAGAGACTTTCTACACTATGCTCTACCACAGACGGTTTTGTAATTGCCGAAGCCGACCTAAAGGCAAGAGGCCCCGGTGATTTTCTCGGTAACCGACAGCACGGTCTGCCCGAGCTTAAGATCGCCGATATGCAGTCCGATATAAATGCCATGCGTATCGCAGGGGAAGAGGCGCGCTCACTGATAGATGCCGACCCTAAACTCGAAAACTACCCTGCCCTGCGCGACAGCGTTAACCGTCTTTTCAGTACCGCATACCGGCTTTAAAAAATTCATATAAATATCATCGGGTGATATTTATGGAATTTAAGCAAAGTAAAACCTATAAAAATCTACAAACAGCATTCGAGGGAGAACTGAAAGCCGCGGCAAGATACCGCCTTTATGCCGATAAGGCGAAAAAGGACGGATATATTGCCATAAGTAACACTCTGCTCGAAACATCAGAAGACGAGCAGGCACACGCTGAAATATGGCTTAAGGTGCTACTCGGCGGCACACTACCCGATACGGCTGATAATCTTGAAACCGCTTCACGAAGTGAGCAGAGTGAATGGACGACTTTGTACCGTCAGTTTGCTGACACTGCGCGAGATGAAGGATATGGCAGACTCTCTCAACTGTTTTTGGCTGTAGCAAATATTGAGAAGCGGCACGACAGAAATCTTCAGGGTCTGCTGCAGGACATACGGCAGAGCAGAGTATTTTCAAATCCCGCGGAAACGGTTTGGATATGTCTTAACTGCGGACACACTCAAAAATGCTGCTGCGCTCCGCAAAAATGCCCCCTTTGTGGACATCCGCAGGCCTTTTTTAGAACGTATAAATAGCAAAAACTCCGAGAAATATTTCTCGGAGTTTTTTGTTATTGATTTATCATTTTATCGGGAGAAAGTGCTGATTGTGCCTCTTGTTTTGTAAGATAACCCAGTTTTTCGCAAGCCTCGGCAAGTGTGATTCCCTCTGCGTATGCTTTCTTGGCAACCTCGGCTGCCTTATCATAGCCGATCTTACCACTCAGAGCGGTCACCAGCATAAGTGAGCGATCGAGGTTTTCTGCCATTTTCGTGCGGTTCGGGGTTATGCCTATTACACAGTTATCATTAAGCGAAGCCATAGCGTCCGATAGCAGACTAACCGATTGCAAAAAGCTATAGGCTGTAACCGGCAGAAAAACATTAAGCTGAAAATTACCCTGTGATGCCGCAAAGGAAACAGCAGTATCATTTCCCATTACACGAACGGCAACCATTGTGACCATTTCACACTGGGTGGGGTTTACCTTACCCGGCATTATGGAACTTCCCGGCTCGTTTTCGGGTATTGATATCTCCCCTATGCCGCAACGCGGTCCCGACGAGAGCCAGCGCACATCATTCGCGATCTTCATAATATCGCAGGCCAGTGCACATATTGCACCGTGAGCAGACGAAATATCCGCAAGCGATGTAAGCGAACAGAACTTATTATCTGCCGAAGAGAAAGAAATCCCCGTCATATCCGAAATGTATTTTGCCGCCGCTTCACCGAACCCCAAGGGTGCGTTAAGCCCCGTGCCGACAGCGGTGCCGCCGATGGCGAGTTCCTGCATTGCACACATAGACCCGCGCACAGCCTTAGCACTTTTTTGTATCATACCGCGCCAGCCGCTTATCTCCTGCGAAAAGGTCAGCGGAACGGCATCCTGAAGATGGGTCCTGCCCACCTTTATGATACCTTTATACTTACTCTCAAGCTCTGACAGTGTTTCTGCCAAATGCTCTGCCGCGGGAAGCAGTTTTTCTTTTACGGCAATGCACATAGCGATGCGCATTGCACTTGGGAACGTATCGTTGGAGCTTTGAGAACAGTTTACGGTATCGTTCGGGTGCAGCAGTCTCTCTCCCGCAAGCATATTACCGCGGTTGGCTATGACTTCATTAAGATTCATATTAGTCTGTGTTCCGCTGCCCGTCTGCCAAACCGAAAGCGGAAACTCTCCGTCAAGCGTACCGCTTATTATCTCGTCACAGACCTTACAGATGAGCGCGCATTGCTTTTCGGTTATCTTACCAAAGTCACGATTTGCCTTAGCACAGGCAGACTTCAGCACCGCAAACGCATATATTATCTCGGCAGGCATCTTCTCACTGCCTATTTTAAAGTTTTGACGGCTTCGCTCGGTCTGCGCGCCCCAAAGGCGGTCTAAGGGGACCTGTACCTCTCCTAAGGAATCCTTTTCTATTCTATATTCCATTTTTCCTCCGTAATATTAAGGCACAGCGAGAGCCGAAACCATAGTGGCTTCGACTCTCGCCGAACTGTATTAAAATTTTATGCCAAACTCTACAAAGCTGTAATTATCGGTCCAGGCAGGCATAGAGCGGTCATCGCTCCAGCCGTGCTTATCTGTAAAGGTAACGGGGCCGACATCGTGAACTTCACCCATCGGTCTGTGGTGCGGGCCTAACATATTGCGGTTGCCTGAATAAAGCTTAAAGACAAACTCGTTTTCACCGTCTGATATGAAATCGGTAACATCCAGCATATAGGGACTGAACGCAAATAATCCGACACGCTTACCGTTTACAAACAGTTCGGCACATGGGGCGTTAAGAGCGCTAAGAGCTACCTTGTAGCGAACGCCCTGCTCCTTTGTTACATTTACGGTCTGCGCAAGGCTCATATTTCCGGCAAAGAAAAGATTACCCGAAGTGGTTATATCACTTATATCAACGGTGTTTTCACGCTTTGTAATCTCAAATTTGTGACCGGTGAATATACTCTTTCTTTCACCGCGCGTATACTCGTCAAGTGAGCGAACCGCGAAATCACCGAACAGGTACATACTCTCTATTTCGGTATCGTAGGTAAGCTTATTCTTCTCGGTCTCGTGAACATTTTCACCGAATACAACATCATATACCTTTTGGCTCTGATAGAAATCGGTATCAAGGATTATTTCGTTTTTACCCTCTTTAACATAGGCCGAAATATCCATCTTGCGGAAGGCCTTATCTATCTCATAGCCGATATCATCAAACTCGAACGCTTTTCCGTTGACCGAAAGCGCAAACTGGTCGGGGGTCTCAAGCAGGATACAAAGTCTTTCGGGTATGTCTGCAACATTGAAGCTAAAGCGCATAGACACCTTACAGGGACGCTTAAGCTCAAGCAAGTCAGAGAACAGACATATTACCGCGCGCTCCGGCTGCCACTCGCCGCCGTCTATCTTATACTCACAGGTATCAAGAGTGAGCATGTTGTCGGTGCTCTCTAAAACCGAGAAATTATTATCAAAGCTAATGAGCTTCTCAGGCTCTGCCTTATAACATGACACCTTTTTCTGAGCGAGAATGACCTTTGCCTCTCTTGCGGCAAATGTAAGCGTAGCTGTGGTCTTGCCGTCGGCAGCAGTATATGCGATATCGCACTCCTCCTCGGACACCACGTCCAAAGTGGAGAGTGTGTATTCGCCGTCTATCATAAATTCGGTAGTATGAGCATCGTCAGTGAGGTTTATGATATAGAATACCTTCTCATCGCCGCAGATGCGCTCGGCAATATGGATACTGACAGCCTCTTTTCCGTTTTCACGCAGAGAGGGCATTGTTTTTTCATGCAGTACCGAGAGGTCATTTTCATCTATCATAGTACAGAGTGATGCAAGGTTTTCTAAACGCGCATCGGTTCTGCCGTCTATCATCTCGGGAATGGATATTGCATAAAGCTTACCGCCGTTTTCGGCAAACTCTGTAAGCAGTTTATAGGTGCTGTCGGTTATTACCGAAACCTTCGGTATGAGAACCGAGCTGTAACGGCAATTACCGATCACCAGTTCTGCACCCTCTACCCTACCGTGACGCTCCATTATCGGCTCACTTCCGTAATGATGGAGCAGGTGTTCATCGTTAAGGCGGCTGGAGAAATGGTCAAAGTAATCGCTGTACTTATCTATATCAGACGAGTCCTCATTACGGTAAAGAAGCGATGCAGTATATATCGGATGGATAACAAGCAGCGGTGCAGGCTCCTCACCCGACGAGAGCAATGCTCCCAGTTTCGAGAAATATGTATTGAGCACTCCATAGCCTGCATCATACCAAGGCAGCTGCATAAACAGCGCCGCCGGATAGTCACGCTTGCGAAGTCCGCGCAGGGTATAAGCCTCAAGGTGCTGACAGATCATTGTAATTCCGTTTACATACTGCCAACCCGCTATAAGGCGCAGATCATTCATAGATACGTCCCAACCGCAAAGGGCAAAGGTCTCACTGATGGTCGGACGCTGAAGCTGCGCGGCTACGCTGCTTAACTGCTTTACAGCCAGCGGATGACCCAATGCGCGGCCAAGCCAATCTATGCCGGGTACATCAAAAAACTCGTAACAGGACATACTGTCGGCTACGGCGCGCACCTGAGTGTTGAGCTGAACATCGCACATCATGTGGCCTGTCAGCTTACAGTTATGCGCGTGGCACCAGTCGTACATCTGCTTAATAAAGTTAGTTCTGAACAGATCGCCCACCATACGCCAGAAGTCATATCTGACGGCAAAGGTGTTTTCATAATCGCCAAAGAGTGCAGGCAGGTTGTCAATAAGACTGTAGCCATAGCGCTTTGTAAACTCCTGCTCGAACAGGTGCGACCAAGGGAAGTTTTGGGTGTTATTATACTGCGGCTCATCGGTAAAGAAGCCCTTTAAGGTCTTTCCGAATTCCTGCGCAAAACGCTTATAATACTCATCGTGTGTAACTTCGAGGAAGTATTTAGTGGAATCGGGATTGAATGTGTCGATATAATATTTATTGACCACCATATAAACCGCCATAACTCCCGCCTTGGCAATTTCGGTGCGCTCATATCCGTCGGCAGATACAATATACATTGCAACGGTATTTTCAGGCGCGGTATCACCGTCAAGAATTACGGCCGATATGCGCTTTTGCTGATATTCAAATCCGCGTGCCGGCACGACACCGTCAGCAAAGCCGCTGGGCCAACCGTTTTCATCATATGCCCAAGCATCAAGTCCGTCACGCTTGGCTTCATCTATGGCGGCACCGATCATCTTATACCATTCTTCGCTCAGATACTCGGTCTCCAAGCCGCCGCGGGCATGCATAAAGAAGCCTCCGTTATTTGCCTTCTTCATAACATTTACCTGACGGCGTATCTCCGCCTCTTCAAGTTTATCGTTCCAGCTCCAGAAAGGCAAAGAGCGGTGCGAACGTTCGTCCTTAAATAATGCTTTAATATCCATAAAATATACCTCCGACGGTAGTTTTTACATTAAAATTATATTAACATCTTAATATATAAAAATCAACAACAATTATACTGTATAAAACTTTTTTATCTTCACAGTTCTGTTGACAAACGCCTTATTTTAAGCTAATATTAGAAGGTAGAAATTTTCGGAGGTATAATATGAAAAAGTTACTGCCCGTTTTTTTGATAGTTTGCCTGTTGCTTTCAGGCTGCGGCAAAGCAAAAACAATAAGCTACGCCGGAGTTACAAAGATAACCGTCGCTTCGTTTGAGCACGAATCCTTCCCCTTACAGAAAACCGTTGATAAGACCAAGGATATTGAAACCATCATCAACTATATTAACAATATTGAAACAGATAAATGTTCTAAAAAGAAGGTTGACCGTTGGTTTATGTCTTTGTTGATAACCGGAGTTAATGATCCCGTCACGATCGATATAAGTGAAGAATATATTGTTATAGACGGTAAATGGTATGAAATAGGTTCCACTGCCCTATCGGAGTTGCAGAACATCTATTACAACCTCGAATACTACGAAGTAGATTATGTGAAGCCTGAAGAAGAAAAATAAAAAAACAATGCATCTGTCACCGCTGTGACAGATGCATTGTTTTTATGTATCGGAAAATATTATGCGCAATGGGGTGCTTTTTCAGAAGCCTTGATGATTACGCCGCGCTTAACTACACGGCGGGAGCGAATACGGTCGGCTAGTTTCTCTTCAAATTCGATAAGCTTCTTTTCCTTTAAAACTGCGAAAATAACCGCGGCAGCCATAAGTATTTCTACTACTGTTTGAATAATAAATCCTGTGCTCATTTTTCATTTCCTCCCGAAACGAACATTTGTTCGTTTTCTGTAATTTCATTATAATACAGGGTTTTTATTTTGTCAACCCCTTTTTTGTATTTTTATTTTAATATATTCAAAGTCCCGATAGATGTACTTTGCTAAGCGGTGCATGAATTTTTTATTATTGATATTTCAATAATATGTAAGTATAATATAAATATATACTTAATTTTCATTGGGGGACTGCGTTTTGGATTGTAAACAGTTCTGGAATAATTTGAGCGGAAAGAGAATCGCTATGTGCGGTATCGGCATCAGCAACTCTCAGCTCATACTCGATTTTTTAGACAAGGGCGCGCGGGTGTTTGCCTGTGACAAACGCTCACGCGAGCAGATAGGTGAGCTTGCTGACCGCATTGAAGCGGCAGGTGCTGAGCTCAAGCTTGGAGAGGGTTATCTCGACAACCTTGAAGTTGACATAATCTTCCGCACACCGGGAATGAATTTTAATCTGCCTGAGCTTTCTGCCGCAAGAAAGAAGGGCATTGCAGTTACAAGTGAGATGGAGGTCTTCTTTGACCTCTGCCCTGCTACGATATTTGCCGTTACCGGTTCGGACGGAAAAACTACTACTACCACACTTATTGCCCGCATGCTCGAACGCGAGGGCAAGACGGTACACGTAGGCGGCAACATAGGCACACCACTGCTTCCCATCATAGACAAGATCAAACCTGAAGACTATGTAGTGGTTGAGCTTTCGTCCTTCCAGCTCATATCCATGCGCAAGAGCCCTGACGTTGCGGTGGTTACCAATGTAGCCCCCAATCATCTCGACGTGCATAAGGATATGGATGAATATGTTGAGGCTAAGAGAAACGTGCTCATGCATCAGAACGCATTCTCACGCACCGTGCTCAACTACGATAACGAAATAACCCTCGGTTTCAAGAAGGACACGCGCGGACAGACGCTCGGCTTCAGTATGGAGCGCACTGTTAAAAACGGTTCGTGGCTTGACGGCGACGGAATGCTTCATATGTGTTACCGCGGAATTGATGTTCCTTTGCTTGACCGTAAGGAGATAGCCATACTCGGCGACCATAACGTTGCAAACTACCTTGCCGCTATCTCCGCAGTCTGGGGTTATGTAAGCGCAGAAAGCATACGCGATGTTGCGCGCAATTTCAACGGTGTTGAGCACCGCAACGAATTTGTTCGTGAAAAAGACGGCGTTCGTTACTATAACGATTCTATTGCCTCAAGTCCGACGCGTACCATTGCCGGTCTTAAGGTATTTGACGGTAACGTAATACTCTTAGCCGGAGGCTATGATAAGCGTATTCCGTTTGAGCCGATGGCACCTTATATTATTGAAAAAGTAAAACTTTTACTCCTCTCGGGTCCGACCGCCGACGCTATCCAAAAATCGGTAACCGAAAACGACAACTACAAAGGCTCTCCCGAGATAATAAAGGTTAAGGACATAGCCGAGGCTGTAAAGATAGCACACGAGCGCGCTGTGGCAGGCGATATCGTTACTCTCAGCCCTGCCTGCGCCAGCTTTGACGCATTCCCGAACTTTGCAGCAAGAGGCATATATTTTAAAGAGTTGGTGAACAAACTTTAATGGATATGACATCACTTTTGTGTACACTTTGTGACAGTGTATGCATAGGACACCTGGACGAAACGCTTAAGATCGCCGAGCAGTCGCTTGGCGATCTTAACACACTCAAACGCATATACGGCCATTCGATGACCGCATTTATAAAGGGTAAGAGCGACCGTACAATACTTCTTGACGCCCATATCGACGAGATAGGCTTTATCGTCACCGATGTAGATGATGAAGGCTTTGTTAAGGTCGACTGTGCGGGCGGTTTTGATATACGCACATTACCATCCCACCGAGTGATAATACACGGCAAAGAGGATATTAACGCCGTATTTACAAGTATTCCTCCCCACCTTTCGGAGGGAGATGTTCAGTTCGACGATATAAAGAAGCTGTCGCTTGATACGGGGCTCGGCGCTACGGCTAAGGAATATATTAAAACGGGGGATCTTGTAACCTATGACCGCAAGGCCTGTGTTTTGGCAAACGAACGCGTAAGCGGCAAATCGCTCGACAACCGCGCAGGTGTTGCCGCGCTTTTATATCTGGCAGATATGCTAAAGGGTGAATGTCCGCCCGTAAATGTCTGCTTGCTGTTCAGCAATCAAGAGGAACTGGGCTGCCGCGGAGCAAAGACCGCCTCGTTTGAAATTGACTGTGACGAGGCAATATCTATTGACGTAAGCTTTGCCTCATTCCCCGGAATCGCACCTGACAAATGCGGCACCATGGGCAAAGGTCCGATGATAGGTCAATCCCCCATACTGTCCAGAAAGGTAGTATCGGCACTCATAAGCGCAGCAGAAAACGGAAATATTCCATATCAGCTCGAAACTATGTCAGGCACCACCTCAACAAATGCCGACGCTATATCGGTCTCTAAAACGGGTGTCCCGACCGGACTGGTTTCAGTACCGCAGAGAAATATGCACACGGATGCTGAGGTTGTATCTGCTGAAGACGTTGTGAACACTGCAAAACTGCTTTACGCATATATAATGGCAGGAGGTGCGACTAATGACTGAACTGATTAAAAAGCTTTGCCTTTGCCACGGCGCTTCCGGAGACGAAGGCGAAGTCAGAAACGCCATTATTGAACAGATAAAGGACCACTGCGAATACCGAGTTGACGCACTTGGCAATATTATCGCTTTCAAGCAGGGCAAAAAACGAGCTTCACACAAAATTATGATCGACGCACACACCGACGAGGTGGGCGTTATTGCAACCTATATTACCGAAGACGGACTTATCAAATTTTCCGCTGTCGGCGGTATCAACACCGAATGTCTGCTTTCACAGAGAGTACGTTTTAAAAACGGCACTGTCGGTGTTATCGGTTGCGTGCCGATTCATATGACAAGTGCAGATGAACGTAAAAAACTTCCAAAGTCCGACGATCTTTATATAGATATAGGTTGCGACGATAAACAAAGTGCGGAAAAGCTTGTCCGTCTCGGTGACACAGCCGTTTTTGACGCTCCGTTTTGCGAGCAACGCGGCACCTTGACCGCCAAAGCAATAGATGACCGCGCAGGTTGTGCTATATTGATAAAGCTTTTGCAAAGTGAGCCGTTGTATGATTTTTACGCCACCTTTACGGTACAGGAAGAGGTCGGCACACGCGGAGCGCAAACTGCCGCCTTTGCGGTGGATCCCGATTTCTGTATTTGTCTCGAGGCCACTACGGCGTCGGATATCGCGGGTATCGGCGGCGCTAATCGCGTCTGTCTTTTAGGTCAAGGTCCCGCTGTATCGTTTATGGATAAGGGAACACTTTATGACCGCGAATTGTTTGACCTTGCTATGGGGTGCGGCATTAAATGCCAACCCAAAACGGCTGTTGCCGGCGGAAACAACGCAGGTGCAATACACAAATCGCGCGCAGGTATTCGCACTCTGGCTATATCTGTTCCCTGCAGATATATACACTCGTCCTCTTGCTGTGCTAGGGTCGAGGATATAACCGCAACTTACGAATTGGTTGAGAAAATGCTCGGCAAGCTCGGAGAAATGCTATGATAAAGTTGGTAAGCCGATTCACAGAAGAGCCGATACTTGATCCTAATTATATAAAAATTGCCGCAAGTATCAAAGCCTACGGCACGGCACGTCCCTTTTGCACCTTATGGCGCACGCAAAACACTCTTATCTGCCGAACCGACGGATATATAACGGTATACGGCGAGGATTTTGATGCTGCCGAGCTGCGCGATTTTATAAATGCGGTAGGTGCGAAGGGTATCACCTGCAGTCGTGCTGCTGCCGAAAAATTAGGGTATGAGCATACCGTATACAACGTTCTTAAAAGCAGCAAGGGAATGTCGGCGCCTGCTGACTTTTCTCCCTCTTGCGATGAGGTTTATAATATACTGTCGCTCGGGGTCGACGGTGATATAACACTGCCCGAGCGCACCGCCTTTATTGCCGACCTTTCACACCGAATACGCCACGGCACGGCAAGCGCATGTGTTTACAAGGGTACGGTCTGCGTTATGCCGTATATGACCGATACCGGTGCGCTTATCTGCGGAGTGTGTGCGGGAGACAGCCGCGGCAGCGGATTCGCCGGAATGTGTGTTGCGGCGGCGGTACATAATGCCTCACGACCCTGCTTTGTGCTGTGCAATGACAAGCTTTTACCGTTTTATACAAAATTCGGATTTATGAAAGCGGGAGAAAACGCGGAAATAATATTTTAATAATTTAATGTGTTGATTTTACAGATATTTTAATGTAATATATATTTATATGGTTTGAAAGGAGGTACACTATGGAAAAGATTTCCGACAGTTCGGCTTTGGGCATTGTCCCTATGTCGGACGGAATGATTTATGCCTATTGCCAGGACAAGACCGACGAACAAATGACCGTTGCATACAAAATGGTATCTTTTGAGACCGGAATTATAACCAACGTGACCTCCGACTTTTTCTCAATCGCAAAGTTCGGTATGAAATATCAGTCCTATCTGCTTGAAATGGACAACCCCGTAACCGGCAAGATAGTTTACCTACCTAACGGAAATGTACTTATAGCCGATGATAAGGGTGACGCTAAGATCATAAATGACGATATGAACATCGTCTGGAGTGGTAAGCTGACCCACAAGGGCAACCCTATGACAGCGGCAGCCGTGGACGGCAACTCACTTTGGTGCTCTTATAAAGACAGCGGTATCGTGATAAGATACAACCTGCGTACCATGCGCGATGAGTTAAGACTCGGCGGCGGCAGGAATCCTGTTATCACGGGACCGAAGGGACTATATATTCAGGATGGTTGTATGCGGGTTTGTGACGTCGACAACTGCAAGATATTTGAGATCGATCTTTCATCCTACTCAATGAGCGTATACCGCGAATTTGACGAGCCGGTGCACCAGTACATAAAAATTCGCTCTTATGAGTTTGCGCTTCTCGATTCGGGAATATATATGTTATAAAAAGGTAGTGCTGAGCACTACCTTTTTTTGATCTCGTTTACGGTTTTTTCGGTTAATTTTCCTACAAGGGAAAAATCCATAGCGTTAATATAGTATTCTTCAAGAATGTCATGCACCCGCTTTGCCTCGGCGATGACAGCTACAGCCTCTCGCAGAAGCTCATCGGCGGCACGGCGGTTAAAGGTTATACGCGTACGTTTGGCAGAAAGAGCAACATTATCCGTAAAACGTCGGACGTGGATACGGCGTGTAACTCCTTCGGGATGTGTGTATCGGTTTTCAAGGCAGAAAGCAAGTGACAGCGACGGTATTAAAATATGGTCTATTTTTTCGGGTGAAAATGTGCTGTAGCATGTATAGATATCCTGACCGAGGCGCAGCGCTTCCTCGCGTATTACGTTCATAAATATATCCGACACGGCACCGTACTCATCCTCAAGCGCTATAACCGTTTTACAAAGCTTTGTGACTGTTGCACGATAAAACACGAGTCCTTTTGGAGTTATACCGCTCAGAAACCGCTTTTTCTCGCTTCCGCCCTCCCCCTTTCTTATAAGCCTTCCGGCAAGCCCCTTGGCAAAGGCTGTTGTTTTTTGTATGTTGGTAGCATCAAGAGCCAAACGTGCGGTATCACCTATCAATCCGCAAGCCGCTGTTATGTAGCGTGACGCCTGTGCGTGCAGTTGCTTGTTTTTGCGGGTAGTCGCTATTATCTCAGCCTCGTGACCGGAAAATTTTTCAGCATCCCAACAGTCGGACAGATTTATTATGGTTTCACACGCTCCGGGGTATGCGGGGTCTACCGTGTGGGGAGATGTACCGTCCATTATAACGGCTTTTTTATTATGAATTATAACCGCGTCAAGTGAATCGGGATCGCTGCTGCAGGGACAAAGCTCGACCTCGTTGCCCTCGCATGAAAGCAGTGCGGCAACCTGTTTCATAAGCGAGGATTTGCCCGTACCGGGTCCGCCTTTTATAATATACGCACGCCACCCGTCATCAGCGGAGTAGCATTCGGCGAAACGCGAAGCAAAACCACCCGCACTGTTGGCACCCAAAAAGGTCATAGGTAAGCTGTTTATATCAAACATTTTGATTCCTCCTGTCTATCACATAATATTCCGACAGAAAGGAAATGTGTTTGTCTTTGGCTTGATTTTGCACAAAAGTTATGATAAAATCAAAAACGCGAGCAGGCCGGACGGCTGCGGGCATATGCCTGAGGAAAGTCCGAGCATCATAAGGCAGGATAGCAGCTAACGGCTGCCGAGGGTGACCTTAAGGGAGAGTGCAACAGAGATATACCGCCTATAGGCTTGCCTATAGGTAAGGGTGGAAAGGCGAGGTAAGAGCTCACCGACCGGATGGAGACATACCGGTCCTGTAAACCCTATCCGATGCAACACTAAGTAAGGCTATACATTCGCCTGATGTGCCTTGAAAAGTGGCTTGAGCAGTGGAAGCGATTCCCTGTCGAGATAGATAGTCGTCCAAGACAGAACTCGGCTTACAGGTCTGCTCGAATAAAAAAATAAATCACCTCAACTCAGGTTGAGGTGATTTTTTAATCGTGCAGATGAAGCGTTAGCGAGCTTCGGTGCATATGCACACTCATAACCACGCCGATACCTATATAAAGGCATAACAGCGAGGTGCCGCCTGCGCTGAAAAACGGCAGCGTTACGCCGATTACCGGCAGTATTGATAGGCACATTCCCAGATTTATAATTATCTGTGCCGCCAGCATAGCAAACACACCAACACAGATATAGAATCCGAACTTATCCTTTGTGCCCTTGCCTACGCGCAATATACGCAGACAGATGGCAAACAACAAAATAACGACGGCAAGACAACCGAGCAGACCTAACTCCTCACCTATACAGGTGAATATAAAATCGTTATATCCTTCGGGGATAGCATCCTTGACCTGGGTAAGCGGACCTTTAAAGAGGCCTTGTCCGAATATACCGCCGTTGGCCAGTGCTATTCTTCCACGCCACTGTTGCCAACCGGCGCCCAGCAGATCGCCCTCGATATCGAACATTGAAATAATACGGTTTCGCTGGTCATCGTTCATAACGGCAAAAAACAGCACCGGCACTGCCGCCACAGCAGTGACAACTGCCGCGAGCCAATAACGCAATTTAAGTCCTGCAGCAAACATCATACCAAGGAACATTATAAAGAACACAAGCGCTGTGCCGTCATCGCCCTGCATATGAATAAGTACCACAGGAAAAGCACCGTGCAAGCACAAAAGCAGGACATTTTTCAGTTTATTTATATCGTTGCCTACGCGGCTCAAATGAAGCGAGAAGGTAATGGCAAAGCCGATCTTTAAAAGTTCTGACGGCTGAAAGGATACGCCGCCGATATAAAGCCAGGCTTTATCGTCGGTCTCGCCGGGGGCGTAACCGATAAAGAAGGTAAGTATTACCGGAATTACGGTAGCTGCAGCAACAAGCGGCCAGTAACGCGAAAAATTCCTATAGTCAAAGCTGGAGATAAAGACAACAGCCACAACACCTATAAACATTGCTATGACCTGCATCAAGAACTGACGCAGACTTCCTGTATAGTGGGTAGCGGAAAGCACAGCGACACAACCGTAGCTACTGGCAGCCAGACACAAAATCAGCAAAAGCTTATCACATTCACGCAGATAGTCGGCTATTTTGGATACAATCTTGCTCACGGCTTCACTTCCCTTATCTTTGATATTACAAAAACATTATATAAGAAAATAAAAATAACTTCAAGTAGCACTTTATTATTGGATATTTTTATGTTATACTGTTATAGAAGTTTGTAAGGAGGAGCGAGTATGGAATATATCACAAACAATGCGGCTGAAACTCGTTTGCTCGCTGCCGGACTTGCAAAAAAACTTAATAGCGGTACAGTAATCGCTTTCACCGGTGATCTGGGTGCAGGCAAGACCTGTTTTACCTACGGTCTTTGCGAAGGGCTTGATTTTACCGGTGATGTATCCTCGCCTACCTTTGCTATCGTTAATGTGTACGAGGGCGGAAGGTTACCGGTGTACCATTTTGATATGTACCGTGTGAGCGGCTGGGAGGATCTGGAGACCACCGGATTTTTTGAATATACCCAACACGCCGATGGGATAACGGTTGTGGAATGGAGCGAAAATATCGCCGCCGCGCTGCCCGATGACACAATCTATATCGATATTGAAAAGCTCAGCGAGGACAGACGTAAAATAACTGTGAGGTTTCCTGAAAATGAAGATATTAGCCTTTGAATGCTCGGCAACAGCCGCATCGTGTTGTGTTTGTGAAGACGGAAAGATACTGGGGTCCTGTTACAGCAACGTATTTTTAACACATTCGCAAACACTTATGCCTATGGCGGAAAACCTGCTGAAGTCCGTGAGGTTGACACTCGAGGATATTGACTGCTTCGCAGTTGCAAACGGTCCCGGCTCTTTTACAGGTGTGCGCATTGGTATCAGCGCTGTTAAAGGGCTCGCACTTTCACAGGACAAGCCCTGTATACCCGTATCCACACTTGGGGCGATGGCTCATATACTCGCACACGAAAATGCTGTTATATGCCCTGTTATGGATGCGCGCTGCGGGCAAGTATATAATGCTCTTTTCCGTTGCAGCGGCGGCAGCGTTGTCCGTCTTTGTGAAGACCGAGCAATAGCGGCAGAACAGTTAAAAGCTGAATTAAACAGTCTAAACGAACCCGTTATACTAATCGGCGACGGAGCCGAAATGTTTTACAATAAATTTTACACCGAAAATGTTGCTCTCGCACCCGAGCACCTGCGTTATCAAAATGCAGTGGGGGTTGCTTTTGCGGCAAAGCAAGAGGACGCTGTACGCGCAGATGAGCTTTTGCCGTTTTATCTGCGTCTGCCTCAGGCAGAGCGCGAACTAAAAAAAAGAAAAGAGGAGAAGAAATGATTGCTATCGGATGCGACCACGGCGGATTTAAGCTCAAGGAAGCTATCGTCGCCCACCTCAAAGAACGCGGCACACAGTATAAGGATCTCGGCACGTTTGACGGCGGTGCGGTAGACTATCCCGATATTGCCTTAAAGGTTTGTGACGCCGTAACGGGCGGTGAAGCCGAACGGGGAATCCTTGTCTGCGGAACCGGAATCGGAATGTCAATAGCCGCTAACAAGGTGAAAGGCATAAGAGCTGCCGTCTGTTCAGAGCATTTTTCTGCCCGCTATACAAGACTGCACAATGATTCCAATATACTCTGCCTTGGCGAACGTGTAACAGGACCGGGGCTCGCACTTGAGCTGGTCGACCTGTTTCTCGACACACCGTTTGAAGGTGGAAGGCATCAGACCCGTGTAGATAAAATATCCCAGATAGAAAAATAAACGGAGGAATGAATATGGAAAACCAAGTTTTTATTATGGATCACCCTCTAATTCAGCACAAGCTCTCTATTCTGCGTGACAAGAACACCGGCTCAAAACAGTTCCGCGAATTGGTAAGCGAAATTGCAATGCTTATGTGTTACGAATCAACAAGAGATCTACCGCTGACCGACGTTGAGATCGAAACACCTATGACAAAGACCACCGCTAAGGTTCTGGAAGGCAGAAAACTCGCATTCGTTCCTATCCTGCGTGCAGGACTCGGAATGGTTGACGGTGTGCTTAGTCTTATCCCTGCCGCTAAGGTAGGACATATCGGTATGTACCGCGACCCTGAAACACACGAACCGGTAGACTATTACTGCAAGCTGCCGAGCGATCTTGATGAGCGTGATGTTTTCGTGCTTGATCCAATGCTGGCAACCGGCGGATCGGCTATCGACGCTGTTACAAAGGTAAAACAGTTCTCACCAAGACACATTAAGTTTATGTGCCTTATCGCAGCTCCCGAAGGACTTGAGGCCTTTACTAAGGCTCATCCCGATGTTCCTGTATACTGCGCAGGACTTGACGAACGTTTAAACGAGCACTGTTATATTATCCCCGGTCTGGGTGACGCGGGTGACCGTATTTTCGGCACAAAATAATTTTCTCGGAGTGAATCAAATGAAAGGCATAATCAGCGTTTTAGGAAAAGACAAGGTGGGCATTCTCGCTGCCGTTGCGGCAAAATGCGCCGAATATAATGTAAATATTGACGATGTTTCACAGACCGTTATGTCGGATATGTTTACTATGATAATGCTTATTGATATAAGCAAGATAAGTGTAGGCTTCGGCGAGTTCGCCTCACTTATGCAGGAATACGGTAAAGAAATAGGTATGGATATCCGCGCTATGCACGAGGATATTTTCAACTCTATGCACAGAATATAGGTGGCAGAATGATAAATACCAAAGACATTCTCGAAACCATACAAATGATATCAGAGGAGCATCTGGATATCCGCACAGTTACAATGGGCATTTCCCTGCTCGACTGTGCCGACAGTGATATTGATGCCGCCTGTGAAAAAGTATATAACAAAATAACCCGTTGCGCCAAAAATCTCGTTCCCGTTTGCTGTGAGATAGAGCGTGAATACGGAATACCGATAATCAACAAGCGTATTTCGGTAACACCGATCGCTCTTGTTGCCGCCGCCTGCAAGGACGGTGACCCGGTAAAATTTGCCCACACACTTGAACGTGCCGCAAACATGACCGGTGTTAACTTTATCGGCGGATATTCGGCGCTGGTGCAAAAGGGTTTTTCCGCGGGTGATATTGAGCTTATAAAGAGTATCCCCCGCGCCCTTTCGGAAACCGAGCATATCTGTGCTTCGGTCAACGTCGGCTCAACTAAAGCCGGTATAAATATGGATGCCGTTAAGCTTATGGGTGAAGTTGTTCGCGAGGCCGCCGAGCTTACTGCCGACCGCAACTGCATAGGTCCTGCAAAGCTCGTTGTGCTTTGCAATGCGCCTGATGACAACCCGTTTATGGCGGGTGCTTTCCACGGTGTAGGTGAGCCTGACTGCGTTATAAACGTAGGTGTTTCCGGACCCGGTGTGGTACGTGCCGCACTTGCAGGCAAGCAAGACCTTAACATAACCGAAGTAGCCGAGCTTATAAAACGCACCGCTTTCAAGATAACCCGAATGGGTCAACTGGTAGGCTGTGAGGCATCAAAACGCTTGGGCGTTCCTTTTGGAATAGTTGACCTGTCACTCGCGCCGACACCGGCTGTAGGTGACTCGGTAGCACACATACTTGAGGAGATAGGACTTGAGCAGTGCGGAGGCTACGGCACGACAGCGGCACTTGCAATGCTCAACGACTCGGTCAAAAAGGGCGGTGTTATGGCATCGTCCAAGATAGGCGGTCTTTCGGGTGCATTCATTCCCGTAACCGAGGACGCCGGTATGATAGACGCCGCCACCAGCGGCAACTTGATCATTGAGAAGCTGGAGGCAATGACTGCTGTCTGCTCGGTAGGACTTGATATGATAAACATACCCGGTGACACTCCTGCCGAGGTCATTTCAGCCATAATTGCTGATGAAGCTGCTATCGGAATGGCCAACTCCAAGACCACCGCAGTCAGGGTAATACCCGCTATCGGCAAGAAAGCGGGCGACTCTCTCTCATTCGGCGGACTGCTTGGCGAAGGACCTGTAATGCACGTAAACACCTGCTCTCCTGCAGTGTTTATAAACCGCGGCGGACAGATCCCCTCTCCTATGCAGAGTTTGAAGAATTAAAATTATAAAAGCCGCTTTACGCGGCTTTTAATATGTTCAAGAGGTAATTTTATGGGTAAATTCAAAATACCGTCAATTCCGTCTACGACCAACAAGACTATCCGTTTTCCAAACGATGTAGTCAAAAAAGTCGAAGAAGCAATTCAAAGTAAGGACTGTACCTTCTCTGCGTTCGTTATTGCGGCTGTCCGTGCTGCCTTGGACGATATTAAAGAATAGTAAAAGCCAACAACATATGTTGTTGGCTTTCTTTTTTAATATTCGCCGGGGATAAGATTTGTGCTGGGTTTAAAGGTGATTGTGTTTCCGCTGTCACTATCCGATGAGACAGAAGACGACGAGCTTGCTTCGCTGCTGCTTGAGCTGTCAACATTCTCGTTGCCGCCGGACGTGTCCTCATCCGCACTGCTTGTGTTACTCGGAGCGGATTCGCTCGAGGTGTTATCGGTAGTAGTATCGGAAGAAGTATCTGAAGAAGCGTCGGTGCTTGAATTGTTCGACGAAGATGAACCGCTCTGCTGACTGCTGTTTGGAGCAACATCGCCCGAGCTACTGCTATCATCCTTATCTGAGCCGGTTATCCAACCAACGAGCTTATCCCAAAAGCTTTCTTCCTTTTGCTCTTTTTTGTCACTTGAAGTGTTTGCTGACGAAACAGAGGAAGTGTCACTCTCCACCTCAGGTTCATCAACGTCCCCGTCTGTAGCAACGATCTCGCTGGAAATATTAACAGGTGCAGAACTTGCATCGTTGTCATTATTCTTTTTACGGCAACCCGTAACTGCAAGGCAAAGTATAAGCACTGAGAAAAGTATCGCTATAAGAACCTTAGATTTCATAGTATACCTCCGATTTTTGTAATACCTTATGATTATATACTATTTTTAATCTCTTGTCAAATACACTGCACCGCCGCAATTAGCAGGAAGATTTATGTAAAATCCGCCCTCTGCCTGCTCTATCGTAACATTTTCATCTACACTGTCGACCTTTTGGGCGGTAAATCCATTAAGCGAGACAAACTCACGAACCGGTTCAGGCAGGAAGTTTAAAACCAGTGCAAGACGGTTTTTATCATCCTTTATGTGCTCGGTAAGACCTATAAACGGACTTGTTTTACGTGCCGCTCTGTCGGCTGTGCTTATTCCCATAGCTTTATAGAATTCATAGTACGGATGGTGATTTTTGCCGTCCACAACGGCGGTGGCGGTGGCAATATAGTGCTCGATAGGAGCATTTAAGAAGAATATTTTTCCTTTTCCGTGCTCGTTTACGCCGAACACCGGGCTTCCCTGCTTGTCAAAAGCAAGTGTTTCGGCTGTGAGGGCGCGAAGCTGCATATCAAACTCGGGATGGAGCACCAGCTCCTTGCCGGCAAGCTCACAAACTTTATCTTCTGCGCAGACCGAGCGTGAAACGAGCTCAAAACCCGTTACCTTTGAAAACTCCGACATCATGCCGCCGTCCATAGATATGTAAAGGGTGGCTCCGTCCTCCTCTACGCGGCGAAGCAGCTCGCGCTGGAGATGCTTTGTAGGCTCGCCGTAAAGGGAAAGCGAGGGAAGGAAATATGCGTCGGCTTTGGGTATTTCCTGGTCAAAGAAGGCAAACTCAAGCTCTATTCCTGCCTGTTTTGCAAGCAAAAATGCTCCATATGCCACCGCCCAGGAGTCCTGATTACGGACAAGTATGCAGACTGCATCGGTTATACGGGTAGGCAGATTGCCGACACGCTCATAAAATTTTGAGAAGGCCGTCATACGGTCGAGTGCCTTGATATGTGTACCGTCAGCATAGATAAGACCAAGCTCGCGCTCAAGTGCATTCCAGTCATAGGGTACGTTATCCAGCGCACTCTGGTTACAAGCACACCACCACATATATCCGCAGCAGTTGTGTGCAAAAAGATTGAATAAAGCCATATCGGCATTTGCCGCTGTCAGATCCTCGTTACCGAACATCGGTCCCAAGGTATTTATCTCCTCCGCAAAGCAAGGCTTACCGCCTATTCCACGGTAGTAAAGCGATTCTGCAACAGCGTGGTTAGCCGACTTCATACGGTTGATGGGATCGGTATCACAGTGCGCGGTAAACGCGGGATACGGGTGGGTACAAAGCACATCCATTATCTCACCCTGATCCTGCGGTTTCCAGGTGCCGTTAGGATCAAGACCGTGCATTCCCGAAATTATGGGGCGAACGCTGTCCTGGGCACGTATAGCATTTGCAAGCAGACACGACCAAGTATAGGCAACATCGGCATTATCTGCCATATCCAAACAATTGCACTCGTTTCCTATATCCCATGCTACTATCGCATTGTGATTTTTAAATCGACCGACCATATATTTTATAAACTTCATTTCCCATTTAAGCGCCGCAGGATCGGTAAACAGGTTTACCCCTTCAAGTGCACGCGGAACATAAAGCTTACCGCTCATCCAGCCGGTGAGAAGACCGACCATCACCGAAATTCCACGTTCCTCCGCCAAGTCGAGGAAACGCTCAAACCTGTCTGCCATTACGGCGTCGATACCGGCATCGGTCTCCAAAGTATGGGGTTGAGGCATATCACCTAGCGCTACCTCTCGTCTTTGGTGATTTCCCGCATAAAGATTTACTATAGGCTGAAAGTCCGACCAGAGGGGGAACATTCTTATTACCTTTACATTAGCCTCTACAAGCAGATCAAGGTCGCGTACTACTGCCGCCTCATCCCACTGGTTCCACATATTGATTCCTGCATTGGATGCCCAGTAATTTGCGCCTATAAAGAAATTTCCGTCTTTGAAAAGTTCACACTGCTTCATATAACCACTCCAAAAGTTCATAGTTTGAAATAATTATATAACACCTATTCTCTAAAGGCAAGCAAAATATAACAAAAGAGCACTACTTTTAGTAGTGCCCTTTTAACTCTATTGCATTCCCAGACCAAACGAAACCGAGAGTGCATGATCTACCCTGTCCATTGCGCCGAGATCAAGACTGCCCATTCGTTCCTTAAGACGTTGTTTATCGATAGTTCTTACTTGTTCAAGCAGTACTACCGAGTCCTTTGAAAGACCGCAGTCATCGGCACTGACCTTGATATGTGTGGGCAGTTTTGCCTTGTCCTGCTGGCTGGTGATGGCGGCGGCTATAACAGTAGGGCTGTAACGATTCCCTACGTCATTCTGTATTATCAGTACCGGTCTTATACCGCCCTGCTCAGATCCGACGACCGGACTAAGATCCGCATAGTATATTTCACCGCGTTTTACTGTCATTTATATTTCACGCTCCGCATTATGTTTGGGTTATTTATCTCTGTGTTACTATTGTTGCCTTATAATTTTTAAAATAATCATTTACTTTCATTTTTTATATACTATGCGTCGCGTGGGAAGCTTGTTCAAAGAGTTAAACTTGTTACAGATGTGTGAATTTTAATTTTCTTGTTTTAAATTCTTGAAAAGTAATATAATATTCTATATAATAGAAATATATATGCCCTGTTCTTGCGGAGGTAATTTTATGGAAAAGGTATTTTTAGTCGGCAACCCTTGCTCGGGTACGCTCAAGCTCAAGAATAATTTGCTTGAAATAGTTCGCGTTTTTTCTGATGCCGGATATCTCGTTACGGTCTATCCCACTAAAAGCCGAGGCGATGCTACACAGGTCGTAGCCGAACTGGGCGATGAATACTCCTCCATTATATGCTGCGGAGGAGACGGCACACTTAATGAAGTCATTGCCGGAATGATGCAAAACAAAAACCATTACGAACTGGGTTATATACCCGCCGGCACGCTTAACGAATGGTCAAGCGGATTACACATATCGCGCAATATGGTTACAGCCGCTAAGGATATCGTCACGGGCAGGGTGATACCGCTTGATATAGGAATGTTCAGCAACCGATATTTCACCTATACCGCATCGTTTGGCGCCTTTACCGATGCCTCCTACTCTGCACCGCAGGAAATAAAAAACGTGCTCGGTCAAGCCGCCTACTTCTTTGAGGGGATCAAAAGCCTCGGCAACATTAAACCTTACAGCATGAGTTTTGAATCCGACGGCAAAACATACAGCGGAGAGTTTTTATTCGGTTCTGTCTCCAACTCAATGTCTGTCGGCGGAATAATAAAGCTCGATGAAACCACAGTACAGCTTAATGACGGTATGTTTGAGGTCTTGCTGGTGCGCAAGCCCGAAAACATTGATCAGCTTAACCAAATAATCACAAGTATTTTAAAACGTGATTTCAGTTCCCCCTGTATCGAATTTTTCAGGACCTGCAATCTTACCGTCAAGGCATCTTGTGAGATTCCCTGGACCCTCGACGGCGAGCAGGCATTTCCTGACAATGACGAATTCAAGATAGAGAATATTCATTCTGCAATTTCTTTTTATGTACCGAAAGATAAGTAAAAAGCGGGTACACTATTTTTAAAAGGATGTGTTTTGATGTTTACAAGAGATATGGGTATCGATCTCGGTACCGCTAATACCCTTGTTTGTATAAAAGGCAAGGACATTATTATGAGGGAGCCGTCTGTCGTAGCGTATGACGTTCGCAACGATGAGGTGCGCGCCGTAGGCCGTGAGGCAAAGGAAATGATCGGACGCACACCCGGCTCAATCGTAGCAGTAAGGCCGTTGCAGGACGGCGTTATCGCCGATTTCGACGTTACTGCAGCTATGCTTAAAAGATTTATAAGACAAGCCATGAAGGGCTCTTTCTTTTCAAGAGTCAGAGTAATAATCTGCATCCCCGCAGGTGTTACCGAGGTTGAGAGCCGCGCAGTTTACGATGCCGCAAAGCAGGCAGGTGCAACCGAGGTTGACCTTATTGAGGAGCCTATGGCGGCGGCGTTGGGTGCGGGTCTTCCTGTCAACGATGCTGCAGGAAGCATGGTTGTAGATATCGGCGGCGGCACCAGCGAGGTTGCTGTAATTTCCCTCGGTGATATCGTTACGGCACAATCGGTCCGCGTTGCGGGCGATGACCTTGATGAGGCTATAATCAACTATGTCCGCAAGAAATACAATCTGCTTATAGGCGAACGTACCGCCGAGCAACTCAAAATAGACATCGGCTCTGCCGTACCGTATGAAGACGAGGGCAGCGTTGAGATAAAGGGAAGAAACTTAGTAGACGGACTTCCGAAAAACGTGGTCATAACCGCGGAGGAAGTACGTGAGGCTATGAGTGATACACTGAACTCTATAATCGACGCCATAAGAAGCACCCTTGAAAAGACTCCTCCGGAGTTAGCCGCGGACATAATAGATACCGGCATTACGTTGACCGGCGGCGGCGCGCTGTTGCGCGGTCTTGCCGAGCTTATCAGTGCCGAGACCGATATGCCTGTAACCATCGCCGACAATCCGTTGGATTGTGTGGTTTTGGGTACAGCGAAGCGTCTCGAGACCGCAGGCTCTTTTGACAATTATGTATTTAAGCGCGGAAGAAAATTCCGCTAAACTTTATAGAGTAGGTTGAAAAATGCGATATTTCTTCAAAAGTCGACGCTTTAAGATAGCCGCGACCATCCTTTCTACACTTATCATAATATCGGTTCTGGCCCGTATCGTAGGCGGTGTTATCGCTCCGCAGTCGAGTATTCTCGGCTCGGTAATAGCACCGTTTCAATCGGCGTTTACCTCTCTGTCCAACGCAATAGAGGATTTCGGTGAAAAGATAAACGGCAACGAGGAATTAGCGCGCGAAAACGCAGAGCTCAAGGAAAAGGTGACCGAGCTTACCAGTTCGCTTATCGAATACGATGCCGCAATTCAACAAAACGAGTTTTTAAAGCAATACCTCGAAATCAAGGACAACCATACCGACTACCAATTTGAGGAAACAATGCTGATCGCCCGTGACACCGACGATGCATTCGGCTCGTTCACTGTTAACAAGGGCAGTCTGCACGGTGTTTCACTTTATGATCCGGTCATTTCACAGAGCGGACTTATCGGATACGTTTCACAGGTAGGCGCATCGTATTCTAAAATAACTACTATCCTCAGTAATGATATCAGTGTAGCAGCCTTTGACCGCCGCACCGGCGACGCCGGAATCGTAAAAGGCTCGCTAGAAACAGCCAAGGACAAGCGCACAAGGCTTTCCAACCTTTCTCGCTCCTGCACGGTTGCCATCGGCGACTACATAGTTACCTCCGGCGGCGGTGTGTTCCCCGAGGGAATGCTTATAGGAACCGTCAGCGAGATAGGAACCGACTACAACAGCGCAATATATGCCGACATAGAGCCGGCGGTCGATTTTGACGATCTGCGTGATATGATGATAATCACCTACTTCTCAGGGCAGTCAAATCTCAGTGGTGAACAGTAATGAAGACCGTTAAACACACTTCGACCTTTTATATTGTTATTGCAGTTTTGGGAATCTTGCTCTACCTTCTCGACAGCACCGGAATATTTACCCTTGCTATCGGCACGGCACACCCACTGCTCTTGTTGGCTTTGCTTGTAGCAGTCGCGATGAATGCCCGCGAATGGGCGGGTCTCGTATTCGGTGCGCTGTTCGGAATATTGTTGGATATTACAACAGCAAACTCCTACTGCTTTAACCTGATAACGCTTGCCATTATCGGTTGCATCTGCGGACTGATATGCTCTTATTTTATAAATAACAACATCTATTCGGCTTTGGTACTCTCTCTTTTAACAAGTGTAGCGTATTTCACTCTTAAATGGCTTTTATTCACCGTACCAAACCGAGGTTCGTTCAGTTATTTTATCAACCACAGTCTTATAAGCGCCGCTTATACCGCGCTGTTTATAATACCTTTTTATTACCTTGTAAGATTTTTATCTAAGAAGACCAATTATATTATTTAGTATGACAGGAGGAAAAGAAAATGGCTGCCGATAAAAAAAGACCTTTTTCCAAGCATCACATAGTGCTGGCTTTGATACTGGCAGCCGTTTTGATTCTATACTCCTTTAAACTTATTGACTATCAAATAGTTAATGCATCGGTTTACAGCAGTCAGGCAAGAGGCGCTTATACCCGCACATCGGTCATAAAGGCGGCGCGCGGCGAGATACTCGACCGCTACGGCAGACAACTCGCCGTTAACCGAAACGGATATGATATCGTATTCAACAGTGCTTATATAGACCGAAGCAAATTAAACGATACTATCCAGCGGCTGATGGCGCTTATGACCGAATATGGTATGCAATGGGAGGACGATCTGCCTCTTGCAACCGAAGCTCCGTTCGATTTTAACGATGACGGAACTGCAAAAAAGACCCTGCTTCGCACTCTCGGCGTCGCCCACTACGCAACCGCGGAAGACTGCTTTACGCTACTGGTTGAACGCTACTCTCTTGAGGGTCTTGACCCTGTGCTTCAACGTCGGCTTATGGGAGTACGCTACACTATGGAGATAGCAAACTTCTCTATTGCCAATCCGTACACCTTTGCCGCCGACATACCCGAAGCGCTTATGCTTAGGATTTCGGAATCAGCCTTTATGCTGGATGGAATCACCGTAAATTCCGTCCCTGTACGTGAATATGTTAAGGGATCACTTGCGGCCAATATACTGGGTACAGTCGGTTCGATGAACGCCGATGACTGGGAAAAACTAAAAGACAAGGGTTACTCCTACAGTGATAAGATCGGCGTTACCGGAATCGAAGCAGCTTATGAAGAATATCTGCACGGCACCGACGGCGAAATGACCTATACGCTTGACGGTGACGGTAACATATTATCGACCGAAATAACCAAAGAGCCTGTCCCCGGCAAGACACTTATGCTCTCTTTGGACAAAAGTTTGCAGGACAGCTCACAAAATGCACTGCATGAGCTTATAACCTCACTCAACTCCTCCGGCGGTACTGCTACGGGCGGCGCCGCAGTTGCCCTCGATATAAAAACCGGTGAGGTTTTGCTTGCGGCAACTTACCCCACCTTTGATATCAACGAATATTTTACAAACTATACTGCACTTGCCAACGGAAAGAACAACCCCCTTACCGACCGTGCACTGACCGGTATATATCCTCCGGGCTCTTCGCTTAAACCCGTTATTGGTATTGCCGCACTGCAGACCGGCAACCTTCAGTTCGACGAAACCATAACCTGCACGCGCACATATAACTATTACGCAAGCTCAGGTTTTACTCCCTCTTGCATGGGTCGGCACGGTTCTATAAACATTGTGCGTGCACTTTCAAAATCCTGCAACTTCTTCTTTTATGAAATAGGCCGCAGAATGGGAATAAATACAGTTAATTCATATCTTAAGCAGTTCGGCTTCGGCGAGAAGACGGGTGTTGAGATATATGAGTCTGCGGGACTGCTTGACGAGGCTGAAGAAGGCTGGTTCGGCGGTAACACATTGCAGGTTTCCATCGGTCAGCACAACGCCTTTACGCCCATACAGATATGCTCCGCCACAGCAACTATAGCCAACGGCGGCACACGGTATAAAACGACACTTGTCAATAAGATCGTATCATATGACCTTGAGAACACCTACTACGAAAACAAACCTACCGTTTTAAACAAGGTTGATGTCCGTGACAACGTGCTCAGCATTATTAAAGACGGTATGCTCTCGGTTACCGAGGACGGAACAGGTAGTACTGTTTTTGCTGACTATGACGTTAAGATAGGCGGTAAGACGGGTACTGCACAAACCGACCGCGGTGCCGACCATAATATCTTCGTTGCGTTTGCACCGTTTGACAACCCCGAGATCGCGGTTGCCGTTGTTATTGAGCACGGTGCCTCAAGCTATACCAGCGGATCGGTAATGAAGGCTATTATGAACGCTTATTTCTTCAATCAGGAAGCAAAATATAATGAAAGCGGAGTAAATATACCGCTACAATAAATTGACTTTAGGCTGTTAGTATGTTAAAATACGGAGGTGTAGCAAAATGAAAAATATTATTGCCGTAACATCAGGCAAGGGCGGCGCAGGAAAATCGACCTGTTCGCTCTCAATTGCTGCTGCACTCTGCCGTATGGGAAAAACCGTTCTGCTTATCGACCTTGATGCCGGGCTTCGCTGCCTTGATATATTAACAGGCGTAGACGAGCAATTGGTATTTGATCTTAAAGATGTGCTTGAGGGAAAGGAACTGTCAGATGCGATTTTGCCGTGCAGTGCTTTCGGCAATCTTCACCTGCTGGCCGCACCCGCCGAGCATTACAATATTGACGGTGACGCTTTTGCAAAACTGTTGCTGAGAATACGCGGTTTCGATCATATCATTCTTGACTTCCCCGCCGGAACCGATTTCCCATTTGCTGAGAAGCTTCACGACATTGCCGATTTTCTCGTTATAAGCTGTGCTGACAAGCTGAGTATGCGTGACAGCTTTGTTATGACAAAATCTCTTGCAAGGCTTGGCTGTAACTGCCGTCTCATAATAAACAAATATGACCGCAAACTGGTAAAACGCGGTATATACGGCGGAATTGACGATATTATAGACGCCTCCGGATGCAGACTGCTGGGCGTAGTACCGTTTGACAAAAAAATGATACATATGCCGCAGGGAAGCTTTAAAAAACGTTCCCTTACTACCAAAGCATTCGGCAGAATAGCAAAAAGAATCTACGGGTATGAGATCCCTCTGCCCCGTGTTAAAAAAATTCAGAAAGGAAAGTAAAAGGGTTATGAACATAGCACTTATTGCACACGACACAAAAAAAGAGCTTATGGTACAGTTTTGTATCGCGTATTGCGGTATTTTAAGTCACCATTCGCTTATGGCCACCGGAACCACCGGCAAAACGGTTGAACAAGCCACAGGACTTAATATTACAAAGTTCATGAGCGGTTCGGCAGGCGCACAACAAATAGCATCACGTATCAGCTATGACGAGATCGACCTTTTACTTTTGTTCCGCGATCCTCTCAACCGCAAGCCGCACGAGCCGGATGAAAATGAGCTTATGCGTCTTTGCGATGTTCACAACATTCCTGTTGCTACTAATATTGCAACTGCAGAGATGCTCATTCACGGACTTGAGCGCGGCGATCTTGACTGGCGCGAGGTCGTAAAAAGCAATAAATCTTTTTAATTAATATTTTCTTGCGCGGTGACGCGGAAAGAGTAACACAAAAAGCCACCTAAAGAGAGCGGCGCCTTGGCTGAGAGCGCGGCGGCGGGCAATTGTGTGAAGACAGCCGCTGAGCGCAGCCCAACCCGGGCCGTATACTCTGCGTTAAAGGGTTAAAGCGAGACTGCTTTTGCAGTCTAATTAGGGTGGCACCACGGGAAGTTCCCGTCCCTTGCGGACGGGAGCTTTTTATATTTTTATAAGTCTAAAGGAGAAACACGATGGCAGAGATCAACAGAGCGCCGCGCGGTACCAACGATGTTCTATCGCAGGACAGCTGCAAATGGCAATATGTCGAAAAAAAGATGATTGAGGTAGCCGGACTATTTGGGTTTGGCGAAATAAGGCTCCCCGTTTTTGAGCATACCGAAGTATTTACCAAAAGCGTAGGTGATACGACCGACGTCGTTCAAAAGGAAATGTATACCTTTAATGATAAGGGCGGCCGTTCGATAACGCTGCGCCCCGAGCTTACCGCCGGAGTTGTACGCTCGGTCATAGAGCATGGACTGCTTGCAGGCCCTATGCCGCTTAAGGTATGTTATATCGGCGGATGCTACCGCTATGAGAAGCCTCAGGCCGGCAGACTGCGTGAATTTCACCAGTTCGGCGTTGAATGTTTCGGCGCCAAGGCGCCTTCTGCCGATGCCGAGGTAATGATGCTTGCGGACACCCTCTTGCGCACGCTTGGACTTAAAAGTTATAAGCTGCATATAAACTCTATCGGCTGTCCCGAATGCCGCAAAAATTACCACGCGGCACTTAAAGAATACTTTATCTCACAAAAGGACAAGCTTTGCGGCACCTGTGTTGACCGACTGGACCGCAACCCGATGCGAATACTGGATTGTAAATGTCCTGAATGTGCCGCTGTTGCGGCAAACGCGCCGGTCGTGCTCGACTACCTGTGTGACGAATGCCGCGAGCATTTTGAAGGGGTTAAAAACCATTTGAATGCTGCAGGTATGGAATATGAGGTCGACCCGCGAATAGTACGCGGACTCGACTACTACACCAAGACTGTTTTTGAATTTGTATCGGGCAGTCTGGGGGCACAGTCAACGGTCTGCGGCGGCGGACGTTATGACGGGCTCGTTGAACAGATGAACGGCCCGCAAACACCTGCTCTCGGCTTCGGAATGGGAATTGAACGCCTGCTTATGATAATGGAGGCTGAAAATGCTCCCTGCCCCGAACAGCCAAAAGCCGACATATATATAGCGCCTATGGGTGAGGTTGCCGCGCTGAAAGCCACCGAGCTCTGCCGCGCACTTCGCGACGAAGGATTCAGAGCGATCACCGATGTGACCGGACGCGGACTTAAAGCGCAGATGAAATACGCCGACAAGATAGGTGCTGAATACACCGTAGTCCTCGGCGATAACGAGCTTGAAACCAAAATTGCCAGAATAAAGAATATGCAGACAGGACAGCAAAGCGAGCTTCCGCTGGGTGATGTTTGCGGTACACTTTACAGGCTTAGATCTGACGATATTCTCGGTAATATAGCCGATACCGAGTTTTTAGGAAATTAGGAGGAAAGATCCGTATGAAACTTGACAGAATGGACTCAATGAAACGCACTGACTATTGCGGCACACTGCGCGAGAGCGATATCGGCCGCAAGGTCGTTGTGGCAGGCTTCGTTCAACGCCAGCGTGACCTCGGTCAGCTGATATTCATCGACCTGCGCGACCGTACCGGTATAGTTCAGCTCGCCTTTGATGATAAGACTGCACGCGATATTTTTGATAAGGCTTTTGTTATACGTTCGGAATATATACTTATGGCTGAGGGCACCGTACGCGAGCGTTCATCGGTTAACAATGAGATACCGACAGGTAAGATAGAAATTGAAGTGACCACGCTTAAGATACTGGGTACTGCCGAAACTCCCCCGTTTGAAATTCTTGATGACACCGGCGCAAAGGAGGAACTGCGCCTTAAATACCGTTATCTTGACCTGCGCCGTCCCACACTTCAGAATAACATTCTTATGCGCCACAAGATAACCAAGGTTACACGCGATTATTTTGATGAAAACGGGTTTATTGAAATAGAAACACCCACACTTATAAAATCCACACCTGAAGGCGCGCGTGATTATCTCGTTCCCTCACGCGTGCATCCCGGCAGCTTTTTTGCACTTCCGCAGTCGCCTCAAATGTATAAGCAGCTGCTTATGTGCTCCGGTTTTGACCGCTATATGCAGATAGCACGTTGCTACCGCGACGAGGATCTGCGTGCCGACCGTCAGCCCGAATTCACCCAGATCGACCTTGAAATGTCATTCGTTGAGATGGAGGATGTGCTTCAGATCGGCGAAGGCTTCTTAAAGCGCCTGTTCTCGGAAATACTGGGAATAGAGCTTGGCGAAATACAGCGCCTGACATATACCGAGGCAATGGAGCAGTATGGCTCGGACAAGCCGGATACCCGCTTTGAAATGAAGATAAAGGACCTCTCCGATATTGTTGAAAACTGCGGTTTCGGCGTATTCACAGGAGCCATTCAAAACGGCGGCTGTGTAAGGGCTATCACCGCCAAGGGCGCAGCCGGAACGCTCACACGTAAGGAAATAGATAAGCTGACCGAGTTTGTCAGAGGTATCGGCGCTAAGGGACTGGCATATGTTCGCTGGGTAGAGGATGAGCCCAGCTGTTCGTTCGCCAAATTTATGACCGAGGATGAGTTAAAGGCTATCTACGAACGCACGGGCGCCCAAAAGGGTGATGTTATACTCATCGTTGCCGACAGCAAGAAGACCACTCTTTCGGTGCTTGGTGCACTCCGTTTGCAGGTTGCGCGCCAGCTTGATATTATTCCCAACACATTTAAGCCGTTGTGGATAACCGAGTTCCCATTCTTTGAATACAATGAAGAGACCGGTAACTGGGATGCTATGCACCACCCGTTCACCTCTCCGCTTGATGAATCTATCCCCTACCTTGACAGTAATCCGGAGAAGGTATTTGCCAAGGCATATGACCTCGTGCTCAACGGTATTGAGCTTTCCAGCGGTTCTATACGTATAACCGACCCCGAACTTCAAAATCGTATGTTCAGAGCTTTGGGACTGTCGGATGAGGAGGCTCACCGTAAATTTGGATTCCTGACCGACGCTTTCCGATTCGGTGCACCGCCCCACGGCGGAATGGGAATAGGACTTGACCGCCTGTGTATGACTATGCTCGGCTGTGATTCTATTAGAGATGTTACCGCATTCCCGAAGGTTGCTAACTCAAGCGAACTCATGAGCGGAGCACCCTCACCCGTTGACGATGCACAGCTTTGTGAGCTTTCTATAGCGATAACTAAAACTGAGGAATAAATATAATTAAAAATTATTTATCTTATGGGATGTTTGTTATGTTTAAGCGATTACGAGACATGCGTGAGGACAAGGATTTAACGCAAGCACAAATGGCTGAATTTTTAAAAATTCATCAAACAACATATTCTGATTATGAAATTGGAAAATTAAATGTTCCGATTGATATTTTTATAAAACTTGCAAGATTTTATAATACCAGCATAGATTTTCTCGCCGGCATCACAGATAACCCTACCCCATATGAATAACAATACTTGTTTAAAAATGGCAGAAAAAAGCACCACAGATTCGTTTTGAATCTGTGGTGCTTTTTTAATTTTAATAGTCGTTTGTTGCCAGGTCGGAAAGTTTTTTGGTGCATTCCCTGCAAACGATATGTCCTTTAAGACTTACTGTATTATCGGTTTCTCCGCAGAAAAGGCATCCCGGCTGATACTTTTTAAGGATTATCTTATCGTCCTCTACAAAAATCTCAAAGCTGTCCTGATCGTCAACAACATCAAATTTCTTACGTATCTCCATAGGGATAACTATTCGACCGAGCTTGTCAACCTGTCTTACTATGCCGGTGGCTTTCATGGCAAAAACACCTCTTCCTACTATGTTTCTACCATATTATATATCGTTTGACAAAAAATGTAAACCGTCTAAAATAAACGAAAACTGTGCAAAATAAATTATCCCGCCCTGCCGTAATTGAGCTGATGATAACCTGCAAAAGGCAGGTGGGTGCCGTCGAGACGGTTTCGCGCTCCCTTCTTCCACCGACACGGTACAAGCCGCCGGCGGGAGGTCTGCAAGCCTGCCGTCAAAGTACTGGCTCCCTATTAAAGACTTGTAGGGTTATAAAAGCTACAGTCCGCGTACAGGGCAGGAAAAAACTACTTTTCTTCTATTTCAAATGCATCCTGAAGACGGTCGATAAATGCGTCGGCGATGGTCTCATACTCATCGTCATCTTCTATCTCTTCAAAATACTCCTCGCCGTTCTCCTCGCTTACACGAACTATAACAAGTTCTCCGCTGTCATCAAGCAGTTTTTGCGGATCGTCATGAACGGGAAGCAACGCGAGATATCTGCTTTCATCGGTCTCAACCGCATCGAGAATCTCAAAGGTGTATTCATTGCCGTCATCGTCACTAAGGGTAACTATATCCGGATTGTATTCTTCAGACATTTTCTTCACTCCGTTTTCTTGATTTACAACTATATTGTAACCGCTTTATGCTTTTTAGTCAATATAAAAGACTGACAAAATCAGCTTATATTTCCTATACAATATCAAACATTATATTGTGATAGAATCTTTTGAAGCTCTGCAACCGCATCATGTATATCGTCTTCCTTTATTCCGGCAAAGCAAAGACGCACCGTACCCGACTTTTCAGATTTTATGAGATGCAGACCCGCTTCCCTTGCGCGGCGGCATATATCCGCACTTTCCGTATCCAATCCGGTTTGAAGTTCCACAGTCAGTGATGATTCATACAGCACGATCTGTTTATAAGCTGTTATCTGTACCTTTAGCTCATTACAAAGTATTTGACTTTTATTGTAATATATTCGGCGAAGTCTGCGCAGTTGTTTCTCCATTGCCCCGCTCGATATATAGTGTGCCAAGGCAAGCTGTTCTATTTTACCGCAGGTTTGATTATGGGCATACTTTTTTGACTTATATTTATCATAAAGCGATGGCGGCAGAACCATATATGCAATTCGCACCGAAGGCAACAAAAGATTTGAAAAGCTTCCTATGTAGACCGTTTTGTCAGGCAAGTAACCCTGAAACGCCGGTACGGTATGCGCTGAATAACGAAGCTCGCCGTTATAATCGTCCTCAATTATCAATCTCCCCGGCTCGGCCGACACCCAATCAGCGAGTTCTTTCCGCCGACGGGAAAGCTGTGTAACGTTTATCCTTGACAGAGCCGACGGCTGCAAAAACAAAACATTTACACCGCTTTCTTTAATTCCCTCGAGCGTTGCGCCCGCGGCGTCGGATCTTATCCTGCTGCAGCTTATGCCGTAATCACAAAAGGTTCGCTCGGCTATATCAAAACCGCCGTTTTCAAACCCTACCGTGATATCTCTGCCTGTAAGTGCGCAAAGTATATTAAGCAACGGTCCTATACCTGCTCCTATAATTATATTATCAGGCGTAGCATGCACTCCCCGCGCCTTATATGTATATGCCGCCAGCGCCTCTCGCAAAGCGGCCTCTCCCTGTGAATCTCCATATGACGTAAGTTCTTTGGAATCCCAAAGCACCGATCGAACAAGTTTTTTCCATACAGCAGTATCAGCCGCGGCGTCATCTATTTTTCTGGTTGAAAAATCATAACGAACGGGAGTGGTATTATCTTTGTTATTAGCAGTGGTTAACCTGCGTTCGACAACGCAGCGGATATAATAACCTCTCTGAGGTTGGCTTTCGGCGATACCCTCGATACACAGGCGTGCATAGGCGTTTTCTACCGTTGTTCGGCTTACACCAAGCTGAGTCGCCGCCTCACGCACTGACGGAAGTTTCTCCCCCTTTTTTATTGCACCGCACTCAACAGCAGTTTTAATTTTTTCATAAAGAGAGCGATACAGTACGTCTGTATTAGGAGTCAGCTCTGCAAAATCCAGTAGCATTTAAAACTGTCCTTTCAAAAATAATGAAAATTGGCTATTTATAAGCGGACACTTAGCCGCTATAATAATACCAGCATTAAGCGCTGATTGCAATATTTTTTAGGGGTAACGGATATGGAAAATAAAAAATCGATTCATCAAAAACTACTAAACATCACATTTATTGCACTATTTGCCGCACTTTGCTATATTGCACTTACGGTTTTCTTCTTCCCGTTTGCGCATATGTACATACACTTCGGCAACCTTATAGTAGTTGCCGCCGCGTTGCTAATAGGCGGATGGCAAGGCGGACTGGCGGGCTCGATAGGAATGGGTCTCTATGATATTCTGAACGGCCATATTGATTCTTCGCCTAAAACCTTTATACTTAAGTTTTTGATAGGTCTCACGGTAGGCTTGGTATACACCTTTTTTAAAAGCAGAAAAAAATATCCCTCGCTTGCTCTCCTGGTTTCGGGCATCGTATCACTTCTGCTGGCCATAGCGCTGGGTATCTATATGGCTGTTACCCACACCGCCGGTAAAAGTGCTGTTCTTTGTCCGATCTTTGCAGTGATCGGTCTGCTGTGTATCACTTTTTCACTACTGCACACAAAACTTTCCGCAAAAACGGCATCGGCCGTTGTAGGTGCTTCGTGCGGAATGCTTATAAATATTGCCGGAGAGATCCTATGGAAGATAGCACAATACTCGCTTGCCGGCTCGGCGTTCGGCGCGGCAGTAACCTCTGCTTTGCTCGAACAAGGCTCGACCCTGATAAATGCCGGAATAGCCATAGTCGGCGGTGTTGCTCTGTTTTGCGTACTTGAAAAACCAATTTCAAAATTAGCCGCACGCTAAAAAAGCCTCGATGAATAGAGTAAGGTTGCTAAGGACAAAATAAAAAATGCACGAAATTTTCGTGCATTTTTTTATTGCGATATGCCAGTAAAATCAGCGTGGTATTTATTTTAAAGGTTTTGGTTGGTCAGTGAGCCCTAAAATATAATCAGCAGATAAATTATAATGTTTGCATAATTTTATGATTCTACTGATTGGCATTTCATTTATGCCCTTTTCGTATTTTAAATAGGCTTGTTGAGTTGTTTCTAATAAATCGGCAAGTTGTTGTTGAGTTTCGTTATTCTTAATTCTGATTTCTCTTATTCTTTTATAATATTCCATTTTGATCCCTCTTTCCTATTTAATGATAAATCACAAATGATGTATTGCAAACATCAAATATGATGTTAAAATAAATTACATCAATTTTGATTTATCCGAGGATAGGTTGAAATGATAAGAAAACATATAAATGATGAAATAAATAATTTTATAAATAATATTGCATATTTAAGAAAAAAGAATGGGCTTTCAAAAAAAGAGATGGCAAATATTTTAAATATTAGTATTTATGCATTGAACAAGATAGAAAGGGGAGAAATTCCCGAAAAATTAAGCGTTGAGATTGTCTTCAATTTGCAAAAGCATTTCAAAATATCACCCGAAAAGCAATTCAAAAAAATAAAATAAATTTTGCAAAGTAAAATATATCTCAAAACGATTTTTCACTTGTCTTATACCGTAACAAGCAGGGAACTAGTACGGCAGTTCCCATTTATTAGGAGAACCTAAAACCCTTTTACCTATCTCAAACGAAAGTGATATTGTGAGACAGGTCTCACAGTTATATTTTGCCTAACGGCAAAGTGATATTAAAACCTTGCGGTTTTAGTGATATTTTATTCGCTCCAAAACTGCCGAATGCAATATCACTCGGCATTAGTCGAATATCACTGCGTAGCAATACAACTCGCCGAAAGGCGAATAAAACTAGCCAAGTGTCCTTGAGAACACTTGGCTATTCATCGAGGCTTTTTTATGCTATTTCAACCGCTATTGCGCGATCAAAACTACTTTAAATTGGACTTAAGAGTCTCAAGCTGAGCTTTAAGCTCTGCGGGGAGCTTGTCGCCGAACTTTTTGTAGTGCTCTTCTATTTCTGCGGCTTCCTTAGCCCATACATCCTTGTCAACCTCAAGGATGCCCTCAACGGTTGCACGGTCGATATCAAGACCGGTAAGATCAAGGTCGTCAACGTTGGGAACGTAACCGATAGCGGTCTCCTTAGCGTCTGCCTTGCCCTCGCAACGGTCAATGATCCAGTTAAGAACGCGCATATTGTCGCCAAAGCCGGGCCAAATGAAGTTGCCGTCATCGTCGGTGCGGAACCAGTTAACATTGAAGATCTTGGGAGCCTTGTCGCCAAGCTTTTCGCCCATATCAAGCCAATGCTGGAAATAGTCTGCCATATGATATCCGCAGAACGGAAGCATTGCCATCGGGTCGCGGCGAACTACGCCGACTGCGCCTGCAGCTGCAGCGGTGGTTTCGGATGCCATAGCGGAACCGATGAATACACCGTTTTCCCAGTTCTTGGACTGGTATACCAGCGGGGTGCACTTTGCACGGCGTCCGCCGAAGATAATAGCAGAGATCGGAACGCCTGCGCCCTTGTCAAACTCCTCAGAAATGCAGGGGCAGTTAACTGCCGGAGCGGTAAATCTGGAGTTGGGATGTGCAGCGTAGGTAGCCTTGTCAGCCTTATCGAACTTAGAGGCATCCCACTCGTTGCCCTTCCAATCGATGGCGTTCTGGGGCAGATCTTTATTAAGTCCCTCCCACCAAACGGTGTTGTCCTCAACATTGTGGCAAACGTTGGTGAAGATGGTGTTTTTCTTGGTAGACTCAAGTGCGTTGAAGTTGGACTTGGCATTGGTTCCCGGTGCAACACCGAAGAAACCGTTTTCAGGGTTGATGGCATAAAGTCTGCCATCCTCACCTATGCGCATCCAAGCGATATCATCGCCTACTGTCCAAACCTTGTAGCCCTTCTCACGAAGGTACTCCGGCGGTATCATCATTGCGAGGTTGGTCTTTCCGCAAGCGGACGGGAAAGCAGCCGCAACATACTTGACCTCACCCTTCGGATTTTCAAGTCCGAGAATGAGCATATGCTCTGCCATCCAGCCTTCCTTCCAACCCTGGTAGGAAGCTATACGAAGTGCAAAGCACTTCTTACCGAGCAGAACGTTTCCGCCGTATGCCGAGTTAACAGAAATTATGGTGTTATCCTCAGGGAACTGGCAGATATAACGCTTCTCAGGATCAACATCACACTTGCAGTGCAGACCGCGAACCCAGTCATTACTGTCGCCGAGAACATCAAATACCTCTTTGCCGACGCGGGTCATTATAGCCATGTTGAGTACAACATAGATAGAGTCTGTAACCTCAACGCCGATCTTAGCGAGCGGAGAGCCTATCGGGCCCATAGAGAACGGAATGATATACATTGTTCTGCCCTTATAGCTGCCGCGAGCTATGTCGTAGAGTTTCTTATACATTTCGTCCGGATCGCACCAGTTGTTGGTCGGGCCGGCATTTTCCTTTTCTCTTGAGCAGATAAAGGTACGGTCCTCAACACGGGCAACGTCGTTCGGCTTAGTTCTGTGCAGATAGCAGCCGGGAAGTTTTTCCTCGTTGAGCTTGATCATTTCGCCGGTCTCAACAGCGGTCTTTCTCAGCTCGTCCAGCTGTGCCTCGCTGCCGTCGATCCAAACTACCTCGTCCGGAGTCAAAAGTTCTTTGACTTCGTCAAGCCATTTTAATACGGTTTTGTTACTTGTCATTTTGTTTATCCCCCTTGGAAATTGATAAAAACATCACAATTTTCTCCTTATACATTATATACCAGCCAAACATTCTATGCAACATTATATTTTCCGATTTAACAAAAAATTTTCATTTTTTATGTAAAAAACAACGGATACCGCGCTCATAAGCGGTATCCGTTTTAAAATTCGGAATTAGATGCCCTCGTAAAGTCCCTCGTCCATTAATTTGCCGATAGCCTTTACAACGTCTTCTTTGTCTTCTTTATAAGTAACGCCGTACCATCTATCCTCGGCAACCAACATACGAACCTTCTTCTCGCCGTTTTTGATAAGAGTGCCAATTACGTTAGGAAGATAGCACTCTGTCTTGAGTTCGTTTATGTTCTCATCAAGGAAATTCTTAAACTCACGCTCGAGATAATCAAACACATCAGGATTAAGGCCCCAC
>JAZOCW010000012.1:0-7475 GCA_045596705.1 Acutalibacteraceae bacterium
ATACGTCTCGTCTTCGCTTGTGAATATTTTAACAGACCGCGGTGAGTTTTGCAATACTAAAATATATACAGTTATATATTTTAGTATATAAACTAAAAACGGAATATTACTCGTTATCACCATAGGCGAAATTAACAGAAAAATCACCGAAGGAAAACCTTTCGGTGATTTGACTTAGGAAATATAAGATAGTATGTCACTAACGTTATCGGCTATATACGTCGCACCTGCGTTTTGCAATTCTTCGCGGTTACCGTATCCGTACAGAACGCCGACAGAGTCAATTTTAAATTGTGCAGCACCAAGCACGTCATATTCGCGGTCGCCCACCATTAAAATTTCTTTTGTGTCGGGGAAACCGAGATTTTCAAGTGCATAGCTTATTACATCAGGCTTTTTGTTGCGCGTTTCGTCCATAGAAGCGCCCGCAACAAAATCAAAATACCGATACAGGTCAAAATGTTTTAGTATAGTAACAGCAAATTCTTCGGGCTTTGAGGTTGCTAAAACAATTCTTTTACCTTTTTTCTTAAGGGTAGAAAGCAACTCGGGTATTCCGTCATAAACTCTGTTTTCGAAAATGCCTCTGTCACGGAAATATTCTCTGTAAAAGCCGAGCGCTGACTGACATTGCTCGTTTGAAAAACCGTAATATGTTGCAAATGAATCCATAAGCGGGGGACCTATAAATTTATAAAGCTCGGACCTGTCGTTTATGGTGATATTCCATTTACTAAGAGCATAGGCTACCGAATTTGTTATGCCGATCCCGGGGTCGGTCAGCGTGCCGTCCAGATCAAAAAATATAGTGTTATACATAGTTAGACCTATATATCGTTTCTTGCAACATCTTCAAAGCTTTCGCGGCGCACCGCAACATATGATTCACCCTTTGACAGCATAACGACGGGCGGGCGCGGCACGCGATTGTAATTTGAAGCCATTGAGAAGTTATACGCTCCCGTAGTGCAAACGGCGATAAGATCACCGCGGCAGACAGAGGAGGGGAGAGATACGTTTTCCTGAATAATATCTCCGCTCTCACAGCAACGTCCAACTACCGAGCAACAAAAATCGGTTGCTTCATTTGCCTTATTTGCCGCCAGTACTGTATAGCGTGAGCCGTAAAGCGCGAAACGCGGGTTATCGGTCATACCGCCGTCAACCGAAACATAGTTTTTATATCCCGGTATTTTTTTAACGCTGCCCGCGGTATAAAGCGTCATTCCCGCATCGGCGACGATGCTTCTGCCCGGTTCCATTATAATTCCGGGAACCGCGATCTCAAAACGATCGCAAAGGGTGTTTATGCTTTCGGCAACCGACTTGATGTTCTGTTCGATATTGATGACGGGGTCATTTTCAGTGTAGCGCACACCGTAACCGCCGCCGAGGTTGAGAAGCTTTGTTTCAAAGCCGAAGCTTTGCTTAGCATCTGCTATAAAACCGAGCATTATTTCGGCTGAGCGAATGAAAACATCGGAATCAAAAACCTGTGAGCCTACGTGGCAGTGAAAACCTTCAATTTGAATGTTTTTAAGCTCCAAAGCACTTTTTAAAACCTCTTTAGCCTGTCCGGTCTCAATAGCAACACCGAATTTTGAATCGACTTTACCGGTGTTAACAGCCTCATAGGTGTGAGTATCAATACCGGGGGTAAGACGTATCAGGATGCTTTGCTTTATTCCGCGTCGGGCGGCGGCGCAGTCAATAGCACAAAGCTCGTCCATACCGTCAGCTACGAAGTAGCCGATACCTTTTGACATAGCAAAATCGATATCAGCATCGGTCTTGTTATTGCTGTGGAAGAAAGCGCGTCCGAGGTCAAACCCTGCGGCATCGGCGGTGTAGATCTCTCCTGATGATACAACATCACAGCCCATATTTTCTTCTGCAATGATGCTGTATATTCGCTTAAAAGAAGCGGCCTTGCTTGCATATATCGGAAAACTGCCGTTGCCGAAATATTTTTTGAATGCGTTTACATATGTGCGGCAGTTTTGACGTATTTTGTCCTCGTCCATAAGGTAAAGCGGGGTGCCGTATTTTTCGGCAAGCGAGGCGGTGCTTTGTCCGGCGAAGAAAATTGTATTATCTTTTGTGGTTATGTTATTTGCTATCATTTTATTGCTCCTAAACGTTGATTCCCTGCTCACGCATAAGGTTGAGCAGCTTCTGGCGGTTTGCCTCCTCCATTTCGGTCAAAGGCAGGCGGAGATAGTTTTCACAATAACCCATTGCCGCCATAGCAGCTTTTACAGGGATGGGATTTACCTCGCAAAACAGCGCGTTTATAAGCGGCAAAAGTTTAAGCTGTATTTCGGTACTGCCTGCAAGGTCGCCCGAAAAGAAGCGCGAGCACATTTCGGCGGTCTCTTTAGGCAACAGATTGGATACGACCGAGATAACACCCTTGCCGCCGAGCGCCATTATCGGTACGGTCTGGTCGTCATTGCCGGAATAGATGTCAAGTCTGCCTTTGGTGAGCGCGGCAGTCTCGGCTATCTGCGATATGTTTCCGCTTGCTTCCTTGATAGCGCATATGTTTGGATGGTCGGCAAGAGCGTCACAGGTGGCGGGAAGAATATTAACACCGGTTCTTGACGGAACGTTATAAAGAATAACAGGCTTTGTGGAATGGTCGGCAATTTCCGTGAAGGAACGGACAAGTCCCTTTTGGGTTGCCTTGTTGTAGTACGGTGTTACGGTCAACACAGCGTCTGCACCGACCGCGCAGGCATATTCGGTAAGTTCGCAGGCGTAGGCTGTGTCGTTACTGCCGGTGCCGGCAATTACCGGTACGCGGCCTGCAACGGTGTCAACCATGAATTTAATCGCCTCGCGGTGCTCCTTGTCCGTCAGTGTTGAGGATTCTCCGGTAGTGCCGCAAACTACGATGGCATCAATACCTTCGGCTATCTGCCATTCGGTAAGTGCGCGAAATTTATCATAATCTATTCCGTCTTTGGTAAACGGGGTTATAATTGCACTTGCCGCTCCCATAAAAACTGTTTTCTTCATAAAAAACCTCCTAAAAAACTAAAAGACAGTCAGCGAATGACTGCCTTAAACCTTAAATACAGATCGTATTTTTTGTGGTCTAAGATAGCACTCCGCAAAAGCGACAGCACGGCGGATATTATTCCGCAATGCCAGACTGACCGCTTGCCTATCGGCCGACTTCGGCGTTTGCACCTTTCACCCAAACAACGCCCGGCACAGGCTTTACCGCAGGGGATACTTTTTACAAAACGCGCCTCTATCATTTTTCAGTATAATAACACAAACAAAGTGCCTTGTCAATTGGAAATTACAGTAGACATTTAATTGCTTCGGGAAACTGACGGTAATCGTCTATTTTGATGAAGTTAAAATCCGAGAGATATACCGGTTCATCATTTCCGCCCACTCCGTAGTCGTCGCCTACGAACACGACCTCACAGCTTTTGATGCCCCGTTCGTCACAGTGTTTTTTCAGCGCATAGGCTTTGTTGTAGGGGGCAGGCGCCATATCGAATGAGGAAGATCCGCCTACAAATACATTGAAATCGCTGAATACTTCCTTGACCTCATTGTAGATCCTGCGACGTTTCGAACGGTCGGGGTCAAAAGCTAGCTTGTCCCCCTGCAAAGCCTTGGTTCCCAGTATCGGGAATGTAACACAGCCGGAAGGATGGTATTCAACGTTCTCACCGGCAAACTCGGTAAAACCAAATTTTTTGCGCAGCTCTGTAACGCGCTTTTCGATACTTTCCTTGTCACAGGGAAGCGAAACGTCGGATATTATCTCGATATCTTTTAGATCCTCTCGGTATTCTGCATACTGCATACCGTAGCTGCCGAGTATGTCTATCGGGTAGTTTCCCATCTGCTTAAATATACGGCGGCAAAGTCCCGCGCCTGCCATCAGCAGTTTATAGCGCTGTGACAGCATATCAAGTGCCAAACGATTTTCCTCGCACAAAGGGGTCTTATGTTGGGTCAGTGTACCGTCAAGATCAAAAGCTATCAGCTTTATTTTACTTTTATCCATTTATTTATCCTTGAAAAAACTGTAAAACAGCCAAAGCACACTGTATCTGTCCTTTAGGTCTTTTGCGTAAAGGCAACCGTCCTTTATTTTTTTTCGTCCGTAAAGCTTTTTGAAAGAATTATAGCTGAGTCCGACTTTTTCAATAAGCTCAAGGGTCTCCTCCGCAGAGGGTGCCTCACGCAGAATTTTGATTATATCATCCCATTTGGATAAAACCGTATCAAAATCATCGTTTTGATACCAACCGAGCTTATCCTGCAGTGCTATAATTCCGTCTGCAGAGGTTGAATAAATTCTGCGTATGTTTGATTCCCAAGCATTTCGGTCAAAGCCGCAGTGGCAGGGGGTATTGTTTATTATATAGTCGCGTATTTTTGCGGTAACGACCGATGCAAAGGCTACATCTATACCGTGAGAGAAATAGGGTGTGTTATTTAATATACCTGTTATTTCAAAATAGTGTGAAAGGTGGTGCTCACTGCCCGATGCGGGGCGGGAGTTACCAACGTAGCTCATAAATATGCCTACAGCGCATAACGCTTTCATAAGCGCTCCGACAGCCGCCTCGTCACGTTTTTTTATTCCGTCTGCAAGCTGTTTAACTTCAAGTACCACCGAATATGTAAGGTCATATACTCTTTGGCAAAAATATTCTCCGTTTATAAGTGCGCTTAATTTCCAGTCATTAAGACAGGAAAACTTGCCTATTATATCGCCGTAGCCGGCACGCAGCATATCCATAGGTGCATTGCAAAGTACGTTCGTGTCGGCAATTATCGCCTTAGGCGGACGGGCGTTGAGGGTAACCTTCATACCACCGAGAATGAGTGCTGCTCCGACCGAGGCATATCCGTCCATCGACGGTGCGGTGGCCACTATATAATAGGGTATATTATGCTTAAAGCTTATATATTTGCATATATCGTTAATAACGCCAGAACCGATACCGATAATCAGTTCAACATCCGCGGCAGCATCAACTTGGTCAAGTATTTCTTCATTAGGTATGACAACCTCGCCGTTATTCTCAAGAATAAGATAACGCGTAGCCTTTTTACCTAAGATGTCAGCAACTTCTCTTCCGCAAGCCTTGTCGGTGTTTTTATCTGCTACAAGTAATATCTTCTCATACTGTTCGCAAAGCTCCGGCAGCTTGTTAAGAGCGCCGCCGGCTATTTCTATACAGTCAATGGGGCAGAGGTGATCACGTCCGCATTCGCAAGCTTTAATACCCGTTGTAAACACATTAATGTCGGTCATTTTACATACTCCTTGTGAAAAAGTTTGAAGTTTTTGCAAAAGTGTGATAAAGTATATTTAAATTATATAATGTATGAAATATGCTGTCAAGCGATGAAAGATATTTTGAAACTTTGTCATATAAATATTAAAACTTTTTCATTTTATGTTGGTGGTGTATAACTTGTTGCAGTATGAAAGGCAAAAAAGCATACTTGATTATCTTGAACAGAATCGTTCCTCTAATGTAAGGGAGCTGTCAAAGGTTGTGTTTGCAAGTGAAGCATCGGTCCGCAGAGACCTTGAGGTGCTTGAACACAAGGGGCTTATAAAGCGGGTATACGGCGGTGTGTTGCTTTCGAAATATCAGAACAGCGTCACACCTGCACATATACGGGACAGGAGCAATTCTCAAAAAAAGGAGCTAATAGCTAAACGCGCCGCGCAACTCGTCTTCGACGGTGCAACGCTTATGTTTGATTCATCTTCTACCGCCCGACGTATATGTAAGTATATAACCCATCTTACCGACGTGAAGATCATAACCAATGATCTGCGGGTGTGCAACGAGCTCAAAAATTCGAGCATACCGGTCTACTGTACCGGTGGTGCCTTTTATAAGGAAAGGGATTGCTTTTTAGGTCCCTATGCCGAGCAGTTTTTGCGCGGTGTATCGGCAGATATGCTGTTTTTCTCCTGCAGAGGTATTTCGGAGGACGGTATCATAAGCGACGTGTCGGAGGAGGAGATATCACTGCGCCGTGTTATGCTCTCGCGTGCCGAACGTCAGGTGTTTCTTTGTGACAGCTCAAAGCTCGGCGTAAACTGTGCATTTTCGCTTTGCACAAAAGACGATGTAACCGATATTATTTGTGATAAGACCCTGCCTTGGGAAGAGTAGGGCGGTAATATTATATTGTGAGGTGTAATATGCAGACGTATTTTTTTGTGTTTGAAATAATAGGAACTATTGCCTTTGCACTTTCGGGCGCCATGAAGGGCATAAAGCATAATATGGATCTGTTCGGTGTCACAATACTCGGTATTGTGACAGGTGTGGGCGGCGGTATAATGCGCGACAGTATTATAGGTAACACCCCCGCTATTGCACTTAAAAGCCCGCTTTTCACGCTTTTAGCTCTTGCCACGTCACTTATCACTTTTGCTGTAGTTCGTCTCCTGTGGCAATACATTCGTAATCATATGCAGTTTTTTGAGCGCATAGTTGTATTCTGGGCGGACACACTCGGGCTTGCCGTGTTTACAACAACAGGTATCAGAATAGCGGGTGAATGCGGAGTAGATAACTTTACCGCAAAGGTGCTGGTAGGTGTTATAACCGCTGTTGGCGGCGGTGTTTTGCGAGATGTTTTTTGCGGTGACGTTCCCGATGTTTTCAAAAAGCACGTATATGCCGTTGCGTCTGCCGCCGGCGGCGCGGTCAATATTATACTCTGCGGCTTTATACCCGAGGGGTGGGCAGTGGCGATAGGCTTTTTAACCGTTGTCACACTTCGTAATCTCGCCGCACATTTCAGATGGAACCTTCCTAAGATCAATCCCGATACACTTTAATTGTTAAGTAAAGCACCTGACGGAGAGACAACTTCTTTACGAAATTTCTCTCTGGTAGGTGCTTTTTGCATTTTTACTATATTTATAATTGATATATTATTTAGAATTGCAATTGACATTGACGATATAAAGATATATAATACTGATGTATAATTAGTTTTCGCTTAAAACTAATAAAAATGCACAAGAGGTGTTCTTATGAAAAAACTGCTCAGCATTATTTTATCGGTAATGCTCCTGCTCGGCACTTTGTCGGTACTGACATTGCTTCCGGTAACGGCAAATACCGGTTCAGCTTCCCCCGCAAACCTGCTTGTTAACGGCGGTGCAGAGGGTGCGACCGACCCCAGCGATAACACTTTTAAAAGGCTTTGGACAACTGCGGATAATGAATCCGGCGGTTGGCTTAAACTGACGAGTAATGCCTATGGCTGGTATGCATCAAATGAATTCGGCAATGCTGCTTCAGTGAAAGCTACGGACAATATTTCTGGCAGCGGAATGAGCAATTACACTGGCGATTATATATTTAAAATCGGTCCATGGCAATCTGCCGTTCAGGATATACTCATAGAGGAAGGCAAGACCTATGTTGTATCAGCTAAGATTGCAACACAGCCCAACACAA
>JAZOCW010000013.1:0-13332 GCA_045596705.1 Acutalibacteraceae bacterium
TCGAACCAACGACACGGGGATTTTCAGTCCCCTGCTCTACCGACTGAGCTACAGAGGCAAATGGCGACCTGGATGGGGCTCGAACCCACGACCTCTAGCGTGACAGGCTAGCGTTCTAACCAACTGAACTACCAGGCCAAAAGGTGGTGGGAACAACAGGGCTCGAACCTGTGACCCTCTGCTTGTAAGGCAGATGCTCTCCCAGCTGAGCTATGCTCCCACATGCCTTGGCGCCGTTTGTTGCTACCGTAACTGACCGGCGACAAGCAATATATTACCACAATAAAAGCATTTTGTCAACACTTTTTTAAACTTTTTTAAGTATTTTTTTATTTGCCTATTTCTCTTATTTCATCGGGAGAAAAGTTGTAGATCTTGTCGCAAAAATGGCACTTGACTTCAATGTTCGGCATCTCATCAGCCATGCTTTGCAGCTCTTCATTACCGATAGATTTCAGCATACTGACAACGCGCTTTCGGTTACAGTTACATTTATATGCGGCATCGGTCGTGTCCAATAACTCTACATCAAAACCTTCGAGTGCGGTGTTTATAATATCCTCGATCGACATACCGTCGGCAAGCATTTGTGTAACCGGGCGAATATGTTTTATTGAATCCTCTATTTTGTCTATCACCTTGTCGTCCGCCATAGGTAGTAGTTGTATTATATAACCGCCGGCCGCCTTGATCGACAGGTCCGGATTGACAAGTACACCAAGTGCGCATACTGTCGGTATTTGCTCGCTTATTGCATAATATGCCGTAATGTCCTCGGCAATTTCACCCGACACGATCGGAACAGAGCCGTTATATGGCTCTTTGAGTCCGACATCCTTAATAACATAAAGTGTGCCGTTAGTACCGACAGCGCCTGAAACATCCAGTTTACCATTTTCTTTTAGCGGTATTTCAACTACAGGATTCATAACATAGCCGCGCACATTTCCGTGAGAATCGGCTGCCGCGATAATCGAGCCGGCCGGTCCGTCACCCGCCAACTTAAGGGTTATTGTATTATCGGCTCCTTTAAGCATATCCCCCATCATAGAAGTGGCCGTAAGCAGTCTGCCGAGGGCAGCAGAAACTACAGCCGAAGTTTTATGAATAGCCACGGCATCATTTACAATATCGGTTGAATCTATTCCTATTGCGGCTACTGCGCCGTCTGAGGTTATACATCTAATAATCTTACCCATAGTTACGCCTTTCTGGTTACATACACATTTCTTTGACTGTCTGATTTCGGCGGCAAAGTTGTCATATCGCCGTACACTGCTTCGACCTTAAGTCCTGCCTTTGATAACAGTTCTCTAAGCTCTGTGTCGGTATATGCACGTTCTGCAAAATCCTCGCTAAAACGCTCATATTTATCACCGCACTGTTTGAAAAAATCAAGATACACCGTTGTGAGCTTTTCGTTATCGTCATAACTATTTTGCCAGACACAAAAAACACTGTCATTTTCAATAACAAACGTTTCATCAGCCAGCACTTCTTGATGCTTATATTCAGTATTAACATCAAATATAAACAGCTTTCCGGGCTCCAGAAAAAGAGAAATGCGCGAAAATGCAGCGGCGAGTTCATTAGGGTCGGTTATATGATTTATGCTGTCAAGGCAGCATATAACACCATCAACCGTACCGTAAAGCTCCAACTCCTGTGCAGACTGGCATAAAAACAAAATATCGTTTCCGCGTTGTAAGGTTTTTTCCCGTGCGACAGACAGCATACTGTCGGATGGGTCTGCACCGATGACCTCTATTCCCTTTTCGGCAAACTCATTTGAAAAGCTTCCGGTTCCGCAGGCAACATCAAGCATAAGCGTAGGCACTGCACCGAAACGACTAAAAAGGCCATACAGATAATCTGCTCGGCCTTTATAATCTACATCGTCTGTTAAAATGTCATAAAATTCCGAAAAACTACCGTATCCGCACATATTATTTGTTAGTGCGTCCGAATACGAGCTCATATCCGTCGGAACCGTATGTGAGTGAACGATTAACGCGACTGATAGTTGCGGTACTGGCACCGGTCTTGGCTACGATCTCGCTGTACACCTTCTTCTCTGTAAGCATCTTTGCAACGGTAAAGCGCTGCGCTATCGACTGTAATTCTTTAACCGTGCAAACATCTTCAAAAAACTTATAGCACTCATCAACATCCTTTAATGTCAATACGGCTTTAAAAAAATCATCCGTTCCGGGATTGCGAAGTTTATCCATTATATACTCCTTAAATTCGTAAGGCAAAGCCTTATCTTTATTACTTTAATATTTTAACACTTAAAAGAGCAAAAGTAAAGCACAATTTATTGAAATCATTTCCTGGGTGTGATATTATATAAGCAGTTTGGAGATGATAAAAATGGGGGCTGTTGTAAATTTTCTCAGCATAATTATCGGCGGTGCGGCCGGTCTTGTGCTTAAAAAAGGAATACCCGAAAAAATAGGCAATACAATTGTAAACGGTGTGGCACTGTGTGTGCTGCTAATAGGCATTACGGGCGCTCTACAAGGCGAAAGCACGCTAATAACTATAATTTCTATAGTCGTTGGTGCTGTTATTGGGGAATTGCTGGATATTGACGCTTTTGTAAACCGCATTGCTAAAAAGGCCGAGGACAAGCTAAATTCAAAGGGCGGAAACGTAAAGTTTGCTAAGGGTTTTGTAACTGCAACTTTGCTTTTTGTTGTCGGAGCAATGGCAATAGTCGGTTCGTTGGACAGCGGACTTACAGGTGATAACAGCACGCTTTACACAAAAGCCCTGCTTGACGGTATCACAGCGGTCGTATTTGCTTCAAGTTTCGGTGTAGGTGTACTTTTTTCCTCGATACCCGTTTTGGTCTATCAAGGCGGAATAACCTTGCTTGCAACACTTATAGCACCATTACTGACCGACAACATAATAAACGAGATGACCTGTGTCGGTTCACTTTTAATAATCGCGTTATCACTTAATATGCTTAAGATTTGTAACATTAAAGTTGCAAACTATATACCGGCAATATTTATCCCCATAATTCTATGTCAATTTATGTAGGAAGGTGAGTTTTTGGCTAGCAAAAAATATTCAAAAAAGCGCACTAAACGCGGCGGACGCGGATATTTGCTCTATCTTTCTTTAATAATTGTTGCCGCGGTAGTTGCTGTAGCAATTGCATTTGGTAATGCAGGAGATATGTTATCAAACGGCAGTTTGGTAGATGATATTCCATCCTCCAGCCAACCGAAAGAGCCTTACAAGGTTTCCTCAGCGACGGTCGTCAACACCGGTGATCTGCTTATGCACAGTCCTATAATAAGCGGCGCCTACAACAAAGCGGACGGAACATACGATTTTTCCGGTATATTCCCCGAGGTGTCGCCTTATTTTAAGTCTGCAGACCTTGCGGTGGCAAACTTAGAGGTCACCTTTGGCGGACCCGAATCGGGTGCTTATTCGGGATATCCGTGCTTTAATCTGCCCGACTCACTTGCAGACAACGCAACGGCTGCCGGAATCGATCTGTTGCTGACTGCCAACAACCATAGTTATGATACCGGTCTATTCGGACTTAAGCGTACCGTTCAGGTGCTTAAATCCAAACAGATAGAGTATCTCGGCACAAGAGAAACTGCGGATGAGCCAACCTATATCGTTAAGGATGTTAACGGAATTAATATCGGTATGGCTTGTTTCACCTATGAAAACACCAGTCCTGCTCCCGGCAGGAAATCAATTAACGGACGCGTAATAGCCGAGGAAGCTAACCCTCTGCTTAGTTCTTTCTCATATGAAAACTTAGACAGTTTCTATGCAGAAGCGCAAAATATGATAAGCGGTATGCGCGATGGCGGTGCTGACTGTATCGTATTCTATATGCACTGGGGAGAGGAATATAAGCTTTCGCCAAACAACTGGCAAAAACAGATCGCACAACGGCTTACCGACTTAGGTGTTGACGTTATTGTCGGCGGACACCCACACGTTGTACAGCCAATGGAACTGTTGACATCGTCAGACGGGAGCCACAACACAGTTTGCATTTATTCTATGGGCAATGCAGTATCTAACCAAAGAAAGGAACGAATGGATTCCTGTAGGTCGGGACATACCGAAGACGGCATGCTGTTTTATTACACGTTTGATAAATACAGCGACGGCAAGGTCGTACTTTCGTCGGTTGATATAATTCCTACATGGGTATATCTTAACAAGGTAGACGGTCAATCTAAATACACTATATACCCTTTGGAAAGTGCTGACGCCGCGACAGTAAAATACGGTTTATCCGAAAGTATTGCCGCACAAGCCACAGCATCATTCAAACGCACTGAAGAGTTGGTTGCAGGAAGTCTTGCACAGTGCCAGAGCCATCTGGGATGTGATGTGAGGTTTGTAAACGCTCTACCTGCCGAACCGGTAGCAGAATAGATATAAAAAATCACCTGCGAAGTAATCGCAGGTGATTTTGTTTTATAAATTATTCAGCGGTTTCCTCAGCAACAGGAGCTTCTTCAACTGCTTCTTCAGAAACATTCTCCTCAACGGGAGCCTGCTCCTCTTCAGGAAGAAGTGCACGGATAGAAAGGCTTACACGCTTCTTATCAGTATCGATGCTGATGATCTTAGCCTCAACTTCCTGTCCTATACTCAGTTCATCCTGCGGCTTTGCAACATGCTTGTTGGCGATCTGTGAAATGTGGATAAGACCGTCAATTCCCGGAATGATGCGGGCAAATGCGCCGTATGCAGTCATGCTTACAACTGTAACTGTAACAACCGAGCCTTCCTCATAATTCTGAGTGAGGATGGTCCAAGGATTCTCGTCAGCCTTCTTATAACCGAGGGAGATTTTCTTTTTCTCTGTATCAAGAGCCTTTACGTAAACCTCGATCTCATCGCCGACCGAGACGACCTCAGACGGATGCTTAATGCGCTGCCAGGAAAGCTCAGAAATGTGAACCATTCCGTCAACACCGCCGATATCAACAAATGCGCCATAGCCTGTGAGAGACTTAACGACACCGTTCATCTTATCGCCTACAGCGATGGTCTCCCAAAGCTTGGCAACCTGAGCCTTGCGCTCATCGCGAAGTACGCTGCGGATAGAACCTACTGCTCTGTGACCGCGGCCAATCTCAATAATACGGAACGAAACTTCCTTACCCTTTAACTCCTCAAGAGATTCGCCTCTGGTAGCGGTTGCCTGAGAAGCGGGAATAAAGATTCTTGCACCGTCACAAGCAGCCATAACGCCGCCCTTGATAACATCGGTAACGGTTCCGTTTACTATCTCGCCGGATTCTTTAGCTGCAACTATTTTATCCCAGCCTGCAATAGCGTCATATCTGCGCTTAGAGAGCATTGCAGTGCCCTCCTGATCGTTTGTGCGCATAATGATAAGATCAAGTATGTCGCCAACCTTAACGGCTGTAGTAAGGTCAAGGTTTGCATCATAGGAATACTCTTCTGCTGATATGTATCCTGTAAGACCTCTGCCGATGTCGACCAAAATCTCGCTCGGCTTAACGGCCAGTACTTCTCCTTTAACTTTTTGATCGGAATTAAGACTGTTAAGCGATTCTTCGAATGCTTCCTCGTCGGTCATTTCGTCAAAACTCTTGCGAACAGCTTCTTTTTCCTCGGCCTGTTCTTCTACCGGTAATACTTTTTCTTCCATGGTTGTAATAACCTCCTTTATAATGCGGGCGGGTGTCGAAGCACCTGCCACAACGCCGATATTGGCGGCGCAGCGAAGACTTGAAACATCAAGATCTGCCGCGGTTTCTGCAAAAAAGGTGTTTTTACAGAAACTGCTGCAAACATCGAACAATTTGGCTGTGTTGGAGCTGTGACGCCCACCGACCACCACCATTGCATCGTTGTTTGAGGCAAGACGCGCTGCCTCCTCCTGTCTATCGGAAGTTGCACAACATATTGTATCAAAAATTACACAATTTGTATATACTTTTTTAAAAAATTTTTTACTTTTTTCAAATAATTCTTTATTAAATGTCGTCTGAGAGACCATTGTGAGCGTAGTTTCTTCCGAAAAAGTGTTTTCACGGATTATTTTTTCAAGCTCCGCTTCATTTGAAAAAACAAAATAAGGAGTCCTGCAATGACCGATTATGCCCAAAACCTCTTGATGCTTTGGATCGCCCGCTATGAATACGGGCCCCGAAGCAGACGAAACGATACGGTGTATTTTTGCGACAAACGGGCAGGTCGCATCTGCAACCTCTAACCCTATCTTTTCAGAAAGCTCATACACCGAACGGGCAACCCCGTGAGAACGTATAACAAGCGTTTCCCCCCGATCTGCTTCATCGGGCGAGTCAACAATACGAACGCCTCTCTCTTCAAGTTCAGCCACCAGTTGAGGATTATGAATTATCGGTCCGAGAGTACAAACCTTTTTACCAGCATCAAGCAGTTCATAAATCATATTAACCGCGCGGTCAACACCGAAACAAAAGCCTGCGGTTTTGGCAAGTGTTATTTTCAAAACTTCAACTCCCATAATTTGGTTATATATTTAAAGATTTTATCCGACACCTGTGCTATGCTTTCCTTTGTGGCCTTGCCGTCGCACAATTGTGCGTTTTTCACCACTTCGCCGAAACGGACCGTTACACGGCGCAAGGGATGGGTTTTCCCCTCTTTATATATCGAAACCGGAAGCACATCGGCGCCTGTCTTTATTGCGACAAAAGAGCAACCGGGTTTTACTTCACGCATGGGTCCTGTGATATAACGCTTTCCTTCGGGGAAAATTCCTAAAACCTTTCCCTCTTTGATAACAGCGCAGGAACGGCGTATTGCCGATATATCTCTACCGCCGCGGTCGACCGGGAATGCCCCGAATGCCGATATAACGGTACGAAGGATCGGGTTCTTGAAGAGCTCCTTTTTAGCCATAAAGTTTATTTGTCGAGGGCAGAGTGCCACCAACAAAAAAACATCGGTCAAAGAAGTATGGTTACAGCAAAGCATAAAAGGTCCGTCCTTGGGTACATTTTCAAGTCCGACACACTTAATTCTGAACATTATTCTTACTAACGGCTGAATAAGCATTCTTACCGTTTTATATAATCGGGACATATTACAGCTCCTTTAATTTGTTGCCGATGATAGAACCCAGCAGTTCGACCGACTCTTGAAAACTGTTTCCCGTGGTATCCACAAAAACAGAATCTTCTGCCGGCTTAAGCGGAGCTACAGCACGGTGCGAATCGTTATAGTCGCGTGTTTTCATATCAGAAAGGATGTCATCGTAGTTCACATCCATCCCTTTTTCCAGAAGTTCGGTATATCTGCGCTGTGCTCTGTCCTCCGCTGAAGCGGTTAGGAATATTTTTATCTGAGCGTCGGGCAGGACTACCGTACCGATATCTCTGCCGTCCATAAGTACATTGTTTTCTCTAGCTAAACGGCGTTGGGTCTCAAGCAGGAAGGCACGCACGGGTGGTAAAGCTGAAACGGCAGATGCCATCATCGAAACCTCCGGTGTGCGTATTTTATCGGTGACATCGACGCCGTCAAGCATCATACGCTGTTCGCCGTCTTTAAACTCGATACCTACCTTAAGTGAAGAAAGTATTTCCTCGGTATTTTCGATTTTTTCAGGTGTCGAACCCTCTGCTATAAAGCGGAGAGCTACCGTGTGATAGAGAGCGCCGGTATCTACATAAATAAATCCAAGCTCCTTTGAAACTGTTTTGGCAATAGAGCTTTTGCCCGCACCGGCAGGTCCGTCAATTGCTATTGAAATCATTCTACATCCCTCAATTTTATATATTTTTGCCGGCAAGAACACCGGTTGAGAAGGCTATTTGAAGGTTAAATCCGCCCGTACAGGCATCAACATCCAGTATTTCTCCCGCAAAATAAAGTCCGTCTACAAGCTTTGAGCGCATCGTACGCGGGTCGACCTCTTTAAGTGAAATGCCGCCTGCGGTTATGACTGCTTCTTCAATAGGGCGCAAAGCGTTTACCTTAAGCGTTAGGTTTTTAAGAAGAGAAACGAGCTTTGCGCGTTGCTGTTTGGTTATTTGGTTTACCTTTGTTTCAGGGGATATACCCGACAGCGAAACCATAACCGGTATAAGCTTTTTGGGCAACAACGCATCCAGACTGTTAACAAAATTTTTGTTCGGGTTTTCCGAGAAATCGCGCAAAATGCGTGCATCAAGAGTACCTTCATCCAAAGCAGGCTTTAGATCGATAGAAACGGTATACTGCTCTGTTTCAGGATCCTTGATTTTTGCCGAGGCACTTAAGACCACCGGACCCGAAACACCGAAATGCGTGAAAAGCAACTCACCGAAATCGGTATATACCGGTTTTTTCTCGCCGCTTTTTTTTAGTGTTATGCTTATGTTTTTAAGACTGAGTCCCTGCAATCTTGTGCAGAAGCCTTCGGCACATTCAAGACCTACGAGCGAGGGTCTTAGCGGTGTTACCGTATGACCGAGTGCCGCCGCCATTTTGTATCCGTCGCCTGTCGAGCCGGTAAGCGGGTAGGACGCCCCGCCTGTTGCAAGTATTACGGCATCACAAGACAAATGTTCTCCGTTTTCCAGAATCACACCGCAGACTGAACCGTTTGCTGTTCTGATCTCTTTGGCTTTAGCGGTAACTATCCTTGCATTTTCGCGAGCAAAGGAAACCAATGCATCAACAATATCGACAGATTTATCCGAACAGGGAAAAACACGGTTGCCACGCTCGGTCTTAAGCGGTACTCCCCTATTTTCAAAAAAATCCATCGTATCCTGCGAGGCAAATCCACTGAAAGCCGAATACAGAAACTTTCCGTTGCCGTTGACGGCACGGATAAGACCGTTTATATCCGTATTATTAGTAACATTACAGCGGCCTTTTCCCGTTATCATGACCTTACGGGCAGGTCTTGTTTGCGATTCGACCACCGTTACACGGTTGCCGTTTTGTCCGGCAACGCCTGCAGCCATAAGACCTGCCGCACCGCCGCCTATCACTATAACATTTTTACTCATTACTTCCTCAAAAATCGCGACACACGCGAATGTAACCTTTCAATATACCATTGGGAAAGCCTGACTATCTCATAGTCGTAAAGCACAAAAACTCCGTTAGCGAGTGCCCATACAGCATAGATCATATACTGTGTATAGCCACCAAAGCCATCGTCTATTCCCATTAATTTCATTGCTATGCTATATACAAGCACTACTGCGGTGTTGAACACAGCAAGTTTGAGGATATACCGCAATATAATATTCTTTATACGTTCAATGGGTAGTTTGATTATTGGGTAATATCCGAAAAAACACACAAAGAGCAACGCCGCCTCATGCTCGGCAAGCAACAACGTCAGCACTGCCGCCGTAAAGTATGAAAAAAGCGCCCATTTTGTTCCCATCTCAATGACCGCAACCATTATAAATAGTGAGGCAAGCGCCGGAATTGCATATGTAAGATAGGGGAAGTATGACACAAGCATTACCACGACCGCCAGCGCGCCAAGCACTGCACCGAAGGTAATATACCCTGCTTTTTTCATAAAATCACCCTTTTATAATATTTAGGTCTACAAATCCTAACAACAACGAATAAAGTCGCCGCCCATACACTCACAGCAGCAGTCAGCACAGATAAGCCCCTGGCAGACATCACAGGTACTGCAACCTCCCATATTCGGAGCGCTGCCGTAGGGATTATGATAGCCTCCGCGCGTCTGACGCTGAATACGGTTAAAAGCCTCGCGGTATTCGGGATTGGTGGGATCCATTCGGCAAGCGGTGGCAAAATCGCTGTATGCGCCGTCAAACCAGCCGCGCCTGTAAAGCACCGAACCGTTAAGGAAGTGCCACTCGGCATTTCTGTTTGCAGCAGGCACGCCGTCAAGCAGCTCCTGCGCTTCCTCAAATCTGCCGGAGGCAATAAGCTGACGTATATCCGGAAAAGAAGAGTTCGCATAGGTATAGGTATTACCGGAGCCCGATTTTTTCCCTTTGCCGCGACGCGAATTCATTATTTTATCGTAGGCGTCGTTTATCTCCTGCATTTTTTCTGCAGCGAGGTCGGAAAGCGGGTTCTCGGCATAGTTATCCGGATGGTACTTGCGTGCCATTTCCCTATACGCTTTTTTAACCTCTTCGTCGGTTGCGTTTTTACCTATTCCCAAAACCTCATACGGATCTCTCATTTGACAAACTCCTTTTTAATACATCTTCCAGTCCCATATATATTATGTTACCGAGTATATTTTTAAACTGACGAATATTTATCAGTTCAAACGTGTTTCTTGATTCATTTATACACATATAGATATTTCGCTCTGCTCTTTCCCTACTGTCGTCATATGCGGCAAGCGGGTTATAACGCCCGAGTTTTTTATCTTCCTTAAGATCAGAAAGTGCATCGGTCAGATAGATATACTTTCCGAGGCAATAACCTAATCGCGACAGGGCGCGGCGATCATTTTCATCGTCTGAGCATAGTGAAAATATCTTAGATAGAGCATTGCTTGTGGGAGAAGCCGCCATATCCATATCCGCACAGCCGTCTTTTTCAAGCTTTGACTGACTTTTGACATATTCCAAAACCGTTTTTTCTATTTCGGGATAATTCCTTGCCGCCTTTTTGTGTGCAGTATTATACACGCGCGAAAGCAACCAATATACCGCTTTCTTTATTCCTTTTTCATCTGCGACGTTATCGAGAATATTATAGTACACCATAATTACCGAAGTAGCGGCAGGCATAGAAAGCAATTCATCAGCTCCGTCACAGTAGCTGCATTTTTTTAATGGATTACATACACATTTTCCGCTTTTGATGTTGCAGGTATTCTCTGCAAGTGCCATATTAAGCAGTGCCAAAAAAGTAAAATCATAGCTAAGGGTAAAGCGCATTAAAACACCGTAATGCTTGCCGAGATATTTACAAAGCGAGCAATAGACTGCTTTATACATTTCAAACTCTTTTATTCTCAGTTCAGGCTTATACGCCTTTATATATCCAAGCAATCTATCGCCTCCCTTTTATAATTTTAAACCTAAAGCTACACTTATTAGTTAATAATGTGTAAATTTAAAGCATGCTTTTCAAGAACTGACCGGTATATGAGTTTTCGCATTTTGCGACCTGCTCAGGAGTACCGGAAGCGACAACGGTACCGCCGCGGTCACCGCCTTCAGGTCCCAGATCTATAATATGATCCGCCGATTTAATAACATCAAGATTATGCTCAATAACCAAAACAGTATTTCCGGCATCTACCAGACGCTGTAACACCTCAAGCAGACGGTGAACATCAGCCGTGTGCAGACCTGTAGTAGGCTCGTCCAGAATATATATAGTTTTACCGGTACCGCGTTTTGAAAGCTCGGTAGCCAATTTTACGCGCTGTGCCTCACCGCCCGAAAGTGTGGTTGCAGGCTGGCCTATTTTTATATATCCGAGACCCACATCGTAAAGCGTTTTCAGCTTGCGGTGGATTTTTGGCAGGGACTCAAAAAAGTGCATACCTTCTTCAACCGTCATCTCAAGCACATCGTGAATATTCTTACCTTTATATTTTACGGCGAGTGTCTCACGGTTGAAACGGGTTCCGCCGCAGACCTCACAGGGTACGTATATATCAGGCAAAAAATGCATTTCTATTTTAAGCGTTCCGTCACCCTCACAGGCTTCACAGCGTCCGCCCTTAACGTTGAACGAAAAGCGTCCTGCTGTATATCCCTTCATCTTGGCATCCTTAGTAGATGCGAAAAGCTCACGTATGTCGGTAAATACACCTGTATAGGTAGCGGGGTTGGAGCGCGGAGTTCTGCCTATCGGCGACTGGTTGATATCTATTACTTTATCAAGATTTTCAATGCCCTCTATGCTCTTGTGATCGCCGGGAATACGGTTTGCGCCGTTAAGTTTAGTTGCAAGTTCTTTATAAAGTATATCGTTAACGAGCGAGGATTTGCCTGAACCGGAAACGCCGGTAACACAGACAAACTTTCCAAGCGGTATCTTGACGGTTATATTCTTCAGGTTGTTTTCTTTTGCTCCCTTAACGGTAAGATAATTGCCGTTGCCCTTGCGGCGCGAGGACGGCACAGGGATAGCCTTTCTGCCCGAAAGATAATCGCCCGTTATTGAATCAAGACAATTTTCAACATCCTTTTCATTTCCTGCACAGACGACCTTGCCGCCGTGGATTCCGGCACCGGGGCCTATATCCACAACATAATCGGCAGAACGGATAGTATCTTCATCGTGCTCGACTACGATTACTGTATTACCCAGGTCACGCAGGCGTTTGAGCGTTTCGATAAGTCGGCAGTTATCGCGCTGATGAAGGCCGATGCTCGGCTCGTCCAGTATATAGACTACACCCATAAGTGAAGATCCTATCTGGGTAGCAAGGCGTATACGCTGGCTCTCACCGCCCGAAAGTGTTCCAGAAGAACGCGATAGGGTTAAATAATCCAAGCCTACGCTGTTTAAGAATGTCAGTCTTTCCTTGATCTCTTTTATAATGGGGTGCGCTATCTTTTCCTGCATACTGCCGAAAGAAAGCGTATCTAAGAATTCAAGCTCATCGGTTACCGACATATCGCAGAACTCTTTTATAGTTTTGCCTCCGACCGTAACTGCAAGCGGTTCAGGTTTAAGACGCGCGCCGCCGCATTCCTGGCAGGCACTTTCAGTCATTAATGACTCAAGCTCTGCACGGGCAATTTCACTTGAAGATTCCTTATAGCGGCGCTCGACATTATTCAGCACACCCTCAAAGGATGCCATATGGGTACCGCCTCCCCACATTGCGCTGCGCTTAAGAGGAAGCTTTTCATCGCCTGTTCCGTACAATAGTGCGTGCTTACCCTCTTTTGGGATATCCTTATATTTGGTATCAAGTGTAAAACCGTAGCGCTCTCCTATTGCGGTAAAGTACATAGTTGCGACGGAATTTTCCTGACCGTACCAGCCTTTTATGCTCCAGCCGGAAGCCTTGATAGCACCCTCGCGCAGTGTCAGTTCCTCATTAGGTACAACAAGACGCGGATTGACCTTCATAAACATACCAAGTCCCATACAGGTCGGGCAGGCACCGAGAGGATTGTTGAATGAAAACATAGTCGGTGTCAGCTCAGGTATGCTTATACCGTGCTCTTCACAGGCGTAATTTTGGGAAAACACAAGTTCTTCCCCACCGATCACGTCAATAACCACCAAGCCGCCTGTTAATTCCACCGCAGTTTCAACGCTGTCGGCAAGACGGCTCTTGATATCTTCATTTATCACAAGACGGTCAACAATGACCTCAATATTATGCTTTTTATTCTTTTCAAGCTT
>JAZOCW010000014.1:0-41889 GCA_045596705.1 Acutalibacteraceae bacterium
CGTCTCCTTGCCGATTATATCCATATGGTTGGTAGGCTCGTCTAGTAGTAACAGATTAGGCCGTTCGCGGAAAAGCTTGCAAAGAGCGAGCCTTACGCGCTCGCCGCCCGAGAGCATATCAAGCGTTTTAAAAACATCCTCTTTGCTGAAAAGGAATGCACCGAGCGCACTGCGCGCCTCAAAGTCGCTCTGCTGCGGAAAAGAGGAAAGATAATTGTCGAGTACGGTCTGTGTGCCGGTGTATTGCGCCATCTGCTGGTCGAAATAGCCGACCTTCACCGCGCCGCCGAGCTGAAAGCTTCCTGAAAGGGCAGGGATAGCACCCATAAGAGTCTTAAGCAGTGTCGATTTGCCGAGTCCGTTTCCTCCTACAATGCCAATTCGGTCTCCGCGTGCTACTTCAAAGCTTACGGTAGATAGCGGTCGGTCAAAACCGATGCTGAGTTCTTTTACCGAAAGCACATTTTTCGCCGAGCGGAGCTGCGGCTCAAAATCGGCGTGGAATGTGCGGTTGTCATATTTATCGGGAGCGTCTAAAAGTTCCATACGCTCTATTTGCTTGAGCTTAGACTGTGCCATTGCCGCTTTGGTAGCTTTATAGCGAAATCGGTCGGCTACGGCGCTGAGATGTGCTATCTCTTTTTGCTGTGCCTCGTATTGTTTTGCCTGTTGCTCGCGTAACAGCTTTTTTGCTACGGTAAAATCAGAGTAGTTTCCGACATAGCGGGTGGTCTTACCGTGTTCGATCTCGTATATCGTGTTTACCGTGCGGTCAAGAAACATTCTGTCGTGCGAGACGATAACAAATGCTTTTTTGTAGTTCTTAAGATATTCTTCAAGCCAGGTCACCGCCTCGATATCAAGATGGTTGGTCGGCTCGTCAAGCAGCAGAAGATCAGGCTTAGAGAGCAGCAGCTTCAAAAAGGCTATTTTGGTGCGCTGTCCCCCTGAAAAGTCCGAAAGAGGACGGTGTTTTTCTTGGTCTGTAAAGCCGAAGCGTTTAATAGCCGCCTCATATTCCTTTTCAAAATAAAACCCGCCCGCCGATGTGAAGCGTTCAAGCAAAGAAGTGTATTCGGATATGATCTCTTCGCTTTGGTCTCGCTCCATTTGTGCCTGCAGGGCATCAAGTTTTTGTTTCATCTGAAGTATATCGCTGTAGGCTGAGCGCAGTTCGTCCACCATACTGACGCTGTTATCGCGAAAGGTCATTTGGTTTAATACGCCTATCGTGGGATGTCCCGATACGGTGAAGCTGCTGTCATCGTCTCCGGATTTGGGCGCAAGCTTTAGCTCGCCCGACAGCAGACGGAGCAAGGTGGTCTTGCCGCAGCCGTTTCTGCCTACAACGCCTATGCGGCTTTCGGTATTAATTTCGATGTTTATATCTTTAAGTATAGGCTCGCCCGAAAGATCGACCGTGCCGTTATGAACGGATATCTGCATTTTTATTTCCTTTATTCTAAGCAAACACCCCTGACAGCAGTCGGGGGTGTTTTGAATTAATGTTGTGTTGTTGCAGAAGAGGTGCCGGAATCGGACGAATAGGTATCGTAATCATCCATAGGCTCTTCATAAGAGTTGATGAAGACGATTATTTTTGCATAGCGTGACACCTTAGAACCGGTTGCTATCTCGGTAGAAATAACAAGCTGTGGCGGTTTAGTATCATCATACTTTTCTACAAACTCAATGTTCTCTTTAGAGAAGCCAAGCTCAAGCAGAGTGATATAAGCGTCTATCTGTGACTTTCCTGAAAGATCGGGCATCTTCAGTTCTGCAGGTCCGGCGCTGACGATGAGGTCAATCTGTGTATCACGTTTGACACCTTCGCCTGCGGTCACCGACTGTGAAACGACTGCGCCTTCAGGTATAGAATCACTGCATTGTGTGCCCGCAAGGTTGAACTTGAATATCTGGTTATAATCAACGTTTTCAACGACCTCGGAATACTTTATGCCTTCAAAGGACGGAACCTCAAAAAGACGCTCGGAAACAACGTCGGACAGCGTGCTGTCAACATCGCCGTAGGATGAAACACTAGGTGCATTGACCGAGGGTGTATCATCGTCGTCGCGCTTGCCGAAGATATCCTCTCTGAAAACGGTGAAAACGAGTATGATAGCCACGAGCAACAGTATTCCGACGGTAACACCGGCGGCTGTCAGCGCGTAACGTTTGCTCTCCTTTGATGAGACGGCACTTGCTTCAGTATCATCGGTTGATGTCGGAGTGGCGGTCTCACGCGGAGTAAGCGCCAGACGCAGTTCAGCCATAGTGGCGGTGCGGTGTTCGGGTGTAATCTGCAGCGCATTTGCAAGCGCGGAAAGCACATAGGGCGGTATGGTTTCTGCGAATTTGGCGGGAATCGACATGTTGTCCTGTACGATGCGCTCGTTTGCCGCCATGGGCGGATTACCGATAAGCACGCGGAACAGGGTCGCCGCCATACCGTAAACATCGGTATGTTCGCCTATTTCAAACTCGTTATTATACTGTTCAACAGCGGCAAAGCCGGGGAATATCTGCGAAGTAAACTCGCTTGAGGCGTTGCGCAGCTGCGGTATAGCTATACCGAAAATGTGTAGTTTGCCGTCGCGGCCGACTATGACGGTCTCGGGGGAGATGCCACAGTGGAGTATGCCTGCCTTATGCAGACCTGACAGGGTAGAAAGCAACGGCAAAAAGAGAGGCTTTGCCTGCTCCCACTTAAGAGTGCCGCCGTTGCGCACCAAAAACTCGCGCAGGGTGATGCCTGCCGAAGCCTTGATCATACTGTAGGCGGTGCCGTTTATCTCAAGAGTTTCAACCACGGGCATTACCGAAGGCAGCTCACCAAGCTCTCCGATTTTGCGGGAGATATCAATAAACTGCATTATGCCGTTGTTAAATTCGTATTCCTTTCCTTCCTCAATGGTAACGGCTTTGTTTTCACCGCGTACGCAAAGGCCGATCGGGAAATACTCCTTGATGTAGATTACGTTGTTGTTAAGATTATCCCAGCCGATATAGGTGACGCCCTCGCCGTTTGCCTCATAAACGCGGCCTACGAGGTAGCGATCCTTTATCCAGGTGCCGGGCGCAAGGTACGAAGGATCCACGGGTGAGGCAGAATCATATCCGCAGATAGGACAGATCTTTTCTCCTCCGTTATCATTCATACAGCCCATACAAAGTCTATCGGTGTTATTCATAAATACCTCCAATATTTTTGAAGCTACATCATATTATACCACATCTGTCAACAACAGAGTTGTAACCTTTTATTTTATAGCGATATTGTCGAGCGGCAGAGTGAAGCTTTCTAAAAATTCCTCTAAGAAAATGTTTGCCTCGGGCAGGCTCATATCCGAGATAGCTTTGCGCGTTGCCTTTTCTGCCGCGGCAAACTCGCGGTTGCCTGCCGACAGTTCGGTAACGCACTTAATAAGTGCGGAAATTTTATCTGCCGCCTTGACGATTTTCAGTATCTCTTGGTCTTCACAGCCGTATATATCCTCAAAGTCACCGCGAAGATCTTCGGGCAACATAGCGCAAAGCTGTTCCCCTGCGACCGATTCTATCTTTTTATAGACGTTCCGAATATCGTCGCTGTAATACTTAATAGGGGTGGGCAGGTCGCCCGTCAGAATTTCGCTCGTATCGTGGAAGAGTGCAACAACTGCGGCGCGGTCGGCGTTTACGTTGCCGCCCAGTCTTCGGTTTTTGATTATACACAGTGCGTGGGCGATAAGTGCGGTCTCAAGAGAGTGCTCGCTCAGCGTTTCGCGCTCGGTGTTGCGCATAAGTCCCCAACGCTCAATATATTTCATACGCGATATCATTGAATAAAAATGACTTCCCATATTTTTCACCTCGTTTTAGGTTCTATTGAATATTATACCATTTAATGGTATAATATCAACATATGATTTTAAAAAACGGAGGAGCCTTATGGTAAAAAGCAGGAAAAATTTTATTATAATGCTTATGTTTATAGTGTTTTCCGCTGTCGCAGCCCGTTTTATAATAGGGGTGCTTTATTATAATTCCTATGATACCTTTTGGTACCGCGACTGGGCTTTCGGACTGCAGGACGGACTTTTTGATATATACTCACGTGCCGAGGAGATAAGTCTTGATTATCCCCCGCTATATCTTTTTTGCCTCTATCTAACCGGTATGGCATACCGTGTGTTCGGTGCAGGCTGTGGCGACGCTTTGCAGATGATACTGATGAAGTTTTGGCCGATATTATTTGACGGTCTTTGTATAATCCTGATTTGGCGTATGGCAAAGCCCCACGGAGAATGGACGGCGCTTTTTGCCGCTGCCGCATGGGCTTATAACCCTTCGGTGTTTTATAATACCGCCTGCTGGGGACAGACCGACCAGCTTATGGCGTTTTTACTTTTGGCGGCGTTTTTCCTTGCCGACCGCAATCGCCCTGTGCTCGCGTGTGTGACGTTTGCTGTAGCAGGGCTGACAAAATACCAGTCACTTTTCTTTACGCCCGTATTGCTGCTTTATATTTTCCGCAGCTGCGGCTGGAAGCCAACGCTTAAAGGTGTGCTTGCGGCGGCAGGTACTGTGCTTGCTGTATTCCTGCCTTTTATGATAGGTGCGCGCGACCCGCTTTTATTCTTCCGTGTATATCTCGGCGGAGCCGCAACCTATAAATACTGCACCTTTAACGCGTATAATTTTTACGGAATGTTCGGTCTTAATGCCGTGCGTGACGATACGGCGATATTCGGAGCGTTTTCATACGCACATCTTAACCTGATATTTGTTTTGCTCATCATCGCATATACAGCATATCTCTTTTTGCGCGGCCGAAAAATCAACATCTATGTAGGCGGACTGTTTATTATGGAGGCGCTGTTTATGCTCGCAACCAGAATGCACGAGCGGTATCAGATGGTGGTTTTGCCCTTTGCTCTGATGGCATATGTGACGACTCGAAACCGCCATTTTATATATCAGTTCTCACTGCTTACTTTAACCACTTTTGTAAATCAGTTTGTAATACTTGCAGAAGTTCGCAACAGCGATATATTCTTTGCTCCCTATATGGGTGAGATAATGTGGTTTTTCTCGGTTATAAATTTTGCTGTATTTCTTTATGTTTCATATGTTTGCACGTACTATATCATGGATAAGGAGAAAGCGGTATGACCTTTTCAAAACAGAAAATAAACACGTTAAGGCCGCAGAAAAGTGCCGCGTTCAGCACGTTTTTAATAGCGCTGTTGATGGCGGCGGCACTGTTTTTGCCATATATGATATTCGATGAAGGATATTTCCTGTTTTACGGTGACTTCAACGTTCAGCAGATACCGTTTTATCAGCACTGCCATGAGATGGTGCGTTCGGGAAGCCTCGGCTGGGATTTCGGCACCGATCTCGGAGTCAATTTTTTCGGCTCTTATACCTTCTATCTTTTAGGCAGCCCTTTCTTTTGGTTGACGCTGCTGTTTCCAAACAGTGTCGTTCCGTATCTTATGGGACCGTTGCTCATATTGAAGTTTGCCTGCTGTGCACTTGCGGCGTACTGCTATCTTTCCCGTTTTTTGCGCAACAACGAAAACGCCCGTCTCGGTGCCATACTTTATGCGTTTTCAGGCTTTTCGGTATATAATATATTTTTCAACCATTTTCATGAGGCAATAATAGTTTTTCCGTTGTTGCTTTTATCGGTTGAACTTCTCATAACCGAAAACCGCCGCGGCATATTTGCGCTGTCGGTCTGTCTTGCGGCCGTTACGAATTATTTCTTCTTCTTCGGAATGGTCGTTTTTACGGTTATATACTGGTTTGTGCGTGTTCTGTCCGGCTCAATAAAGGTTACCTTCGGCAGATTCTTTGTGCTGTTGTTCGAGGCGATGCTAGGCGTGCTGATGGCGGCTGTGGTGCTGTTGCCTACGCTTTATGAGTTGCTTGGTAATTCGCGCCTTGATGAAACGCTTCTCGGTTGGGATCTGTTGCTGTACGGAAGACCGCAGATATATGCAAATATACTCCAGTGCTTTTTCTTCCCGCCGGATCTGCCGGCGCGTCCTGTGTTCTTCCCGAACGCAAACGTTAAGTGGTCATCATTGGGCGGATGGCTGCCGATTTTCAGCATGGTCGGCGTATTTGCCTGGTTTCAGGGAAAGAAGGGACATTGGCTGCGCCGTGTTATAGGTATTATGGTATTTATGGCGCTCGTTCCGATACTTAACAGCTCATTTTATATGTTTAATTCATCGTATTATGCGCGTTGGTACTATATGCCGATACTGATGATGTGCCTTGCTACCTGTATGGCGGCGGAGGACAGACAGGTGGATTGGAGCAGTGCTTGGCGGTGGGTGACGTGCATAACCGTTGCCGCCGCGCTTGTGATAGGCTTTTTGCCGTCTAAGCGTGATGAGGATGGCAATATTTCACGTTGGGGACTCTTTGTTGAGGACAGCGCAAATGTCTATCGGGACAGGTTTTTCATTTCCTGTGCTATCGCCGTTATCGGACTGCTCATATTGCGCGTGCTGATGGGTGCCTTGCGCAAAAACCCGAAATTCTTTACCCGTGCCGCTACCGCTTGTGTTTGTATTATGGCGGTCATATATGCAACGGTGTTTGTGGGACTCGGAAAGACTCACGGCTATAACGTGGATAAGGTAATGATACCTTCGCTGCTTGAAAACAGTGTAACACTTCCCGGCGACAGCGATGATTTTCGTATTGACTGCTACGAGTGTGTAGACAATACCGGAATGTATCTCGGCTTTAGCTCTATGAACGCGTTTCATTCTATTGTTCCGCCGTCGGTAACCGAGTTTTATGAGTTTATAGGCGAGGAACGCGGAGTTGCAAGCCGACCTACGACCGATATCTATGCCGCCAGGTCTTTGCTGTCGGTAAAATATCTGTTTGATCTTCAGGATGACGATCTTTTCCTGTCCAACGGCGAATATCAAATGCCGGGATACAGTTTTTTTGATTCACAAAGCGGGTATGATATATATATTAACGAAAACTATATACCCTACGGATTTACCTATGACTATTATATGACCGAGGATGAAGCGCTTTATTTCGGTGAGGATTACGCCCCTAATATGATGCTCAAAGCGGTGTTGCTTGAGGACGAGGTGCTTTATAAATACCGCGATATACTAAAGCCGCTTACAAGCGACTACAGTTTTGACGGAGAGGGCGATATGCCGCTTATAAGCGTGTCTCAATCGGCATATGCGGCAGACTGTGCCGCCCGCGCCGCCACCTGTGCGTATGATTTTTCCACTGATAAGGATGGATTTAGTGCAAAAACAAACCTTTCAAAGGAAAAACTTGTGTTTTTCTCGATACCCTATGCCGAGGGGTGGACCGCCTACGTTAACGGGGAAAGAGCCGAAATAGTTAAAGCCAATGTTGGTTTTATGGCGGTCAGAGTGCCTGCGGGTAACGGCGAAGTGCGCTTTGAGTATAAAACGCCGGGTCTTTTGCTTGGGCTTGCCGTGACACTCGGCTCGGCAGTGCTGTTTATTATCTATATAATAGCCGCTGTTATATTTAAAAAGCATAATCCGACGGCAGAGCGCTACCCCGAGGGTGACGAGCTTTTAGCGCGGTGGCACAGCTATGATACCGCCGATGCGCTCGCACTTGCGACGGAAGAACCGCTTGATATAAGTGACGAGGAAAATGACATTCTTTTGGAAGATGTTTCGATTTCTTTCGACCGTTTCCCGGGTGGATTTGTGATAAACAAGGACGCATTTTCCGAGGAAAATGTTGACAAGGAAGATAAAAAGGATTAAGATAGTATCGGACCTTGTGGTCCGTGGGGAGCTGGATCTACTCCGGCTGAGAGGAAACCGTTATGTTTCGACCCTTAAACCTGATGCGGGTAATGCCGACGTAGGAAATCCTATACAAACCTATTTCAAGCACCGCAAAAATATTTTGCGGTGCTTTTTTTGCGCCGCAGGAAAGAAGGAAAATGTATGAAACAAACCACACAAAAACTTACCGTAAGCGCTGTTATGATAGCGCTGTCTACCGTACTTAGTCTTATAAAGCCGGTAGATCTGCCCTTTGGCGGCAGTGTTACTCCGCTTTCGATGCTGCCCGTTATGCTTCTGCCTATTATGTACGGCGCAAAATGGGGCTTTTTTGCCTGCTTCGTTAACAGCGTGGTACAGATGCTGTTGAGTATAGCCGAGGTCGTGTCTTGGGGACTGTCGCCTATAGTGCTGATATCCTGTGTATTGCTCGATTATATCCTAGCCTACACCGTTTTAGGCACCGTCGGATTCTTCCGCGGCAAAGGTAAATCCTTTATTATCGTCGGTGCGGTCGTAGCTCTTACGCTCAGACTGCTCTGCCACTTTGTGTCGGGCGTTGTGCTGTTTGGTGATTTCACGAACGGACTGCTTTCGGGACTATGGATATCGCTTTCATATAATGCGTCTTATATGATACCTGAAATGATAACTACCTCATTAGTGCTTGCGTTTTTGTTAAATAACAAGGCTTTTTACGGTTTAATTCGCAAATAAACGACACATAATATTTGATTTTACAGAAAAAGTGTAGTAAAATATAATGTAACACTTTTTTGAAACGGGGTCGTTTTATGAATTTTTCCGAAATGTCTCAGTCACAGCGTCAGTCGTTGCTCGATAAACTGATGCAGAAATATTATGATTTTAAGGCGAGGGATCTCTCGCTTAATATGGCGCGCGGAAAGCCCGGTGCGGCTCAGCTCGATATCTCGATGGGTATGATGGATGTGCTTTCGAGCTCAGCCGACCTTACCTGTGACGACGGAACCGATTGCCGCAATTACGGCGTGCTTGACGGAATATATGAGGCTAAGAAGTTGCTGGGAGATATGATGGAGGTCTCACCTGAGAACATCATCATTTACGGAAACTCCAGTCTTAATGTTATGTACGATACTATCTCACGTTGTATGACTCACGGCGTTTTTGGGAATACTCCCTGGGGAAAGCTGGAGTCGGTAAAGTTTCTTTGCCCCGTACCCGGCTATGACAGACATTTTGCAATAACCGAGCATTTCGGAATTGAAATGATAAACATTCCCATGAGCGAGAACGGCCCTGATATGGATATGGTAGAGGCTCTGGTATCCTCTGACGATTCTATAAAGGGTATTTGGTGCGTACCGAAATATTCAAACCCGCAGGGCTATTCCTACTCGGATGACACGGTTCGCCGCTTTGCCGCGCTCAAGCCTGCGGCAGCCGATTTCAGAATTTTCTGGGACAACGCCTACTGTGTTCACCACCTGTATGATGATAAGCAGGATGTAGTGCTGGAGATATTGGAGGAATGTGCCAAGGCGGGCAACCCCGATATGGCATATAAATTCTCCTCTACTTCTAAGATATCCTTCCCCGGTTCGGGAATTTCTGCGATAGCCGCTTCAAAGCGCAATCTCGATGAGATTAGAAAGCAGTTGTCCTTCCAGACCATCGGTCACGACAAGGTAAACCAGCTGCGTCACGTAAGATATTTTAAGGATATGGACGGTATGCGCGAGCATATGCGCCGTCACGCCGATATTATGCGGCCGAAATTTGAAAAGGTAGATGAAATATTGACCCGCGAGCTTGCCGGCTGTGGTATAGGACAGTGGACCAAGCCGCTGGGCGGATATTTCGTTTCGTTTGAATCTATGGACGGTTGTGCCAAGGATATAGTTGCACTTTGCAAAAATGCAGGCGTAGTGCTTACAGGCGCCGGCGCCACCTACCCCTACGGCAAGGATCCGCACGACAGCAATATCCGTATCGCCCCCTCTTATCCGACGATAGACGAGTTAGCCACAGCAACCGAGCTGTTCGCGCTCTGTGTTAAGATAGTAAGTCTTAAAAAGCTTATCGCTGAAAATAAATAAAAAAGGAGATCCGTATGCCCAGATTGATGATCGTCGTTCCCTGCTATAACGAGCAGGAGGTTCTGCCTTCTACCTCTGCCGCGCTCTGCGGTCTTGTAGAGGAGCTTATAGGCAAGAAAAAAATATCCGCCGACAGCGGCGTGCTTTTTGTTAATGACGGCAGCCGTGATAACACCTGGGAGCTGATAAAAGCTGAGCATAAGAAAAGCAAGTATGTATACGGACTGAACCTTGCAGGTAACGTAGGGCACCAAAACGCACTGCTTGCCGGACTTGAAAAGGTTGCTGATATGTGCGATATATCGGTCAGCATAGATGCCGACTTACAGGATGATATTTCGGTCATCGAGCAGATGATAGATAAATATATGGCGGGTGCCGATATTGTTTACGGTGTTCGCAGTTCGCGTGAGAGCGATTCGTTTTTCAAGCGTTTTACGGCACAGGGCTTTTATAAATTTATGCAGCTGCTCGGCGTAAAGACAGTCTACAATCACGCTGATTTCCGGCTTATGAGCGACCGCGCTATGAAACAGCTGTCGCAGTATGAGGAGCGTAATCTCTTTTTGCGCGGCATTGTGCCCACCATCGGCTACAAGACCGACTGCGTTTATTACGCCCGTAGCGAACGCACCGCAGGAGAAAGCAAATATCCGCTTAAAAAGATGCTGTCCTTTGCTTGGAACGGAATAACCTCGTTCAGCATAAAACCGATAACGCTCATAGCCCTGCTCGGTTTTCTGATCGTCCTATGTTCAATAATCGCGTTTATCTACATTTTAGTTTCGTATTTCCTGGGAAATACTATTGCAGGTTGGTCATCGCTTATGGTGTCTAGTTGGTTTTTGGGCGGTGTTCAGCTGTTCTCTATCGGCATTGTCGGTCAGTATGTCGGCAAAACATATATTGAGAGCAAGAGACGTCCGCGCTATAATATTGACGAGTTTCTTGACTGCGAAGATAATTAACAAATAAAGGAACCGGCATCGGTTCCTTTATTTGTTAATAATAATATCTTAAAAAATATGTATATCGCTTGTTAAACTTAATTTTATTAAGTTTGTGCCCAGAAAAACGAAAAAAGTGCAGAACTTTTGCGATTTAATTGACTTTTTTTGTACAAGTATTTTATACTTGATGAGTATTTTAAAAAATCCGGAGGAAAAAGTATGTCAATAACCGAAGATATATACGGCAGTTTGGTGTTTAATGATTCGGCAATGCGCGCGCGCCTGCCAAAGGAAACCTACGATGCAATGAAGGCGGCAATAGCCGAAGACAGAGCACTTGATATCGATATTGCCAACGTTGTTGCAAAGGCTATGAAGGAGTGGGCAATAGAAAAGGGCGCAACCCATTTTACCCATTGGTTTCAGCCTATGACGGGTATTACCGCCGAAAAACACGACAGCTTTATTTCTCCCGTCGGAGACGACAAAATAATAATGGATTTTTCGGGCAAGGAGCTTATAAAGGGTGAGCCGGACGCTTCCAGCTTCCCCTCGGGCGGTCTGCGTGCTACGTTTGAGGCGCGCGGCTATACCGCCTGGGACCCGACCTCTTATGCCTTTGTCAAGGATGATACCCTCTGCATACCTACCGCGTTTTGTTCTTATGGCGGTGAGGCGCTGGATAAAAAGACACCGCTGCTGCGCTCGATGGAGCTTATTAACGATAAGACCCTGCGATTACTGCGCTTGTTCGGTATGGACGATGTAAAAAGCGTTTCTTCGACCGTCGGAGCAGAGCAGGAATACTTCCTTATAGATAAAAAGTATTACAAGTCCCGCAAAGATTTAATGTATTGCGGCAGGACCCTTATGGGCGGTCGTCCACCCAAAGGACAGGAGATGGATGACCACTATTTCGGTGCAATAAAGCCGCGGGTTAAGGAGTTTATGAACGAGCTTGACCGCGAGCTGTGGAAACTGGGCGTTCTCGCCAAGACCGAGCATAACGAGGCGGCCCCTGCACAGCACGAGCTTGCGCCGATATATGAAACCGTCAATGTCGCCTGCGACCAGAATCAGCTCGTAATGGAGATGATGAAGCGTATTGCTCACCGTCACGGACTGGTGTGCCTATTACACGAAAAGCCATTTAAGGGTGTTAACGGCAGCGGCAAGCATAACAACTGGTCACTTTCGACCGATACGGGAATAAACCTGTTTAAGCCAGGTAAAAAGCCGCAGGAAAATAAGCTTTTCCTTTTAATGCTCGCGGCGGTTATCCGTGCGGTGGATGAGTTTCAGGGATTTTTGCGTGCGACGGTTGCCAGTGCGGGAAACGATCACCGCTTAGGCGCAAACGAAGCACCGCCTGCCATCGTGTCGATATTTTTAGGTGATCAGCTCACCGCTATACTTGATGCGATCGAGACGGGAAGCACATATCTGAGCGAAAAGCTGCCGGAGCTTGAAATAGGCGCACACGTACTTCCTCACCTTAAAAAGGACTCGACCGACCGCAACCGCACGTCGCCCTTCGCCTTTACGGGCAACAAATTTGAGTTCCGTATGCTAGGCTCCAGCCTTTCGATTGCAGACCCGAACGTTGTTCTCAATACCGCTGTAAGCGCCGTGCTGGACGATTTTTGTGACAGGCTTGAAAAGGCGGACAGCTTTGAGGATGAGGTTTTTGCCGTGATTCGTGACACATACCGCGAACACAAGCGTATAGTCTTCAACGGTGACGGTTATTCGGACGAATGGAAAAAGGAAGCCAAAAAGCGTGGACTTTTAAACCTCGCCTCAACCGTTGATGCCCTGCCTATGATGGTAGAGCCGAAGACGGTCGACACCTTCTCAAAGTACGGTGTTTTCACACGTACAGAGCTTGAGTCGCGTTATGAGATAATGCTTGAAAGCTATTCAAAGACCATTAACATCGAGGCGTTGACTATGCTTGATATGGTCAAAAAGGACGTTATGCCGGCGGTAAGTGCCTATACTGCTAAATTGGCAGACAACATCGTTAAGAAAAAGGCGGCGTTGCCCGGTTGCGGATACCGCCTTGAGGAGGGTCTGCTCAAAAAGCTTTCCTTCCACGCAGACCGAGTTTATGACGGTGTTGCCATACTCGAACAGGTCGAATCACGGGTTAGCATAAACGGCTCGCTCGAAACGGCGAGATATTATCACGATACCGTGCTTAAGGCTATGGAGGAGCTGCGTGTTGACGTTGATGAGATAGAGATGAATATGTCGGCACTTGACTGGCCGTATTCTTCTTACGGACAGCTTCTGTTTGATATATAAACAGTTCAAAAAAATCCACCCATATGGGTGGATTTTTTATAGTTTTATTATATTTGCCCCTGCCGATTCAGAAAGCTTTGTAATGTGGTCGTGACAGGTGAAGAAAAGCACCTGATTTTCTTTCGAATATTCGCTTATGAACTCGGTGGCCATGGCGGCACGGTTTGCATCGTATTGAATGAGTATATCATCAAGCAATAACGGCAACCGGTTATCACCGCAGGTAAGCTTTGCGAGCGCAAGGCGTAGACAAAGCTCAAGCTGGTCACGGCTTCCCGCGCTTAAATGGTCACAATCAAAGGGGACAGATTCCCCTTGCGCAGAAATTTTTACCGAGAGATCGTCGGAGATTATGGCGTTTTGGTAACGTCCGCCCGTAAGTCTGCAAAACAGTTCTCCGGTCAAACGGTTCAGTTCGGGAGCAAAGGTCTGCCGCATTTCGCTGTACGCTTCGGCCAATACCTCTTCGGCGATATTAAGTGCCGTAAAATGCTCGTTTTGCAATGCAAGTTCCTGTAACTTTTCGTCTATCAGGCGGTCCAGCGCGGCAATGCCTCTGCGGTTTTTAAATAGTGTTTGTGCCTCGCTTTTCAGTCTTTCGGCCTCAACAGCACGGTCGGTGATAGCCTTTTGTACCGCTTCTGCCTCTTTTTCATATTCCTCGGCAGTCTTGCCGTCTGACGGGGGCACATATGAGGCGAGGCGAAGGTCAATTTCGCTGTCCGAAAGTTGCCTATGTTCGCTCATATCGAGCATATGACGTTGTGTCATAAGGCGGTTGAGAAGAGCCTGCTTTTCTGCAAAAGCGCATTTGAGGTCACAGTCGGTTCCTAAAACTTCTGCCGCCTCGCTTTTTAGGTCGGTAAGTTTTAGCGTTGTTTGGTTTATTTCTTCTTTAAGGCGGGCTGTTGACGACATTTTTTGCTCGTTACTTGAAAGCAGGAGCTCCTTTTTTTGCTTGATCATTCCGTAAAGGCTTTCGGCGGAGCGGCACCTTTCGCGCAGGTCAAGCTCGTCTGATCTTAGCTTGAGAAGTTCTTCTTTCTGAGCTTCCTTTTTTCTCTTTGCGGTTTTTGTTTTTTTACTCTCGGTAAAGCCTATGATCAAGAATACAACAGCGGGCGCGAGCAAAGCAAGAAACGCAGGTGACGCGAAGCAGCCTGCCACGGCAGAAAGTGCAAACAGGATTGCGGCAACAAACATAAAAGCGGGGTTTTTACCGCCCTGTTCCTGCACGCAGGCAAGCTTTTGTTCGTTTTCTTTTATTTGTGCCGTTAAGGCTTCGTGCTGTTTAAAAAGAGGTTCATATTTTCTAAAAGCTTCTTGTAATTGTATATCTATATCCGCGGTGTCGGCGGTGTCATCCTGCGGTATAAGCGCACTTTTTTCTTTGAGCAAAGCATCGAGAATATCTATTTGTCTCAAAAGCTCGCCTGCACGGGCGGCAGAGCGCTCGTTAAAGTCGCCAAGCTCGGTTTTAAGTGACAGATATTCCTGTCTGGCGGATTTTTCGCTCTTAAGTGAATTAAGGGCTGCTGCCGCACGGCTTTGCTCCGCCTGAGTTTTAAGTAGGTCGCGTTTTTTTGCAAGCGCGGCTATGTCGTTTTCCAGCGTGGCTATCTGTTTTTCAAGGAGCAAGCGGTGCTGTTCTATACCGAGTGCATCTGTTCGATCGGCTTTTAGAGTATTTATTTCGCTTTCAAGCCTATCGGATAAGCCAACCTTTCTCGGTGTGCGGAGCTCGTTTTTTGCGCTCTGAAGGCGTTTCTTGACCGAGTCATAGCCATCGCCTGTGTCGCCTGATGTAGCAACAGAGGAGAGTTTTTTTGAAAGCTCGGCGGCACCGTCGTCAGAATACAGCGGCAGACTGCCGATATAAATACTGCGCTCAAACGCGCCGGCGCCCATAGAGAAAAATAATTCGCCTACTTCTTGACCGGCGGCAAGGGGTATCTCCTTACCCAGAGCGCGATCAAAAAGGGAGACCGTATCGCTTTTTGGCGTTTTGCCAAAGGTCTTTGCAACCATATACGGCTTTTTGTCATGGATAAATTCTATATAGCCGCCCATTTTACTTTTGTCAAATGGGGTAAAGCGGCGTCGAAGATTGCAGTTTATATCGTTTTTCTGTGTGCCTGAGCCGTAAAACATAAGACGAATGAAGCTCATTATCGTGGTCTTGCCGTCTTCGTTGTTTCCAAATATCAGATTAAATCCGGAGCTTAGATCAAGCGTTAGGTTTTTGAGCTTGCCGAAGTTATCAATATGAATTTTCTCAATTATCACCGTAACCGACCTCCCTTGCATTAAACGCCGCAAGACCGAGCCTAAGTGCATTTAAAAGCTCCTGCTTTTCGTGCTCTTCGCTTTTTTCAATACGTTCAAGCATACGGCGGACAAAAATTCCTTTAAGGGTCTGTTCACCTATTAAAAGTTCAAAGTTTTCACGCGGACGGGTTCGGTCGCGCACCTTTAGATAATAAACGGAGCCCTCGAGACCTAGGTTCATAAAGGCTGTGTCGGGTGTAAAGTCGCATTCACCGTCAAGCACCAGCTTTACAAGATTGTTTTCCTGCCCTTTGAGCTTATCCTTCGCTATTTTCAAAGCCGCGCCGTTGTCGGCGGCTCTGTTCATATTAATGTGTAGCTCAGTATACTCTCGTGAACACAGAGGCAGAAATTCAAGCTCTGTACGTCCTGCCAAGACCGTTCCGGTAAGTACGCCCTTACTGCCGGTTTCGTCAAAGCCGAGCGGTTCGGGACAGCCGGGATAGGCGTATGAAACAAACCCTGCCCGCAAAACGGGGGTGGACTTATGTATATGACCGAGGGCGACATAATCCATTCCCGTTTCTTGGAGCATTTGCGGCGTTATAGGATTATAAGGGCCTCTGTCAAGGTCGGCATGGAGCAGTAGAATGTTTAACATATCCGGTGTAGCTTTCGGCAGGGTGCATTGTTCGCTGAATGCGCCGGTGAAGGGGATGCCGTGCACACGAACACCTTTAATATCGAAATGTCCGGGTTCTTTGAATATGTGAACGTTTTCACTCCAATCCTCTCTATATGGAGAATCGGCGCTAAGGTAATCGTGATTTCCGGGGACTATGGCAACCGCTGTTTCCGGTATGGAGGCAAGATACGAGCGCACGGTATCAACCGATTCTTTTGATACAGCGTTGCTGTCAAAAAGATCGCCTGCTATGAGCAAAAGCTCGCAACCGCGATTTTTGCACTCGTCGGTTATTCTGCCCAGAGTGTGCAGTATCTCGGCGCGGCGCGCATCGGCAATACGGCCGAGCGTTGACAACTCAGCTCCGATGTGCAGGTCGGCACAGTGCAATATCTTTATTCGGTCCATAGGATCACCCTCCAAAATGATTTTAACATCGCGCGGTGTGTTTGGCAAGAAATTATTGCACAAGTACGATTATTAGTATATAATAATAAATTGATATAATATGTTTGGAGTGAAAATATGGATGTACGCATCGGCGATATTCTTAAAATGAAGAAAAAACATCCCTGCGGCAGCGATTCCTTTTTGGTGACGCGCGTGGGAATGGATTTTAAGCTGCGCTGTTGCGGCTGCTCTCACGAGGTAATGCTGCCGCGTACTAAGGCAGAAAAGAACATTAAGCGAATAGAAAGGAACGACACCGATGTTTGATAAATTAAAGGCGGTAGAAGCCCGCTATGAAGAGATAGGCAACCTGCTTATGGATCCTGATATCGTCTGTGATCAGGAGAAGTATACCAAGCTTATGAAGGAGCACAAGCAGATAACTCCCGTGGTTGAAAAATTCCGCGAGTATACCGCGGCAAAGACTGCTGAGGAAGAGGCTTTGTTGTTGTTGGAGGACAGCAGTCTTGATAAGGAGTTTAAGGAACTGGCACAGGAGGAGCTCAACACAGCTAAGGATGCGATCGAGCGCTGTGCAGAGGAGCTTAAGATACTCCTGCTTCCGCGTGACCCCAACGATGATAAAAACGTTATTATCGAGATCCGCGGCGGCGCGGGCGGCGAAGAGGCGGCGCTGTTTGCCGGCTCACTTATGAGAATGTATTCGATGTATGCGGAATCTAAACGCTGGAAGATAGAGATAATGGGCGGAAATGAGACCGAGCTGGGCGGATACAAGGAAGTCAGCTTTATGATAGAGGGCGAGGGAGCATATTCCCGCTTAAAGTATGAAAGCGGAGTTCATCGCGTTCAGCGTGTGCCCGAAACCGAAACTTCCGGACGTATACACACCTCCACCGTTACGGTAGCGGTACTGCCCGAGGCAGAGGAGGTCGAGGTTGAGATAAACCCTGCTGACCTGCAGATTGACACCTACCGTTCCGGCGGTGCAGGCGGCCAGCACGTTAACAAGACCGAGTCGGCAATACGTATAACCCATCTGCCCACAGGCCTTGTTGTAGAGTGTCAGGATGAGCGCAGTCAGCACAAAAATAAGGATAAGGCTATGAAGGTATTGCGCTCACGTCTTTACGAGCGTATGATGTCGGAACAGACCGAGGCTATCGCTTCTGACCGTCGCGCTCAGGTCGGCACAGGCGACCGCTCGGAGCGCATCCGCACCTATAATTTTCCGCAAGGACGTGTTACCGATCACCGCATAGGTCTTACCCTTTATAAAATAGAGCAGATAATGAACGGTGACCTTGACGAAGTTATAGATGCACTTATCACATACTACAGAGCAGAAATGCTGAAGGCAGAGAATTAAGAATGAAAACAAAGCGTTTGCAGGATACGCAAAACGGACTTGCCAATGCGGCCAAAATATTAAAAAGCGGTGGTATCGTTGCTATACCGACCGAAACGGTATACGGTCTTGCCGCCTCCGCCTACGATGAAAAGGCGATAGAAAGGGTGTTTGAGGCTAAGGGCCGTCCGCAGGATAATCCGCTTATTGTTCATATAGCCGATATGGATATGCTTTCGATGGTGGCGCGGGATGTGCCGGATGCGGCGTATATGCTCGCAAAAAGATTTTGGCCCGGGCCGTTGACTATGGTGCTGCCGCGTGGCGAAAAGATACCGCCGTCGGTTTCGGCAGGGCTTTCGACCGTCGCGGTGCGAATGCCTGCGAATGAAGCGGCAAAAGACATCATAAAGCTTTCGGGTCTGCCCTTAGCGGCGCCCTCGGCAAATGTCTCCGGTTCGCCGAGTCCGACCGCACCCGAGCACGTGCTTTGTGATCTTGACGGCAGGATAGATGCTGTTGTTATGTCCGAGCGGTGTGCCGTCGGTGTGGAATCCACGGTAGTTACATTATGTACCGATCCGCCGCGGCTTTTGCGGCCGGGAGGAATTACGGTAGAGCAGCTGCGTGAAGTGCTGCCTGATATTAAGGTCGACAGCGCGGTGCTCAGCGAGCCCGAAAAGGATAAACCCGTGGCAAGCCCCGGAATGAAGTATAAGCATTATTCTCCGCAAACCTGTGTTACTATGGTAGATGGAGAGAGTGCAGATTTTATAGAGTTTGTAAACCAAAAAAGCAATTGCGGTGCGTTGTGCTTCGCAGGAGAAGACGAGAAGATCAACCACCCCGCTATAGTGTACGGAACACAGGGTGACGGTGCGTCTCAGGCGGCAAGGCTTTTTGACGCCTTGCGCGAGGCAGATACGCTCGGCGTAAGCGAGGTGTTCGTTCACGCACCCGACAAAAACGGAATAGGACTGGCGGTATACAACCGCTTGATCCGTGCGGCCGAGTTTAAGGTGATAAGGCTATGAGTATTATAGTAGGACTGACAGGTCCGACCGGCGCGGGGAAAAGCAGTATAAGCGAGTTAGCAGGTCGGCTGGGGTTCACAGTAATAGACTGTGATGCGGTTGCAAGGGATGAAAGCAAAAATGAGCAGATGCTTTGTTTGCTTTGCGAATATTTCGGCGATAATATAGTAAAGGACGGAGTTCTTGACCGTGCGGCGTTGGCGGCCGCAGCGTTTGGAAGTGAGCAGGGACGCGAGGCGCTCAACCGAATAACCCTGCCCTTTATTGTAAAGCGCATAGAACAAATGATAGCGGGAAAGCCGCGGGTGCTTTTGGATGCACCTACCCTTTTTGAAAGCGGACTTTCCTTGCGCTGTGATAAGATAGTATCGGTGCTCGCACCCGAAACGGTTCGCCGTGAACGAATAATAAAGCGTGATGGTCTTAATGACGAGGCGGCGGACAGACGGCTTTCGGCCGCGAAGGATGACGAATTTTTCAGTTCACAGTCGGACTATGTAATAATAAATGACGGCAGTGAGCAGGAGCTTATAACCAAAGCAGAAGTGATTTTGCAGAATATAATTACGGAGGGAAACTAGCTATGGCAACAGCAAAGGAACTTAAGGAAAAGCTGTTTTTGCAGAGAAAGAACGGCAGACAGACCGCAAGCGAAGAACTTCTTTCAGCGGCTGACGCATTTTGCGAGGACTACAAGGCGTTTTTGGATGCTTCCAAGACCGAGCGCGAGGCTGTTAAGACCTCGATAGCGCTTGCAAAGGGTGCAGGTTTTACCGAGTTTGACTGCGATAAGAAGTATTCCGCAGGCGACAAGATGTATATAAACAACCGCGGCAAGGCGGCAGCCTTTATTGTAATGGGAAAACGTCCCGTTATCGAGGGCGTGCGCGTTACCGCCGCTCATATCGATTCGCCCAGACTTGATCTAAAGCCCAATCCGCTTTATGAAAGCGCCGAGCTGGCACTTTTCAAGACCCATTATTACGGCGGTATCAAGAAGTATCAGTGGACCACCGTTCCGCTCTCTTTGCACGGCGTTATAGTAAAGCGTGACGGTACCAGCGTAGAGGTCAACATCGGCGACGAGGAAAAAGACCCATGCTTTGTAGTTACCGACCTGTTGCCGCACCTTGCCGCCGAACAAAGCAAGAGAACGCTTGGCGAGGCTGTAAAGGGCGAGGATCTTAACGTTCTTATCGGAAGTCATCCGTTTAAGGACGACAGCGAGAGCGAGCTCGTTAAACTCAATATTTTAAATATTCTTAACGAAAAATACGGTATAACCGAGGGCGACTTCCTTTCGGCAGAGTTGGAATGTGTTCCCGCATACAGTGCACGCGATATCGGTTTTGACCGTTCGCTTATCGGTGCCTACGGACATGATGACCGCGTTTGTGCCTATCCTGCACTTCGCGCCGCAATGGATCTTGACGTTCCTGAGCATACGGTAATAGTCGTTCTTGCCGACAAGGAGGAGATAGGCTCAGAGGGTAATACGGGACTTAATTCCTCTTTCCTTAAGTATATATTTATGGACCTCGCAGCAATGCAGGGTGTTGACGGTTACAGGGTAATGCGCGCATCAAAGTGTCTTTCCGCCGATGTAAATGCGGCCTTTGACCCGACCTATCCTGAGGTTATGGAGGCGCGCAATGCATCTTATCTTAACTACGGCGCCGTAATCACAAAGTATACAGGAGCACGCGGAAAATCCAGCACAAACGATGCTTCGGCAGAGTTTGTAGGTTTTGTGCGAAATTTGCTTGATAAAGAGGGAGTTGCCTGGCAGACTGGCGAGCTCGGCAAAGTAGATGCCGGCGGCGGCGGAACGGTTGCCATGTATGTTGCAAACCTTGGTCTGGACGTTGTTGATCTGGGTGTTCCGGTGCTTTCAATGCACGCTCCGTTTGAGGTTGTCGCAAAGTATGATGTTTATATGACCTACCTTACCGTACTGGCATTCTCAAAGTAACCGTTTTGTGCTCCGCTTCATAGTATGTAGTGTTCCGATCGGAATACTATAGTGTGAAGGAAGTATAATGATGAACTGTTACAATGAGTCTTCCCGTGGTGGAAACGGTTGTTGCGGAATACTGACCGCCATTGTTATAATTGCCGCGGCCCTTACACTGGCTCTCGGCGTTATACTGGGTGCAATATTCAGCGCATTTGTGCTTGCCAATATCGCGGCTTTTGCGGTATTTGCGGTTATAGCGTTGCTGCTTTTAGTGATCTTGCTGATCATACGAAGCTGTCGCAATTGCAGATGCTATTAAAAATCAAAACGGCTACCGAATGGTAGCCGTTTTTTTAATCTCTTTTTGTAATTTTTCTTTTAGTGCCGTCGGGCTCAACGATATAGGTGTTTTCAAGCTGGCTTTCAAGACTTCTTTTAAAACTGTCTATATACTCGCGTCTGAGCACTGCTTGCTCCGCTTTTTCGTCTTCGGTAAGTCCTTCTACTTTTTGTTTGCGGGCAAGCTCGTTTATTCTTTGTATTTTTTCCTCTGTCAAGGGTATCACTCCTTTGGAAGTATAATACCACAAAATCTGTAAAAAGGCAACAGTTAAGCGGTTTTCATGCTATACCGCGCGCTCCAGTATCGCGGCTATAACGGTTATATCGTCGTCATGTCCGTCCTGTCGGCGCCGTCTTGCGGCAGATGCGATCCTGTCGGCAAGCTGCTGTGCGGAGCCATCGCGAAACGCCTCGAGCTCGGCGCATATCCAGTCTGTTCCGCCGCTGGTTGCTCCGTCTGAAAGCATCAGCACGATATCTCCTGCTTTCAGTCCTACCACAGCTTTGTCGAAGCCGATATCTCGCAGTATTCCCGCGGGCAGTGAGGTGCTTTGTGCTTTGCCTGTCCTGCCGCCTCTGCGTATTACGGTAGGGGCCGCCCCCACCTTCAAAAGATCGGCCTTGCCCGTAAACAGGTCGATGCAAGCTATATCCAAGGTGGCAAGCGACTCGTCTGTAGATTTGAACAACAGGGATGAGTTTACTATTCGAAGTGCACAGTCGTATCCGAACCCTGCCTTGAGCAGACGCTCCATAAGACCTGATGCCATTGCACCGTCTACCGCCGCGCGGCCGCCGGTACCCATTCCGTCCGACAGTATCATCACCGATCGGCCCTTGCCGTCGTTAAATGTTGTATAAGCGTCGCCGCAGACAGCACCGTTACCGCATATTAACTGAGAAACACCAAGCTCTACCGTAAAATTTGCCTTTTCACAAAGCCGGATGAAAGCCTCGTTTTTTGCACGGGTAACGGTGGGAGCTTCAAAGTCGCGCTCGCATACAGATTCTATGACGCGCAGAATGTCCATTCGATTTATCACAGCCGAGGGAGGCAACGATACTCGCAGTTCAATACTCATTCTGTCATATTTATCAATTTTGCAAGCACAGTCGGAGGCGCGAACATCGACATCCTTTAACATTCCGGCTATTCTTGCGGCAAGAGCGCTGTCGAACCGTTCGCATTGTTCAAACTCGGTTGCAAGGTCAAAAAGCATACTTGAAATACCGTCAAACTGATCCGAAACGATGCTTCTTATTTCTTCAATACGGGTCTCGGCGGCAATGCGTGACGCGTACTCGTCATAATAGCGTACGACAGCGCCGCCTACCCTTGCAGGGCGCAGGCATCTGTCGCGAAATTCGTCGGGTGCGCTTCGGTCCGGCTCTCGGTCACCGCCTTTTATAAGCTTGGTCATATAAAGTATTGCGTCGTGGGTCGCGCTCTTTTTGCGTTCCCAGCAGTAGCTGCAAAGTGAGCAACCGCGGCAGGAGTCAGACTTTACGCTTTCGAGCACCCACGAAAAATCGGGGGCGTTGATAAGCGAAAGCTCATTTGATACCTGTGTTACGGTTTCGGAAACATCTGAAAGCGCGTCAGACGCGAAGAAAAGCCGCATCGTTAAAGCGCGGCGCAGTCCATCTAGGGATGGGGTATTGGCGGGCGGGGAGATGAGCTTCCCTGCACGCATACAAACAGAATTAGGCAGCAGTAAAAATATCGCCGCACCCAAAGCCGATTCGGTCAGCATCATATATGCGGCGGCGCTTTGTTCTAAAAACAATGCGCTTATTCCACCCCACAAAACAAATATTACTGCGCAGGGTATTTTACCGAGCGGCGCAAACACACCGCACAACAATCCACCCACCGCGAATATTATAGCGGCCGATGAAAATTCCCCGCCGCACAGCATTATAAATAGTGACGTAACGCAGCCTGCAATAGCACCGCCCGATGCTAAGGAATACCGTGCGACAGCTAAAACAGATACAGCAGCTAGTATACGGCCAAGCGAAATGCCGAACGGCGCAACGGGGTACAACCCCATAAGCAGTATATTTACCGTCATTACGATGCAGGCAAGCTGTTCAGGGCTGAAGCCTGTCCTTTCGCGTCTCAGTAAAACCGATGCTCGGTGAACGAAGTAGGCGCCTGCGGCGGCAAAAACCGATTCGGTAGCGGCGTAAAGCAACGAAAATCCACCGCTTGCCACCGTAGCGAGTGAGGTCGCAAGGCTTGCGGCAAATGCCGTTAGCGCAGAAAAAACGGGCAACTTTAAAAATCTGCCTACTCCGGCGAGAAGAAGTCTAATGGTGCATACGGCAAAAAGCGCGGCAAAATATCTAAAAGCACTGCCTTCAGCAATAGGTATAAAATAACCGATAGCCGCTCCTATGCCGGCGGTAAGTATGTAGGGCTTGGAAATGCCGGCGGCAAAAGCAATGCCAAAGGGTGCAAACAACCCCATAACGGGCGCGCGTGCCGCTACAAAGCTGCAAATGGCGACCGCCGCATGTGTGGCGAGTGCATACAGCATGTCCCGCGTGTTTATCTGCGCGGTTTCGATCTTTACATTTTCTCTCAACAGAACCACCTTCGTACTATTGTGTTTTTATCCCATTATAGGACAGGCAGGTGAGAAAAAATGTCAAAGTCGCGTGTAGTATTATGTAAACTAAAAAGAGAAACAGGGAGATTACTCCTGTTTCTCTTTTTTGATCTTTTGTTTTTGTGAACGTTTGAGTTTTTCCTTTGCCGGAGGCTCGTATTCAGATAGGAACTTTTCCCATTCCTCATCTGTAAGGTTGTAGAAACGGTCGGCATATTCGCTGTATAAGCGATTTACAAGATCGTTATATGCTTTTTTCTCCTGCCGATTGAAGCGAATGCTTATAATACAGTATACCGCAGAAGATATAAGTACTGCGGCAAGAGGTATAAAGAACCTTAAGACGTAGTCCCAAAAATATGACGAATTAAAGACGGTATCGCTTATTGACACCGAATGAGCCATACGCTGTGCATAGTGTATGCAAAGCAACACGCTCGGCACGCTGGAGAGTATGAGTGACGGCCAATGCAGTTTGCACAAGAATAAAATGAAACCTACCGCCATTAAAACCGCCGCCAGGCTTACGAAAATTATACTGTTTTGTATGGCTATAATATCGTCTTCTGCCTTAACATATCCGGCGTTTGCCTCATTAAGCAGGGCAAGTTCTCGATTAATATGCGCACTTGCGATATAAAAAATATTAAGTATCAGTGTCAAAACAGAAGATATTATGTAAACTATTTTTGCTGCCTTGGCAACGCCATCCTCGGGGGAAAGGCGGACTATTCCCTCACGGGATTCTTTTTCGTGAAGCCGCTTTAAGATATTTTCGTTCATTTTCAAGTTTATCACCTGAAAATATTGTAACAAAACGGTGTGCTTTTTGCAACTAAATATTGCTAATGTTTACGGTTTGTTTTATAATTAATACGAATAATTACTAACGGGGGAATGTTAATGCAACCGCTTAAATTAAAGCCTGCTTTTAAGGATTATCTTTGGGGAGGTACCAGACTCCGCGATGATTTCAATATGGACTGCGACCTTTCAAAAATTGCCGAGGCGTGGGTGCTTTCCTGCCACGCGGATGGACAAAGCACGGTCGAAAACGGGCCTCTTGCCGGGAAGACGCTGAGCGAAGCGATAGCACAGCTCGGTGAAGAATGTCTTGGACATAAGGGTGCGGCATTCCCGTTCTTTCCGATACTTATAAAGCTTATTGATGCCAAGCAACCGCTTTCGGTTCAGGTGCACCCAAGTGACGAATATGCGCTTAAAAACGAAAAACAATTCGGCAAGACCGAGATGTGGTATGTGGTTGACTGTGATGAAGGGGCTTGCCTTTATTATGGTTTTAAGTCGGAAATAAGCGAGGAGGAGTTTGCCCGCCGCATAGCCGATGACACATTGACCGAAGTGCTTAACAAGGTTCCGGTTAAAAAAGGCGACTGCTTCTTTATTACCTCGGGCACCATCCATGCTATAGGCGCAGGCATACTTATAGCCGAGATACAGCAAAACTCCAATTGCACCTATCGCGTTTATGATTACGGCCGCGTCGGCGCCGACGGAAAACCGAGAGACCTGCATATAGAAAAGGCACTTGCCGTGACCGAGCGCTGCGCACCGACCCATCCGTTCGGCTCGGTAAAAAGCGATGTTCTTGCCTCCTGTGAGTACTTTACCGTCACCCGTCACAATATAAACGGCGAGAAAGACCTGTTGGTTGGTGAGGATAGCTTTTCGGCACTGCTCTGTACTGTAGGCAGTGCAACGGTCGACGGAATTGAGATCAAGGCGGGCGAATGTGTATTTATTCCTGCCTATTACGGTAATGTAAAAATTTCAGGTGACGCTGAGATATTGGAAAGCAGGGTATAGCATGGCAACGGTTAACATAGTAATGGTTGAGCCGGAGATACCGCAAAACACCGGAAATGTGGCGCGCACCTGTGCTGCGACCGGCGCGCGTCTTCATCTTGTCGGACCGATGGGGTTTAAGATAGACGACAAAAAGCTTAAACGTGCGGGGCTTGACTATTGGCACCTGTTAGATATAACCTATTACGATGATCTTGAGGATTTTTTCTCAAAAAACAGCGGACAGTTTTATTTTTTTACAACCAAGGCACGAAAGGTATATTCTCAGGTAGAATATCCCGATAACTGTTATCTCTTTTTCGGCAAGGAAACTAAAGGGCTTCCTGAGGAGTTATTACTTAAAAATCCTGACACCTGTGTGCGTCTGCCGATGATAGGAGATGCACGTAGCTTAAACCTTTCCAACACCGTTGCAGTCGCGGTTTATGAGGTGCTTCGGCAGTGGGACTACCCCGAACTTCAAAACTTTGGCAATCTTCACAACTACGATTGGGATAATCAGGGCTAATATTATATATAATAAGTGTTGAAAAAATGAAAAAATGTGGTAAAATAAATTGTGGTAATTTTAACAATGGTTAATTATGTTTAAGGAGATGTTTCAAATGGCAGCATTAAACAAAAAGACAGTAGATGATATTAACGTAAAGGGCAAAAAGGTTCTTGTCCGTTGCGACTTTAACGTACCGCTTAAGAACGGCGTTATCACCGACGAAAACCGTATAAACGCAGCCCTTCCGACTATTAAGAAGCTCATTGCTGACGGCGGACGCGTTATTCTTTGCTCCCACCTCGGTAAGCCGAAGGGCGAGCCCAAGCCGGAACTGAGTCTTGCTCCCGTTGCAAAGGCTTTGAGTGAAAAGCTCGGCAAAGAGGTTGTTTTTGCCGCTGATGATAACGTAGTAGGCGAAAACGCAAAGGCAGCTATTGAGAAGATGGCTGACGGCGATGTAGTACTTCTGCAGAACACCCGTTACAGAGCAGAAGAGACCAAGAATGGCGAGGCCTTCAGCAAGGAACTCGGCGCTTTAGCTGAAATTTTTGTAAACGACGCTTTCGGTACCGCTCACAGAGCACACTGCTCTACCGTCGGTGTAACCGAATATGTTGATGAAGCTGTTGCCGGCTATCTTATCGGTAAAGAACTTAAGTACCTCGGCAATGCAGTTGAGACACCGGTTCGTCCTTTCGTTTGCATCCTCGGCGGTGCAAAGGTAGACAGCAAGCTGCCGGTTATCGAAAATCTTCTTACCAAGGCTGATACACTCATTATCGGCGGCGGTATGGCTTACACCTTCCTTGCCGCTAAGGGCTATGGCGTAGGCACCTCGCTTATAGATGAAACCAAGATCGATTATTGCCGCGAAATGATGGAAAAGGCTGAGCAGAAGGGCGTTAAGATCCTTCTCCCGATAGACTGCACCATCGTTAAGGATTTCCCCGATCCGATCGATGCACCTGTTGATGTCAAGGTTGTTGCCGCTGACAGTATTCCGGCCGATCACATGAGCCTCGATATCGGCACTAAGACCGCAGAGCTTTATGCTAACGAGGTCAAGTCTGCAAAGACTGTTGTTTGGAACGGACCGATGGGCGTATTTGAAAACCCGATCCTCGCTAAGGGCACTATGGCTATTGCCAAGAGCCTTGCCGAGACCGACGCTGTTACCGTTATCGGCGGCGGCGACTCTGCTGCGGCTGTTAACACCCTTGGCTACGGTGACAAGATGACCCACATCTCTACAGGCGGCGGCGCATCGGTCGAGTTCCTTGAGGGTAAGGAACTTCCGGGTATCGCTGCTTTGAATGACAGATAAAAATTGGGGGATAATATAATGGATAAGAATTTAAGAAAAGCCGTTATCGCCGGCAACTGGAAAATGAACAAGACTCCTGCTGAGGCTGCTGCTCTTATAAACGAAATGAAGCCGCTGGTTGCAGGTGCGGACTGTGACGTAGTTCTCTGTGTACCGTATGTTGACATTGCCGCAGCTGTTGAGGCTGCAAAAGGCTCTAATATTAAGATCGGTGCTGAAAACGTTCACTTCAAGGCAAGCGGTGCCTACACCGGAGAGATCTCTGCAGAGATGCTCACCGCAGCAGGTGTAGAATATGTAGTTGTAGGCCACAGCGAAAGAAGACAGTATTTCGGTGAGACCGACCAGACTGTTAACCTTCGCACACTCGCTGCTGTAAACGCAGGTCTTACCGCAATCGTATGCGTCGGCGAAACACTTGAGCAGAGAGAACTCGGTTACACCGAGACCCTGCTTAAGTTCCAGACCAAGATGGCTCTTACCAACGTAAGCGCTGACCAGCTTAAGAATATCATCATTGCCTACGAACCCGTTTGGGCTATCGGTACCGGCGTTACTGCTACTGCTGAGCAGGCTGATGAGGGCAACGGCTTTGTCCGCGCAGCTATTGCAGAGGTTTACGGCGAGGATGTTGCCAACAGCGTTACCGTTCAGTACGGCGGTTCCATGAACGCTAAGAATGCTGACGAGCTCCTGGAAAAGGTAAACGTTGACGGCGGTCTTATCGGCGGCGCGTCGCTTAAGGCTGAGGACTTCAGCGTTATTGTTAAGGCTGCTTCCAAATAAAATTTTTAAATGCAACGGGCGGGATATCATCTCCCGCCCTGTTTTGTGAGGTAAAAATATGAAAAAACCTGTAGTTTTATGTATTATGGATGGCTTTGGAATCAGAGATGTGACCGAGGGCAACGCAATACACACCGCGAACACACCCAATCTTTCCAAGTTTTTTGCCGAGAATCCCTTTACCACCATCGGCGCTTCCGGACTGGATGTAGGTCTGCCGGACGGGCAGATGGGAAACAGCGAGGTAGGCCACACCAACATAGGTGCCGGTCGTGTCGTATACCAGATGCTTGTTAAAATTTCTAAGGATATCGTTGACGGAAGGTTCTTTGATATCAAGGTATTAAAGGATGCCATGGACAATTGCAAAAAGAACGATTCCGCACTCCATCTTATCGGTCTAGTTTCGGATGGCGGTGTTCACAGCCACATCGAGCACCTTAACGGTCTGCTTGCTATGGCTATGAAAAACGGTATTAAAAAAGTATATGTTCACTGCCTTATGGACGGACGCGATGTTTCGACTACAAGCGGTCTCGGCTTTATTGAAGAACTGCAGAAGAATATGGCAGATCTCGGTGTAGGAAAAATCGCTACCGTAATGGGCAGATACTATGCAATGGACCGTGATTTCGCTTGGGACAGAGTGGAAAAGGCGTATGCCGCAATGGTATACGGCGAGGGTATTGAAAATACGGATGCAGTCGACGCAATGCGAAAGTCCTATGAACAGGATGTCACCGATGAATTTATCGTTCCCACCGTTGTAGATAAAGACGGTATGATAAAGGCGGGCGACAGCGTTGTTTCGTTCAACTTCCGTCCCGACCGCGCAAGACAGTTTACACGTACCTTCGTTGATCCCGATTTTGACGGATTTGAGCGCAAAAACGGCTTCTTCCCCGTACACTATGTTTGTATGACCCAGTACGATGAGACTATGCCGAATGTGACGGTTGCATATCCTCCCGAGGAGCTTAAGATGACCCTCGGCGAGTATTTGGCCAGCAAAAATATGACCCAGCTTCGCATAGCCGAGACCCAGAAGTATGCTCACGTTACCTTCTTCTTCAACGGAGGCGAAGAAAAGACCTTCGAGGGCGAGGACAGAATACTTATTCAGTCGCCCGATGTTCCTACGTTTGATCTTAAGCCAGAGATGAGCGCATATCCCGTTTGCGATGCCGTGTGCGAGCAGATAACCTCGGGTAAGTATGACGCCGTTATCCTTAACTTTGCAAACTGCGATATGGTTGGTCATACAGGTGTATTCAGCGCGGCTGTGAAGGCTGTTGAAGCGGTTGACGAGTGTGTTGGAAGGGTTGTAGATGCTACACTTTCAATGGGAGGTACAGTATTTATAACTGCCGACCACGGCAATGCCGACTGTATGATAGGTGAGGACGGAAATCCGTTCACTCCTCATACGACCAATCCCGTTCCGTTCTGTGTTGTGGGTTACCCCTGCGAGCTGCGTGAGGGCGGCCGCCTTGCCGACATTGCTCCGTCAATGCTCAAGGTACTCGGTCTGCCGAAACCGGCTGAGATGGACGGCGAAAGCCTTATTAAATAAAATAATAAAAACCTCAATGAAATTCATTGAGGTTTTTGCTTTTTATTTATCTTGGTTATCTGTTTCCTGATTATCTAATGCATAACGGCAGCACTGCAGGACAAGCAGATTAAAAGAAATGCCGTTTTTTGCGGCGGTTTCATTAAGCCTTTCAAACAGCGGCTCGGTGAAACGCACGGTGCGTGCGACATTAGCAGATTTAAAATCCTTTTCGATTTTGAACATAATATCATCTCCTATTCAATATTATGCTCATTTTATGTTTTATTTATATAACCTTTTATGGTTGCATTTATGATATCAAAATGGTATGATATTAGTGGTGATGTTATGAAGTGCGAAAATTATTTGTGTGTTTATCAAAAAGAAAACGAATGTATTCTAAAAGAAATCAATCTGGATGTGCAAGGTCAATGTATGGAATGCATCTATGTTAATTTGGATGAATATGTATTAGATAGCGCCAAAAAAGCGGCGCTTCAAGAGTTTAATTTTTATAAAGAAACCTCCCTCGATTGAGGGAGGTTTAAAATTAATCAATTTTTCCGTAAAGCGGCAAATCGGCTGCGTCCTTTTTAGGTTCGCGGTCGGGTGCTGCTGTGGGCGCAGGGCGCTGGGGGCGCTGTCCGCGTCCGCGTGAGGGTCGGCTGTCATAGCGGCGGCCGCCTCCTATCGGAGAGATAACAACGCGGCGGGAAAGTCCCTCGCCGGTGGAGTTGGACTCAACTCCGTCGATACCCTGAACAGCGGTATGAATTATACGGCGTTCGTAAGGGTTCATAGGCTCGAGTGCACGGCTGCGTCCGGTGCGAAGCACCTGGTTGGAAACGCGGCGCGCAAGTGAGCGCAGGGTCTCTTCGCGCTTTTCGCGATAGTTGCCGGTATCGAGAGAGATGCGGAAATATCCGTTACCCGAATTAGCGGCAAGCGAAGTCAGATATTGCAGGGCGTCGAGCGTTTCACCGCGGCGACCGATAACGATTCCAAGGTCTTCTCCCTCGAGAGTTATGCGAGCGCCGTTCTCGCCTACTGCGACAAGTGTCTGAACATCTTCTATACCCAGATTTGAAAGAATGGTTTTTAAATATGCTACGGCACGACCTGCGGGAGTTGCGGCATCTACCTGCTGGGCAGGGACGGCATCCGCCAAGGGCGCGTCGGTCTTTTCGCGTTTTTCGGTTTTCTTTTCTGCCGGCTTTTGAGCTGGTGCCTTTGCCGGACGTGCTTCCTGCTTGCGGTTTTCGTTCTTAGCCTTTGCCGGGCGCTTTTTGGGTGCCGGATCGGGTACTTCAATAAACACTCTTACCTTGGCTTTAGAACCGCCGAACAGTCCGAGAGTCTTTTTTTTGGGGTTGGCAAGAACTTCGAACTGCACATCGTCATCAAATGAAGCGTTGAGCTCCGCTTTGGCCATTTCGGTAGCCTCTTCAAGCGTTTCGCCCACGCCGATAGCTTCTTTAATCAAGTGTGCTCCTCCTAATCTAATTGAGCAGTCTTCTTCTGTTCGTCTTTAAATCTTGTGTAAATCTCCTTTGTTTGTTCCTTTGCAATGATAACATTAGGACCGAACTTAAGCGAAACAACGGTCTGAATAGCGCCGGAAACGATTGCCGAGCAAGCCCAATAGAAACCGAGAGCTCCCGGGAAACCGAAACCGATAAACAGGGAGATAAGCGGCATTGTGAGCATCATCATCGCCATGCTGGGCGCGTCGGGATTTTGAAGTTTTTGAATCTTTAAGGATACAAAGGATGAGAGCATTTGTGCCGCAAAGGACATAAACGGAATTATCCATATCCATTCCGCTTTTGAGAAATCAAGCGAAAAATGCGGCTGTTGTGTTAGGTCAATTCCAAAGAAATTAAAATCGATATTGTTGAGTACGCCGGGGTCGATAGTGTCGATCTTGCCTGCTTTTACAAGCGGAATAAGATCAATAGCTCGTGCAAGGCCTTCTGATTTGAGTGCAGCGCTGATGGTAGCGGACGGAACGCCGCAGATATAGCGGAGCGGGTTAATAACTGCATAATATATACCCATCATAAAGAGCATACGAAGAAGCATAGGCAGACAGCCGCCCGACATAGAAACGTTTTCACGCTGGTACAGCGCCTGCATCTCCATCGAGTACTTCTGCTTGTCATCTCCGCACTTTTTCTTGAGCTCGTCCAGTTTAGGACGAATGCGCATCTGTTTAACCGAGGACTTTTGAGATTTAATTGTAAGCGGTATCATAGCAAGATTTACTATAACAGTAAAAATGAATACCGCTGCGGCAAAGTTGTTTCCTACGAGGCTTGCAAGCAGCTGGAGCAACCAGCCCATAGGAACGCTTATAAGATCAAATATTTTTCCCATTATTTTCTCCTTTGTTTAGAGCGTGTGGCTCTTTGCGGGGTGGAACAGGGTCATACCCGCCTTTGCAAAAGGGATTGCAACGAAGCACCCGCCACACTGCTAAAGCACTGCCCTTGAGTGCGCCATGGATCTCAAACGCCTCTATCGCGTAGGCCGAACAGGTAGGTATAAAGCGACAACAGCTATTTTTCTTCAGAGGGGACAAATACCTCTGGTATAGCTGCACAAGCTTGATCAGTATCTGTTTCATTAAAATCTTTCCAAATTCCTGCGTCCCGAAAATGTGACTCCATCCCCGTTTTGAGCGCGTGGCTTTTAAGCGAGGGGGTGCGGACGCGTGCTACAAACACAATATCGTATCCGCCGCCGATATGCGGCAGACATTCGCGAAATGCGGCGGTGATAACACGCCGCGCACGGTTGCGGTTTACGGCATTGCCGAGCTTTTTACCCGTGGTAATACCCACGCGGATGTATCCGAGCCGGTTTTTTACAATATAGGTAACAACACCCGGGTGGACAAAACTGCGTCCTCTGCCGTATGCACGTCTGAATTCTTTGTTGAGTTTTAATTTTTCCATCGGATATCACCGACTGTCAGCTACTATTAGTAGGTAAGCTGCTTTCTGCCCTTTGCACGACGGCGGGCGAGTACCTTGCGACCGTTAGCGGTTGCCATTCTCTTTAAAAAGCCGTGCTCCTTCTTGCGGTGCAGCTTCTTAGGCTGATAGGTTCTTTTCATTTCATTACCCTCCTTTACTGTTTTGCGCGTAGCGCGAGTGGTTTGTGTTGTGTGAAACACACAACCTATCAAGTTAGCATTATACCAAAATACCGCTTTGCTGTCAATAAAAATTTGGATAATAAAAGGGCCTGCTCTTTATAGGCAAGCCCTTTTGATGCTATATATTAGGGTCGGGAATGACCTTCTCAGGCGGGGTCTCTAACTTTGAGGGGTCTGATAGGTAGCTTTTAAACCTGCGGAATGCAAGCGCAAAATAGCTTCCCGAGCAGATTCTCTCATCCATAACCACGCCTATAGGCATACACTTTTCAAACACGATCTCGCCGCCCTTGCGACGGGGCACTTCGCGGGTATTACCCATAGTAAAGAACACGCTTGAGGTGCCGAACTCATAAAGATGGTGATAGATGTGGTTGGTGCGTATAGAGGCAAGATTAGAAATGACTAAACTGTTATGAAAAGGTGACATATCAATGATTGCCTTGGGCAAAAGGTTGTGCCTGTCAAGCCATTTTATCAGTGCAACACCCACGGTAAGCAATCCCGGCAGGCTGAGCAGTATTTTTATCAGCTTTTCGGTGCCGTTTTTTTCGGGAGTATTGCGGTTTTTATCAACATACTCGTTGATTGTGTTGTTTACATCGAAAATAGTGTCGGTCATATTAAAGTGCATCTTTGACATAGTGCCGTTATCGAGCATGCCTGACTTTAGTACGACCATAGCTACCGAGAACTCGTTTCGCGCGTAGGGGCGTTTGTTCATAATAAAGCGATTAAGCAGCGGAAATTCGGCAGCGGTGCGCAGATATGCCGCTAAAATAAGCGACATATGGCTGAAGTTGTGTCCTTCCTTGCGTTTGTCGTTTAAATACTTCTGCATTGGTTCAAGCGGTATATCGATGGTGATCATATTCATTGCATCATAGCGCTTGTTCATTACAAAAGCTGCAACGGTATACATCGGGTCGGTGTTTTTAAGTCGCTTTCCGTCGGGACGGTTCATTGTGTTTCCCCCTCATATTCATTTATAAAATAATACAATAAAAACCCCATTTGCGCAAGATTAGATTTTCATCGTCAGAGAAATGCGTTTTCTCGCGACATCAACCGACAGCACGCGAACCTTTACCACCTGCCCGACCTTGACCGCCTCAAGCGGGTGTTTTATAAAACGGTCGCATATCTGGGATATGTGAACAAGTCCGTCTTCGTGTACGCCGATATCAACAAAACAACCGAAATCAATTACGTTACGGACGGTGCCGGTAAATTCCATGCCCTCTTTCAGGTCTTTAAGCTCCATTATCTTGCCGTCCCGCAGCAAGGGGGCAGGCAGCTCGTCACGCGGGTCGCGTCCCGGCTTTTTCAGCTCGTTTATAATATCGCAAAGGGTCGGCACACCGACCGACAGTTCTTTTGCTAATGCCGCAAGTGCCGAATCCTCTTCGGGGAATGGTACTAAGGCTATTTTTTCGGGAGAGAGTTCCTTTAGATCAACGCCGAACTTCTTAAGTAGAGCCTTTGCCGCTTTGTAGCTTTCAGGGTGAACAGCGGTGTTGTCGAGCGGATTGCTGCCTCCGGGGACTCGCAAAAATCCTGCGCACTGTTCAAAAGCCTTGGCGCCGAGCTTAGGCACGTTCATAAGCTCCTTGCGGTCGCTGAAAGCTCCGTTTTGCTCGCGGTAGGCAACGATATTTTTCGCCACCGCCGAGCCTATGCCCGCAACGTGCTCAAGCAACGAAACAGAGGCGGTATTAAGGTCGGCGCCGACCGAGTTAACGCAGTCCTCAACAACGCCCGAAAGTGCGTCGCCGAGACGTGCCTGCGGCATATCGTGCTGATATTGGCCGACGCCTATGGCTTTAGGCTCTATCTTTACAAGCTCGGATAGCGGGTCCTGCAGACGACGGGCAATGGATACTGCACTTCGCAGTGACACGTCAAACTCAGGGAACTCGGCGGCAGCCAATTTAGACGCGGAGTAAACCGATGCCCCCGCCTCGCTTACTACCATATAGGAGACCTTGTGGGGCAGTCGGGGAAGCATATCGGCTACGAAAGCCTCGGATTCGCGCGAGGCAGTACCGTTACCTATTGAAATGGTGTTTACCTTGTGGCGGCTGATGAGCTCGGTCAGCTTTCGCTCCGCCTCAGCTGTCTTGTTCTGCGGCGGTGTCGGATATACTACGGCGGTGTCAAGCACCTTGCCGGTCGAGTCGCAGACGGCTATCTTACAGCCGGTGCGGTATGCCGGGTCAAGTCCCAGCGTTACGCTGTTTTTTATCGGCGGCTGCATAAGCAGCTGGCGCAGATTTTGTGAGAATACTTTTATCGCACCTTCGGCGGCAGCCTCTGTGAGAGCGGTGCGGGTTTCACGCTCAACAGAGGGAAGTATCAAACGGCGATAACCGTCTGTGCAGGCATCGTATACCAGTTTTGCACAGGCAGAGTCATTCTTTACATAGCGGGCGGCGGCAGCCTTTTCGCCTGCCATCTCGGGCAGTTCAAGTGAGATGCGTAAAAATTCTTCCTTCTCGCCGCGGTTAAGCGCAAGCACACGGTGTCCGGCTATTTTACCAACAGGCTCGCGGTAATCGTAGTAGTTTTCGTATACGCTCTGTTCGCCCTCTTTTGCGGCGCGTGATACTATCATACCCGAGCGTGATATTATAAAGCGGAGCTGTCGGCGCAGAACAGCGTCATCCGATGCCATTTCGGCGATTATGTCACAAGCGCCTGCGAGCGCATCATCGGCTGTTTCTACACCCTTTTCGGTGTCTATGTATTTCTCGGCTTCGGTCTGCGGGTCGGTATCCTCTGCCTGTTCGAGTATAATAAGTGCCAGAGGTTCAAGACCGCGCTCTTTTGCAACACTCGCTCTTGTGCGGCGCTTTTGTTTATACGGGCGGTAGATATCTTCAACCTCGACCAAAGCAGTAGCATTTTCGACCGCACGACGGATATCGTCGGTCAGCTTGCCCTGCTCCTCAATAGAGGAAAGCACCTCTTCCTTACGCTTTTCAAGTCCGCGCAGATACATAAGGCGGTCATATATCTCGCGCAGTATCTGGTCGTCAAGAGTGCCGGTCTGCTCCTTGCGATAGCGGGCGATAAAGGGGATGGTCTTGTCATCGTCAATCAGCGCAACGGTGTTGTCTATCTGCCACTGTGCGAGAGAAAATTCCTTTGCCAAGGTTTCATTTATATTCATATAATCACTCCCAAAAGATATGAGTTAATTATACCTTTTAGAAACAAAAAAAGCAAGCAAAGGGACACGCTCCGTCCGGAAGCGTGTCCCTTTGCTTTTCTTATTAATCCTCAAAAAAACCTTTAAGCTTTTCGGTAAAAGATTTTTTGCGTTCGTAGTTTTTGTCGTTTGCCTTTTTGTCAAAGGAGCGCAGCATTTCCTTTTGCTCCTTTGAAAGGTTGCGGGGAACCTCGACCGTAACGGTGACGTATTGGTCGCCTCGGCCGCTGTAATTAAGGCGTTGAATGCCCTTGCCGCGAAGCTTAAATTCGTTGCCCGGCTGTGTTCCCTCGGGGATGTTGAACTTGACCTTGCCGTCAATGGTCGGCACGATTATCTCCGCGCCGAGTGCTGCCTGTGTAAAGGTTACGGGTATCTGACAGTAAACGTCAAACCCATCACGCTCGAAGATCGGGTGAGGACGGACGCCGACGCTTATATTAAGGTCGCCTGCGGGTCCGCCGTTTATGCCGGCGTCACCGCCTCCGCGGACGCGGATGGTCTGACCGTCGTCTATTCCGGCGGGGATCTCGATCTCCTTTTGCTCGGTCATACGTATCCTGCCCTTGCCGGCGCAGGTCTTACACGGCTTGTCGATTATCTTGCCTGTGCCGCTGCACTGGCTGCAGACTGCTTGTGTCTGCATGGTGCCGAAGGGGGTCCTCTGGGTGACGCTTACCCGTCCGCTGCCGTGGCAGTTGGGGCAGGTCTTAACGCTGCCGTCGGATGCTGCTCCGCTTCCCGAACAGGACGAGCAGGTGCTTACGCGAGTAACATTTATCTTCTTTTTACAGCCCTTTGCAGCCTCCTCGAACGAGATGTTGACGGTTGCCGAGGTGTTGGAGCCGCGCTGCGGTGTGTTGGGGTCGGCACGGCGTCTGCCTCCGAAACCGCCGCCGAAAAGGTCGCCGAATATGTCTCCGAGGTCGTCAAAACCGAAACCGCCGAAACCGCCGCCGAAGCCACCTGCTCCCGCGCCGGCACCCGCGCCGTAATTGGGATCTACGCCTGCATGGCCAAACTGGTCATAGCGCGAACGCTTTTCGCTGTTGGACAGTATCTCATATGCCTCGTTGACCTCTTTAAAGTTTTTCTCGGCTTCACTGTCTCCCGGATTCAGGTCGGGGTGGTATTTCTTTGCCAGCTTGCGGTAGGCCTTTTTTATCTCGTCGTCGTTTGCCTTTCGGTCAACGCCCAGCACTTCATAATAATCTCTCTTGTCTGCCAAAACAATAACTCTCCTGTTAACCAGTGTTATGTATGGGCAGGACTTGCCGCCCTGCCCGTATATACATTATTGATTATCGCCGTCGTTTACGTCGGTAAAATCAGCCTCGTAAACATTGTCGTTTGCGTTGCCGTCGGTCGGCTGACCGTTCTGAGCGGCAGCCTGCTGTGCCTCGGCGGCGGCCTTATAGATCTTTTCGGATACAGCGTAAAGCTTCTGCTGGAGAGCCTCCTGCTTCGTCTTTATCTCTTCAATGTTATCCCCCTTGACAGCGGTCTTAAGTTCTTCACAAGCGCTGTTCAGGTCATTCTTTTCGTTTTCGTCAAGCTTATCGCCGAGCTCGGATACGGTCTTCTCGGTCTTATAGATCATCTGATCTGCACCGTTGCGAATATCGGTCTCCTCGCGGCGCTTTTTGTCCTCTGCAGCATACTGCTCAGCATCCTTAACAGCCTTATCAATATCCTCTTTAGACATATTGGTAGAGGAGGTGATGGTGATCGACTGCTCCTTGCCGGTGCCGAGATCCTTAGCCGAAACATTAACTATACCGTTAGCGTCGATGTCGAAGGTAACCTCGATCTGGGGAATTCCGCGCGGAGCAGGCGAAATGCCGTCGAGACGGAATACACCGAGCGACTTGTTGTCCTTTGCGAACTCGCGCTCGCCCTGCAAAACGTGAACGTCAACCGAGGTCTGACCGTCGGCTGCAGTCGAGAATATTTGGCTCTTCTTGGTCGGGATGGTGGTGTTACGCTCAATAATCTTGGTGCAAACGCCGCCCATAGTCTCTATGCCGAGAGAAAGGGGAGCGACGTCAAGCAACAGCAGACCCTTTACGTCGCCGCCGAGAACACCGCCCTGAATAGCGGCGCCGAGAGCAACGCATTCGTCGGGATTGATGCCCTTGAACGGGTCGCGGCCGATAAGATTTTTAACAGCTTCCTGTACTGCGGGTATACGGCTTGAGCCGCCTACCATAAGAACCTTATTGATATCGCTGGTGTTAAGACCTGAGTCGGCAAGAGCCTGACGGACGGGTCCCATAGTAGCCTCTACGAGGTCTGCAGTCAGTTCGTTGAACTTAGCGCGGGTAAGGGTTGCCTCGAAGTGCTTCGGTCCGTTTGCGTCAGCGGTGATGAAGGGTAGATTGATGTCGGTGGTGGTCATGCCCGAAAGGTCGATCTTTGCTTTTTCGGCAGCTTCTTTAATGCGCTGCATAGCCATCTTATCGCCTGTAAGATCAATTCCGTTTTCAGCCTTAAAGGCGTCGGTTATCCATTTCATAACGCGGTTGTCAAAATCGTCGCCGCCGAGTCGGTTGTTACCTGCGGTTGCGAGAACCTCCTGTACACCGTCGCCCATTTCGATTATTGAAACGTCGAATGTACCGCCGCCGAGGTCGTAAACCATAACCTTTTGGTCATCTTCCTTGTCGATGCTGTAGGCGAGAGCGGCAGCAGTCGGCTCGTTGATTATACGCTTAACCTCGAGACCTGCTATTTTGCCGGCGTCCTTGGTTGCCTGACGCTGTGCGTCGGTAAAGTATGCCGGAACGGTGATAACGGCCTCGGTAACAGTGGTGCCGAGATATGCTTCTGCATCAGCCTTGAGCTTCTGAAGAATGATAGCAGATATCTCCTGCGGGGTGTAATCCTTGCCGTCGATTGCAACGGTGTGGGCGGTGCCCATCTCGCGTTTGATAGAGCTTATGGTACGGTCGGGGTTGGTTATTGCCTGACGCTTTGCGATCTGGCCTACCATACGTTCTCCTGTCTTGGAGAAAGCAACCACCGACGGAGTTGTTCTTGCGCCCTCGGCGTTAGCGATAACTACGGCTTCGCCGCCTTCCATAACTGCAACGCAGGAGTTGGTTGTTCCTAAGTCGATTCCTATAATTTTTCCCATGATAATACCTCCGGTAAATATGTTTTATATATTAGTTAGCTACCTTGACCATAGCGGCACGAATAACGGTGTCGCCGGTGCGGTAACCCTTTTGAAAAACCTCAACGATGGTGTTCTCGCCGGCGTTTTCATCTTCGACGTGCATAACCGCTTCATGCAGGTTGGGGTCAAATATGTCGCCGACGGCACCTATCTCGGTAATTTCCAAATTAGATATTGCCTCACTAAGTTGCTTAATTATCATTTGTGCGCCCTTGGCGTATTCAGCGCTTTCTTCGTCGCAGGCAAGCGCTCTGTCAACATTGTCAAAAACCGGCAACAGCGTCTTTATGATCGAGGCTTTGGCATATTCTGCCGTCATAACACGCTCGCGCTCGGTGCGCTTTTTATAGTTATCAAACTCTGCCGCGGTGCGAAGCAGCAGATCCTTCTGTTTTTCTATCTCTTCCTTTAATGCGGCTGTCTCATCTGCAGCGACCTCGGCTTGCGGGGTCTCGGCAGTCTGTTCAAGCTTTTCCTCGGAAATATCCTTCTTTGCCATTTTTAATCCTCCAAATCGGTTAAAGTATCACTTATTACCTTGCTCATTCGGGAAGCAAAGTACTCAAGGCTGGGTATCACCCTGTCGTAAGACATTCTCACAGGGCCGATAACGCCTATATGTCCGAGCTCGTGTCCGCCCGTGCTGTATTTTGCCAGCACAATAGTCGCGGGTTTGAGCTCGTTTATCTCGGTATCGTTTCCGAAAAGCACGCCTACCGGAGAATCAACATTCGACATTAGCGAAAGCATCAGTTCCTTTTGTGACAGAAGTTCCATAAGCCTTTGCACTTCGCCGTCGCGGCTGTAGCATCGGAAAAGATTCGACTCGCCCTTAAGGCTTAACCGTGATTGGCGAGCCTCGTGTATGATGTCAAACAGCGAAGCTGTGAGAGTCATAAGTGAAATGTCGCCAACGGCAGCTATGAGCTGCTGAGAGTAGGAACGGCTCAGCACGGACAATTGTTTTCCGACTATATGCTCGCTGCAAAGCTTGCGGAACTTAGCGAGCAATTCAACACTCAGTGCTCCCACACTTCTCAGCATCTTGCTTTTGGTTATTCCGTTAGAGGTGATAAGTAATATAAGGAGCGAATGTTTGCCGACCGGCATCAGCTCTATGCGTTTTACGGTATCGCTCTCGCGGGATACTGTCGATGTTAATACGGGCAACCCCGTAAGCTCCGAAAGCACCTGACTTGCGTGCAGCGTTATATCATCTATCCCGCCCGAAACACCCTCGAGCAGCGAGTCGATAACCAATTTCATCTCGCCTGAAAGTGAGTCGTGCTTCATCAGATCGTCAATGTATAGTTTATAACCTAAAACCGTCGGAACGCGACCTGCAGAGGTGTGCGGCTGTTCGAGATATCCCAGTGCGCACAGGTCGCTCATCTCGTTTCGAAGTGTAGCGGAGGACAGCGAAAAATCAAGCATGTCGCAGAGCGCCTTTGAACCTATAGGCTCGCCGCTTTCTACATACGCGCGTATAATAGCAGTAAGTATGGCGCGTTTGCGTTCGTTAAGCTCCATGTCGACATCCCTCCAATCGCTCGTTAGCACTCGATGGCTTTGAGTGCTAACTATAATTTACCACCACCGGAGGCAGATGTCAATACCTTTATGCAATTTTTTCTAAAAATTTTTTGACTTTCCCTGACTTTTGTCCAAAAATTATTCATCAACTGCAAAAAACGTGCTCCCCGATGGTGGTTATGACCGGTCGGCTCCGTATCCATCTGTTAGTTGCCGTCACGGGATTATAATAGTATATCGCGCCGCCGCTCGGATCCATTCCGTTGAGTGCATCGCGTGCGGCACTATAGGCTGAATCGGCTACAGGCTCATAGAATTGCCCGTCGTAAAGGCAGGAAAAAGCACCCGATTGGTATACTACTCCGCTTACGCTTCCGGGAAATGACGGGTGCTCGACGCGGTTAAGCACCACTGCGCCTACTGCTACCTGGCCTATATAAGGCTCTCCGCGCGCCTCGGCGGATATGAGTCTTGCGAGCAGTTCATAGTCGGCTGAGGAAAAACTGCTTTGATTGCCGTTCGAGCTTATACCCAAAGAGGCAAGCGTCTGTTGTCCTGCAATTCCGTCAACAGTCAACCCGTTGTCGGCTTGGTATCTTCTTACGGCGCTCTGCGTCTGTGTTCCGAAAATTCCGTCAATACTACCGCTGTAATATCCTCGGTTGTAAAGTTCTTGCTGTATTTGTGTTACCTCCGCCCCGCGCGAGCCGATTTTTGATAGTGAAAAACAGCACGGCGCTATACATATTATATATATAAGCGCGATGGCGAGTATTTTTGTCAGTTTTTTCATGTTATCATCCTTTCTTTTTTAACCGTTACAAGTATTCCCTTGTGCCGCATAATAGATACATAACACTATATAATGTGGGTAAAAATGGACGCAAAAATTTTTTTAAAAAAAGTGTAAAAAAAGTGTTGACAAGGGGGAAGTGATGTGGTATTATAATCGGGCGCCCTTGAGAGAGGGAACGCAACTGGACCTTGAAAATTAAACAACGATAAGAAAAAGGACC
>JAZOCW010000015.1:0-7091 GCA_045596705.1 Acutalibacteraceae bacterium
GTACGAGACGGGCAATATACGACTCACAACTGTGGTAAGGCACGCCGCACATCGGCGCGCGCTCCTCCTGTCCGCAATCGCGTCCCGTAAGCACGAGTTCCAGTTCTTCCGATACGAGTTTTGCGTCATCAAAAAACATCTCGTAAAAATCGCCGAGGCGGAAAAACAGGATGCAATCCTTATTTCTCTCCTTGATCTCAAGATACTGACGCATCATCGGTGACAGTTCAGCCAACTTTTACACTCCCCTAAAAGCGTAGTTTGGTTTGTTTAGTGGCATCCGCCGCAGGTTGAACAGCTGCCGGAGCAACCGCTTGCATGCGGATCGCAGGTTTCAGGATCAGCTCCGTTTACGCACATTGTGATAATGGCATTTACATCATTAACAAGCTCGTCCATAGCGGTTTTAGCCTCGTTAAAGCGAATCATACTTTCACAACTCATGATTTCGCCGTACAGGGTACGAAGCTTTTCATTATACTCCTTGATACGGTCGTCGCTCTTTTCCTCGGCGGAAAGCTCACGTTCGAGTGACATACGAATAAGATTAAACTCGCCTATCTGCTGCTGCAATTTTTCATCAGCGTCATTTTTCTCCTTAGCGGCAACGTATGCTGCATATCTTTCGTCTGCCTGAATGGCAGCACCTAACTGTCTTGAAAGTTCGATTGCGTTCATTTTAATTTCTCCTTTTATATTATTGTGCCGTAAAGCACGTTTGATAATCCGTCGGTGTGGACATTTACATATTTTCCGTAAAGTTCCTCACTGCCCGGAAATTCTATAACTATATTGCCGTCGGTTCGTCCCGCCATACAGCCGTCAAGTCTCCCCTTGCCGTCGCACAGGACGCGGTAGGTTTTGCCGACCATTGCATTGTAATTTTCCTTTGAGATAGCCTCTTGCACGCAAAGCAGTTCTGAGAACCATCTGCCCTTTTCCTCACGCGTTATGGGATCCTCCATTACCGCCGCGGGTGTACCGCCGCGCTTCGAATAGATAAAGGTAAACAGCGAAGTAAATTTAACCTTTTTTATGACCTCGACAGTCTCCTTAAAATCCTCATAGGTCTCGCCGGGGAAGCCGACGATTATATCGCTCGTTATCGAGATGTCGGGCATTTTTTCTCTCGCATAATCTATCAAATGAAGATATCGCTTTATATCATAGTGGCGGTTCATCAGTTTAAGTATCCGGTCGCTTCCGCTCTGCATGGGAAGATGCAGGTTGTGGCAGACCTTTTCGCACTCTGCCATTGTATCGAGCAGTTCCTCGGTGCAGTCCTTGGGATGCGAGGTCATAAAGCGAAGCTTAAAATCACCGTCAAGGTCATTTAACATTCGCAAAAGGCGCGCAAAGTTAACACCGTGAGCCTCACCCTTGCCGTATGAATTTACGTTTTGACCGAGTAGCGTTATCTCCTTAAAGCCTGCGGCTATCAGTTCCTTAGCCTCTTTTATGACCTCTTCAGGAGCGCGGGAGCGTTCCCTGCCGCGAACATACGGTACTATACAGTAGGTACAGAAATTGTTACAGCCGTACATTATCGGAAGCCAGCCCTTAAGGTCACCGTCACGGTGGACAGGTACATCCTCTACTATAGTATTGTCGCTATCGGATATTTCGAAGATACGGTCTCCGCCGCAGAGTCTTTTATACACAAACTCAGGCAGTCGGTGCTGAACATGGGTGCCGAAAAGCAGGTCCACATACGGGTAGCTTTTCTTTATACGGTCGCATACCGACTGTTGCTGTACCATACAGCCGCAGATGGCAATTATCATATGCGGACGGCGGCGTTTGCAATGCTTGAGAGCACCCAGATTGCCGTATACCCTTGCCTCGGCATGTTCGCGCACGGCACAGGTGTTAAACAAGACAAAATCGGCTTGGTTGACATCTTCTGTCAGCTCATAGCCCATTCCGAGCAGCATACCCTTCATACGCTCACTGTCGCTTACATTCTGCTGACAGCCGTAGGTTTCAACACAGGCTTTAGGAACAACTGAGTATGTACTTACAAGCTTGTCCGCTACACGCTGCATATATATTTTTTGCTCGGTCATTACCGAGGAGCCATCGTTTATAATAGGTTCCAATCTACATTCTCCTTGAATGATATATATATTCAATTTATTATATCTCAAAAGGCTCGTCACTTCAAGAGGAAAATGAGGGCAAACCGCCCTCATTTTTAATTAACCGTTATAAACGTTTTGCTCATATAACCATCGGCATTATTATAACGCACTACATACCAATCCGGCACCTCAGCATATATAGCAACCGTTGCACCGTTTGGCACCGAGGCTATAACCGGTGAGTCAAGTTCGGGGCCCGAGCGCAGGTTGACCGAGCCGCCTCCCGGAGTGCTCACGGTGCCGTAGCGCAAGGGTTGCGGCATATTAAAGGGTATACCGAAATATTCGCAAAGTGCCAGTACGGTATAGCGCGCCAAAAGGTCGATATTGTTTCTTATCCAATCAGCGTCCTCGGGATTGTCATGAAAAGCATACTCAATAAGCACAGCGGGAGCACGGGTACGTGACACCTCGCCCAGCGAGGTTGTAGCTATCGTCCTGACCTTGGTCGGGTCGGGGTAGATAAGCCGCAAATTATCGGCTATAATTTCAGCGGCGCGTTTTCCGTTTTGGCTGTAGGGATAATAATACACCTCAACGCCCTGCACTCTTCCTGCAAAATCTCCTCCCCCTGCATTAGAGTGAAGTGCTAAGTGCAGATCATAATTACCTTCATTGGACTGGCGGATAGACGAAGCGGCGGTCATCTCTTTCGTATTGCGGACATAATTAATACCCGATGCGTTGAGATACGGTATCATTGCATCAGCTACAAGATTCATATAGTATTCTTCGCTTTGATTATCGTTCACATAAATATTAAATTCCTGCGTGGACGGACTTAAATATATTGTCGGCATACTGATTCCCCTTTCACTCCATAATATGAGTAAAAAAAGGATATATATGACAAAACCCCGACATGCGTCGGGGTTTTAAATTTAATCGTTATCAGGCACAAGATGTATGCGAACTACCGTAGGCTCATCGGTCAGCTGCGGGCAGGAAATACGTACGCCGTACTGATATCTTCCGGGCATATATTCATCCACAGAGATATAATCACGGTCTTTAAACTCACAGTGAACGTGACCGTAGAAGGATGCTACAACCGGGAAATCGGGATCATACATCATACGGATAAATTCATCGGAATTCGCATCACACAAGCAGGTCTTACAGTGCTTGACCTTTTCCTCCTCTTCGAGCGGAACGCCGACGGCAAGCAAAATATCCTGAGGCTGAACGTCGACAATCAGTTCGGCTGTTTTAGGAGTATAAAAAGCGCAATGCATAGCAAGGATCATAGGCTTGCCAAGCTTGCCGACTTCCTTTAACTGTTTTATGGTTTCGGGGAATATCTTATCGGTATTTGTATCAATTCCGACTATCAAAACCTCGCCGAGATCAACAACCTGAACATAAGGATTTCCGTCTTTTAAAACGGCATTAAACTTCGGCACATTACCACGCCAATTGTAGATGCTGTTATAGGTTTTGGGGTAATTCCAATCGTGATTACCGAGGGTATAAACATACTCCTTACAATGATTATTAAAGAAATCGTCGATATACTCAAGGTTCTTGTGCGACGGAAAATCAATAATATCACCGCAACCGATAACAACGTCAGGCTGTGTCTCTTTTATATATTCCTTTATCATTTCGGCACATTTTAAGCCGTTGGGGAACATATAAGAACGTTCTTTTTGAAGCTGCAGACCGTATTCATCCTCGCGCTCGTCCGCAAGAGTCAAGTGCATATCGGCAAGAACAACGGCGTCCTTCGGCTCTTTAAGCCCTTTTATCTTTAGTGTTTTTTCAACAATATGGATCATATCGGTTACTCCTTTTTTAATCGTTATCAGGAACTAAATGCAGCAGGAACACGACGCCCTCTGCGTTTAACTGGGGAGCTGACAGCCTCAGACCGTACTGAACTCTGCCGGGCATATACTCATCCTCCGCGAGGAAGTCATGTGCTTGATATTCAAAATGAACGTGGCCGTACAAGGATGCTACTACATTTACATCCGGGTCATGCATCATTCTGACAAATTCCTTTGTCGCCTCATTTGGAATGAGCCAAGAATCATGGCCGGCTTTATCATAATACTCCTCAGGCATTCCGAGAATGAGCGGATATCCGCGATTGACGTTGCTGGTTTGCATTAAAATCTCACAGGTTTTTTCGCTGTAGAACGGAACGTGCATTACGAGTATCATCGGCTTACCGAGAGCAGCAACCTCTTTGAACTGTGCAACCGTATCGGGGAATACTCGGTCGGAACCGGTATCTATTCCTACAACCAGAAGACCGCCGATATCCACTACCTGAAGCTCGGGATTTTTGTTTTTAAGCACAGGGAAAAAGCGCGGAACATTTTCAAGCCAATGGTGCACATCGTTATATCGCTTGTGGCAGTTCCAATCGTGATTTCCGAAAACGTACATATATTCTTTGCAATCATTGTTAAAGAAATCGTCTATAGTTTCGATGTTCTTCCAGGACGGAAAATCTATCATATCTCCAGCGCTTACCACGATATCCGGCCGGGTCTTCTTAATATATTCGCGAATTTCTCTAAAGCAACGGTCGCCGTTGGGGAACATATGTGAGCGTCCCAGTTGCATTTCGTGTGTCCAAGCATCCTCACGGCCGTCAATATATGTAAGATGCATATCGGCAAGTCCGACAAGATCCTTGGGCTCCTTTAGTCCTTTAATTTTTTGGGTTCTTTCAATAATATGAAGCATACTATCTCTCCTTTTTACGGGCACCTATAAAAAAAGCGCACATATATAAATTTGAATTATATATGTGCGCCTAAAAGACGGGTTTTTAAGCCTTTCTTTATTATAAAGCCCGAAAGTGCAGCCAAACCGACCACACTCATTCAACTTTATGCTCAGTATATACCAATTTTTATGCTATGTCAATAAATAAGGCATAAATAAATATTATTTTTTTGTCTAATAACGTTATTACTTGTTTTCTATTTTCGCGCTGTCAAAAAGCATATCTCTAACCTTAGTGTAGAGGAGATCATATTCTATGATACCCTCAGGATTTTGCTCGCGGATATTAGATTCTTCGGTATTATTTTCTTTCGCAATGCTGGAATAAGCCTTATCCAGTTCCTCGTCTGTTACTGATAATCCCTCAGCCTCGGCAATATAATATACCGTTAAGAATCCGGGCATAACAGTGGTTTTAATATTATCTCCTAACTGTGATTTAAACTCTTCCTCGGTTAAATTATAGTAACCGAGAAAATCTTCAAATGACACACCGTTCATCTGTGCATACTCGATATATGACTTAACCTCAACATCTACCAACATTTCAAGCTCTGCAGCAGGAACCTCTAATACCTCAGAGTTATCTACAACAGTTTGGAACAGATAGTATTTTGCCGCATCGACAAATACTGTTGCATTATATACATCAAGGCTTTCATAACCGAGTTTTATGGCTATCTCATCGGTCAGCTCAGGATACTCGGTGCGGGTAATGCTCTGCACCTCGACCGTGAATTCAACCGGTTTGCCTGCAAGGTCAGGACTGTTAGGATAGGGGTCAGGGAACTTAAGATCAAGCACAACAGTGCTGCCGACAGCAGCGCCGATAAGCCCCGATTCAAAGCCGTCGATAAAGGTTCCCGAGCCAATGGTAAGATCCATTCCGTCATCACCGGAGGATCCACCGCTGAACTCTTTGCCGTCCATTCTGCCGACATAGGTTATATGTACGGTATCTCCGTCCTCGACCTTGCCGGAGGCTATTTCCACCTCATCGCCGTAGCCGGCATTTTGCATAGCGTCATCCTGCATCTGATGTATTATCTTTGTAAATTCTTCGTTATCGCTGCTTAAAGGAAGACCTTTATATTCGCCCACCTTAACATACTTTGAAAGGTCTTTATAGTCGAAAATGCGGGTGCTTCCGTCGCCCTTGTCGCTACAGGCGCACAAAACCGACAAAGAAAGCAATAAAGATAAAAGAACTGCTGTTATCCTTTTCATAATCTTCTCCTGTTTTTTACTAAAATAAAAACCCGATACTACAAAGAATATCGGGTTTTGTGGTGCCGGTGGCCGGACTCGAACCGGCACGGTATCGCTACCGGTGGATTTTGAGTCCACTACGTCTGCCAATTCCATCACACCGGCGTGTGGAAATCACGAAGCGATTATACACCATTTTTTTATAATAATCAAGAGTTTTATTCATTTTTCTTAAATCCTTCACCGAGTATCTCACCGGCATCGGATATTACCACAAATGCATTCTCGTCTGTTTTCTTAACAATTCCTTGTAATGCGGACACTTCAAAAGGACGAACAGCGCAAAGCAGAAGCGAGCGTCCCTCACCGGTATAACCACCTGTTGCATTTACGTGGGTAACTCCCCTGCCAAGCTCGGCAAACACAGCAGACGATATTTCATTCGGCTTGGTGGTTATAATATGCATAAGTTTTCCTCTGTCGGTGCCGTAAAGCAGGCTGTCGATAACGCGTGAGGAAGCATAAAGCGACACGATGGAATAAAGCGCGCTTTGAAAGTTTTTATAAACTATCGCCGAGGCAACCACTATAACAAAATCCATAAGCAGTATTATTCTGCCCATCGACACAAAGCGAAAACGCTTGTTTATAAGCTTAGCGGCTATATCGGTGCCGCCCGTAGTAGCACCGCGAAGCAACACCAGACTAAGCCCCGCACCCATCATTATACCTCCAAATAGCGACGCCAGTATGCCGTCGGTATAATAGGGGGAAACAATATATCTCATGCCGTCAAGCGTAACAGACAGTATTACCGTTGCAATAGCTGTGTTTATTATAAATCTGCCGCCGAAAGCGATAAACCCCGCTATTATAAGCGGAATATTGATAAGCAACACCATAAGTCCCGTAGGCAGGCCAAACAGATAATCCAGTATCAATGCAATACCCGTCACGCCGCCGGGAGAAATGTGATTGGGTTCGGTAAAGATTATGACGGCT